>JAYUSZ010000302.1:0-24325 GCA_043755435.1 Bryobacterales bacterium | reverse complement strand
GCATCACCATCAACGCCAATGAACTGGAACCCATGATCACCTTCGGCACCAACCCAGGTCAAGGCATGGCAATTTCCGGTCGTATTCCAGACCCCGCTTCCATCACCGACAAGCTGGAGCGCGATTCCCTCACCAAGGCGCTGAGCTACATGGATCTGAAAGCGGGCGAACCTCTGGCCGGTCATCCAATCAACGTGGTTTTCGTAGGAAGCTGCACCAATTCCCGCCTCAGCGATCTTCGCGCCGCAGCCAGTATTCTGAAAGGCCGCAAAGTGAGTCCAAACGTGCGGATGTTAGTTGTACCCGGTTCGCAGGAAATCAAACGTCAGGCACAGGCAGAAGGCTTGGACGAAGTCTTCAAGGCTGCCGGCGCAGAATGGCGCGAAGCCGGTTGCTCAATGTGCATCGCAATGAATGGCGATCAGTTGGCACCAGGGCAATACAGTGTGTCCACATCCAACCGCAACTTTGAAGGTAGGCAAGGTAAAGGTGGCCGGACGTTCCTGGCCAGCCCCATGACCGCCGCCGCCAGTGCAGTGAATGGCGTGGTCACCGATGCACGCACCATGTTGGGAGAAAATCGATGAAATTTGAAAGCCGCGTAGTTTTTATGCCTGTCGATAACGTCGACACAGACCAGATCATCCCCGCCCGTTTCCTGAAGACGATTTCCAAAGTTGGCCTCGGAGATCAGCTTTTCAACGATTGGCGATACCTGGCCGACGGCTCCTCCAACCCCGATTTCGTTTTGAACAAGCCCGAATCGAAGGGCGCTGAAATTCTGCTAGCCGGCGATAATTTCGGCTGCGGTTCCAGCCGTGAACACGCTCCCTGGGCCTTGACGCAGTTTGGATTCAAAGCCGTCATTTCCACCTCCTTCGCCGATATCTTCAAAGCGAATTCCATGAAGAATTCGTTGCTGCCAATCGTAGTTTCTCGCGAAGTGCACGCCAAGCTTCTAAAAATGCGCACCGCTGATGCAGCCATGAAGTTGAGCGTCGACTTGCCCACCCAACGGCTAACACTACCCGATGGTGAAACCGTCGAATTTGACGTCGACCCATTCTCGAAGACTTGTCTGGTAGAAGGTGTAGACGAAATTGGCTACATCCTAAAGCAGCTTCCAGCCATTGAAGCATTCGAGGCCAAGCGCGTTGGTGGGTTGAATACTCTGGCTGGATGACAATAGCTTTTGTGCCATTTTTAATTAGGTGAATCCGAGCATGATAGATGTCAAACAGGCTGTTCAGCTCGCAAGAGCAAAAGCTGCTGAAATACTCGATGAAGACTCCTCCAACTTGGAAGAGCTTGAACGAGAAACCTATAATGGTCGAGATGTCTGGAGTATTACCTTAAGTCTGCCGAACAAGCACCTAACGCTTGGCCCTTTTCAACGCTACACAAACTCGCTCAGCTTCAAACGGTTTTTAATCGATGTAGAAACTGGAGAACTGGCAGCCGTAAAAATTCGTGAAGTCGCAACACAATGAACTCGGAGAGGTCTTCGGGGCTGCTCGTCGATACCAACCTTCTGGTCCTCTACGCGGTTGGCAAGGTCAACGAGAACAGAATTAAGACATTCAAAAGAACTAGCCAATATTCAAAGTCCGACTACAACTTACTACTTGAAGTGCATAGAGAATTCCAACCAATCTATACCGTCGCTCACATTATGTCGGAAGTCAGCAATCTAACGGATCTCCCAGGAGTTGAAAGGCGTCAAGCCCGCCTCGTGGTCAAAGAGGCAATCTCCCTGCTTCAAGAAGTGCCAATGGCAAGCTCACAAGCATCTGACGATCCTTTCTACGAAAAACTTGGGCTTGCCGATGCAGCCATTGGTGCGGTTGCTCGAATACACGGCTGTACTCTCTTAACGGATGACTTAGACCTCTATTTATTACTAAGCCATCACAAACTTCCGGTGGAAAACTTTACTCATATTCGCGCGAGTTCCTGGGGCATGTAAGGAATCTAATTCCATCGTTCAACCAACAAACTTCAAGCAAAGGTATACTCGTGACTGCTCTACTTTACACAGCAATCACAAATGAAATCTCTTAGAGACGTTTACGATCTAGACAACCGCGTCGCCCTCGTCACCGGCGGATCGCGTGGCTTAGGTGAAGAAATGGCCGAAGGACTCGCCGAAGCAGGCTGCTCCGTTATGCTTGTCGCCCGGCGCGAAAAGTGGCTCACCCCAGCCGTGAAAGACCTCAAGCGCAAAGGCTTTTCCTGTGAAGGAGCCACCTGCGATGTCACCAGTCCAGACGACGTGAAATCCGTAGTCAACAAAACCATAGAGCACTTCGGCCACGTCGACATCCTTGTCAACAATGCAGGCGTCAGTTGGGGTGCTCCCGCCGAAGACATGCCACTCGACAAATGGCATGAAGTGCTGGACACCAATCTCACCGGAGCCTTCCTGTTTTCCCAAGCCTGCGCCAAGCACATGATCGCCCAGAAATTTGGCCGCATCATCAACATTGCATCCATTGCCGGGTTGCGAGGCAGCATGCCGGAAGGCCTGCACTATGCCGGCTACGTTGCTTCCAAGGGCGGGTTGATCGCCCTCACAAAAGAGTTAGCCGCTAAGTGGGCGCAACACAATATCCGCGTCAATGCCATCGCTCCTGGCTTCTTTCCCTCTCGCATGACTGAGAAAATTATGGACCAAGTGATGCCCTCAATCATCGCTAACGTCCCCATGCGCCGCGCCGGTTTGCCCGGCGAACTAAAGGGCGTTGCCGTGTTTCTGGCCAGCGAAGCGAGTGGATACATCACAGGCCAAACCATTGCGGTGGATGGTGGAGGCACAGCCGTCTAAATGAGCGTCTTCGCCAATCGCCCGTGGCTGGCCAGTTACGATTTCTGGGTCCCTCCCTCTACCAACTTTCCCAAGCAATCGCTCTATCAAATTCTGCAGACGGCTGCCAGCCAATATCGCGACCGGCCTGCAACAGCTTTCTTCGGCGCACAATTAACCTTTGGAGAAATCAAGGAAAAGGCCGACCGTCTAGCAGCAGGGCTGCATAGTCTCGGCATTACCAAGGGCGATAGAGTCGGCATCATGCTGCCAAACTGTCCCCAGTATCCAATCACCTTTTTTGCCCTGATGCATTTGGGTGCAATTGCAACCAACATCAATCCAACCTACACGCCAAGGGAGCTTGCAATCGTCGCCAATGATGCGGGCATTCGCGCACTTGTCACCCTCGATGTTCTCGCCCCATTGGTAGCCGGTTCAAAAATCGATCTAGGCGATTTAATCCTGACGTCCATTGCCGACTATTCACTTGGTGGAACATCCACTTCGAATTTGTTTAACACGTTAATTGCCGAAGGCAATCCCGAAACTTTGCCGCGCGTTAGCATCAACGCAACAGAGGACGTGGCGTTGTTGCAGTATACCGGCGGAACCACCGGCAATCCGAAGGGTGCCATGTTGACACATTCCAACTTGTTCGCCAACACCATACAGAACGCCCTTTGGAACCAATATCACACTCGTCGTGGCGAAGAACGCATGTTGATGGTGCTCCCCTACTTTCATATTTATGGACAAGTAGTAGGTCTGCTGTTGAGCGCTTGGAATGGCACTATGACCATTCTCATTCCCAAGTTCGACGTGAACATGCTCATCGCCGCATTTAAGGAATACTCGCCCACTTTCTTTCCCGCCGTGCCCACGTTATTCATCTCCTTGCTAAACCATCCTGAAGCAAAAACGTGCGGCTTGCACAAAGTGAAAAACTTTAATAGCGGTTCAGCTCCCCTTCCCGTCGAAGTCATTGAACAGTTTGAAACCATGAGCGGTGCCATGTTGCGCGAAGGTTTTGGAATGACGGAAACCGCCTGCACGGCTTCCACAACTCCCCTTCTGGCAAAGCGCAAAATTGGCAGCATCGGCATTCCTGTTACCAGTACGGATTTCAAAATTGTTGACCTTGCCCAAGGCACTACTGAAGTTGGAATCGGCGAAGAAGGCGAACTCTGTGTGCGGGGTCCGCAAATCATGAAGGGGTATTGGAATCAGCCCGAAGAAACCGCGCACGCTCTGCGCGATGGTTGGATGTACACCGGCGATGTGGCCCGGATGGACGAAGATGGATTCTTCTACATCGTCCAACGGAAGAAAGACATGATCATCGTCAGCGGATTCAAGGTGTTTCCAAGTGAGGTTGAGGAAGTGCTGTTCACTCATCCGGCCATACTGGAAGCATGTGCCGTTGGAGTGCCGCATGAATATCGCGGAGAGGCAGTTAAAGCTTTCGTCGTTTTGAAGCCAAACGCGACCGCCACCTCAGATGAGATCATCGAATACTTGAAGCAGAATTTAGCAAAGTTCAAAGTTCCTAGTGAATTGGAATTTGTAAGTAGCTTGCCCAAGAGCAGTGTTGGGAAAGTGCTACGTAGAGAATTGCGTGATAGCGAATTGGAGAAGCGAAAAGCATGAGCGAATTAATCGTCCTTAGCAAACAGAATAGCGTTGGTGTCATTACTGTGAATAATCCTCCGGTGAACGCTTTAAGCCCTGGGGTGCCCGAAGGAATCGCCCAAGGCCTTAAGACCTTTGCCGCCGATGATGAGGTGAAGGCAATTGTTTTGATTGGCGGCGGACGCACCTTCATCGCCGGTGCGGATATTAAGGAGTTCGGAAAAATCACCAGCGGCCAAAAGCGAGAATCCAGTTTGCTGCCATTGATGCTGGCCATGGAAGATTCTGCAAAACCTGTGATCGTCGCCATTCATGGAACGGCATTCGGCGGAGGGTTGGAAGTGGCCATGGGCGGGCACTTCCGCGTCGCATCGCCATCCGCGCAAGTCGGGCAGCCCGAAGTGAAGTTGGGCATCATCCCCGGCGCCGCTGGAACGCAACGATTGCCGCGTTTGGCCGGCGTTTCCGTCGCCACCACCATGTGCGCATTTGGGGAACCTGTAAAAGCAGCAGCCGCGCACGCTGCTGGAATCGTCGACCGCATTATTGAAGGAGATTTGCTCACCGGCGCAATCAACTTTGCGTTGGAAGTTTCAGCCAAGGGTGCGCCATATCCCAAGCCTCGCGAACGGCAAGATAAGTTAGGAACAGCAGAAAACAATGCCCCAATATTTGCAGAAGCACGGGCAGCGGCAAAGAAGTCGCATCGAAATCAAACAGCCCCACTGGCCGCAATTGATGCTGTGGAATTGGCCACTTCCCTGCCCTTCGACGAAGGCTGCAAACGGGAGCGGGAGATTTTTGAACAGTGCCTGTTTAGTACCCAATCAAAGGCAATGATTCACGCTTTCTTCGGCGAACGCGAAGTGGCCAAAATCCCCGGCATCGGTAAGGATACTCCAGTTCGGGAGATCAAAAAAGCTGCTGTGATCGGCGCTGGCACCATGGGCGGCGGCATCACCATGAACTTCGTCAATGCTGGAATCCCTGTGATTTTGAAGGAAAGTTCCAAAGAAGCGCTGGAGCGTGGCGTTGCAACCATCCGCAAGAACTATTCCAATTCCGTAGCCAAAGGCCGCTTCACTGCAGAAGTGATGGAACAGCGAATGGCGTTGATCACGCCTCAGCTTACTTATGACGGATTTGAACAAGCAGACATCATTACCGAAGCTGTCTTTGAAGGTATGGCCCTAAAGAAGGAGATTTTTTCGGCCCTCGATAGCATTGCCAAACCAGGTTGTATTCTTGCATCGAACACATCAACGTTAAGTATTGATGAAATCGCATCGGCAACCAGCCGTCCCGCAGATGTCATTGGGACGCACTATTTCAGCCCCGCAAACGTTATGCGGTTGCTGGAACTTGTTCGCGGAGCAGCAACTAGTTCCGATGTGATTGCCACCTGCATGGGCCTTGCCAAAAAACTGAACAAGGTTGGAGTCCTGGTTGGAAACTGCCGAGGATTTGTTGGCAACCGCATGATCCATTGCTATGGCCGCGAGGCTCAGTTTTTAGTCGAAGAAGGAGCCTTGCCTCAACAAGTCGATGCGGCTCTTTACAACTGGGGCATGGCAATGGGACCCCTGGCTATGGGCGACTTAGCTGGATTGGATGTGGGCTGGAGAATTCGAAAAGAATTTAAGCATTTGGAAAAACCAGGAATCCGTGTGCCCATGGTGGCCGACGAACTTTGCGAGATGGGCCGATTCGGCCAGAAAACCGGCGCAGGCTGGTATTCCTACGACGAAAAACGCAAGCCGTCGCCAGATCCTATTGTGAATGATTTAATTGCCAAGCTCACAGCCGAAGCTGGAATTCAGCGCCGTTCCATTACCGATGAAGAAATTATTGAAAGAACGCTTTATGCACTTGTGAACGAAGGTGCACGGATTCTGGAAGAAAAAATAGCTCTCCGCCCCGTGGATATTGACGTGATTTATCTAACTGGCTATGGCTTCCCGGCGTATCGTGGTGGACCAATGTTTTATGCCGATACGATCGGACTCCCGGAAGTGTACAGAAGAATTTTAGAGTTCGAAACGCAACACGGAGAGTTATGGGAACCAGCACCGCTTCTGAAGAAACTGGCCAGTGAAGGAAAAACATTTATGCAGTGGGCGAAAGAATCAGGCGCTTAACATAGTATCCTGAATATCAAGATGGAAAAAGTCACCAGGCGGGCTATCCTTGTAGCCCCCTTCTTTATCAAGAACCTGATTTCCGCACCACCAAGTGGGCGTGTGCGTTTGGCCTCCATGGGCGCTTCCAACATGGCTTGGGGAACCTTGAATCCGCTGGCTTCACACCCATCCGTGGATTTGATTTCCGTTGCGGAAATTGACACTTCCCGTTTGGATCAGGTGAAGAAAAAGTACCCAACAACCAAGCACTATCAGGATTGGCGGAAGATGCTCGATGTGGAGTACAAAAATCTGGATGCCATTTGTGTTGGCACTCCAGACCACATGCATGCCCCGCAAGCTATGGCCGCCATGCAACGAGGGTTGCATGTCTACTGCCAAAAACCACTGACATCAAAAGTAGCCGAAGCCCGTAAGCTAAACGAATTCGCCGCTTCCAAAAAGCTAGTTACACAGATGGGAATTCAGGTCCATTCTTCACCTGAATATAAGACTGCGGTGAGCCTGATTCAGAGCGGGACCATTGGGAAAATTAAAGAAGTCCACGCCTGGAGCAACAAGAAGTGGGGGGACATGACTCCGCGTCCAACTAGCAAGGATGCAATTCCATCAACGCTCGATTGGAAGGGCTGGATTGGTGTGGCCAAGCCTTTCCCCTACATCAAAGATTATTGCCATTTGGTGAATTGGCGGAAGCGTTTGGAATTTGGCACCGGAACATTTGGTGACATGGGCTGCCATATTTACGATCCAGTATTTGCAGCCCTTGCGTTGACTTCGCCGCTGACCGTGCGTGCTGAAGGACCCGCGCCGAATGCAACCAATTGGGCAATCAATGCCATTGTTAAATATAACTTTCCAGGAACAGCTTACACTCAGGGAAAAACCGTAAACGTCACCTGGTATGACGGAGATGAGAAGCCTCCCATGGAAATTCAAGCCTTGATTGAGGCGGAAAAATGGCCAGAGCAGGGATCCATTTTTGTCGGCACCGATGGAGTAATGTTATTGCCCCATGTTGGATTTCCAAAGTTCTTTTCCCAAGCGAAATTTCAAGATTTCAAACTGCCAGATATCAAAGGTGCGAACCACTATCATCAGTTCGTGGAGGCAGTGAAGGGTGAGGGGAAAACTTCAACTTCGTTCGATTATTCTGGCCCACTGAGCGAAACAGTTCTGTTGGGGAGTTTGGCAACCAAGTTTCCTAAGAAGACGTTGGAATGGGATTCAGCAAAGCTGGTTTTCAGCAATGCTAAAGAAGCCAATCAGCACCTCCGACGTAAGTATCGAAGGGGTTGGAAAGTGGAGGGTCTGTCTTAGGCCTTCACCGCTCCAAACGCTGCAAAGCAGGAATTCTTGTGCAAAACTTCCAGGCGCGAAAAACCTGCTTGCCGCAGTATATCGAGTTGGAAAATCAAGGACCGAGGCGTGTCTTCCTTATCAATATAAGCAAAGACATGATCACGATATTCGTCACCTTTGAAGGCTGAAAGATACTCCCCATAGCGACGCCACATGATTTGGTGGACGGATTCCAGCTCGTGTTCTACCATATCGAATATCCAAAAGCTGCCACCCGGACGAAGCGCCTTGTGGATTTTGGTGAAAACAGAAATCCATTCTGCTTCCGTTCTTAAATGATGCAATACCGCAGCAGCCAGAACGATATCAAGACTTTCGGCGGGTAAATCATACTCACGAATATCAACTTGAAGGGCAGTCACTCCAACTTTCAACCGCTCCGAGGCACGGTCCAGCATAGGCTGACTTAGATCAATTAGAGTCACTTCAATTTCAGGCAACCGCTGCCGAAGCTTCAGAGAAAAGTTCCCTGCCCCGCAACCAATGTCGAGCATAGATTTTGCATGAGGGGTAACCACAGCAGCCGATTCGGTAATTAGATCCAGCGCCAAGGCCGCATCAACCGTTGCAGTTTGGCCGGTTTCAAGATTGGAGAAGCGATCCACGTCGTTGTCGAATCGTTGACGAATTTCCTCGACCGTTGATTTAGGGGGCATTGCTGTATTCTCTCAAACTATAATGTCGTAATGAGTTCCCCAAATTTACAGATTCGCCTTGCGGCGCGACCGGTTGGTTTTCCCAAGCTTTCCGACTTCCAGATTGTTGAACAACCGGCCCCAATACCAGGCGATGGAGAACTGTTGCTGGAGACCATGTGGCTTTCCGTTGATCCATACATGAGGGGACGGATGAGTGACGCCAAGTCTTATGCAGACCCAGTGAAATTGGGCGACGTTATGGTGGGCGGCACTATTGCCCGAGTTGTGGAATCGAAGGCCGAAGGCTTTCAGCCAGGCGATATTGTTGCGGCGTTTTCGGGTTGGCAGCGATACGCAATTGCCCTGCCGAAACAGCTAAGGAAATTAGACCCGAAACTCGGACCAGTATCCGCATCGCTTGGGATTCTGGGCATGCCAGGATTGACTGCATATTTCGGATTGCTGGATGTTTGTGATCCGAAGTCTGGAGAAACCGTTGTGGTTTCAGGAGCTGCCGGAGCGGTGGGATCAATTGTAGGGCAGATTGCAAAGATCAAAGGCTGCCGAGTTGTGGGAATCGCCGGCACCGATGACAAAGTGAAATGGCTCGTGGATGAACTGGGATTTGATGCGGCCTACAACTATAAGACAACGCCCAACCATTTGGCGAGGCTGCGCGAACTTTGCCCGAACGGAATTGATG
This sequence comes from Bryobacterales bacterium, assembly GCA_043755435.1. GTDB lineage: Bacteria > Acidobacteriota > Terriglobia > Bryobacterales > Bryobacteraceae > JANXSF01. Next base: position 15,046 of record JAYUSZ010000302.1, on the reverse strand, counting down.
TCTACTTCGACAATGTAGGCGGAGACATTACTGACGCTGCAATGATCCATATGAACGTGCATGCAAGGGTGGCAATTTGCGGGCAAATATCTCAGTACAACTTGGAGAAGCCTGAGATGGGTCCACGAATGCTTGGCATGTTAATTGTGAAGCGGGCAAAAGTTCAGGGACTGCTTGTGACGGATTACATGGCACGGTGGGAAGAAGGCACTGGGCAACTCGGGGCATGGCTAAGTGAAGGAAAGCTGAAGTACGAGGAGACAATTGTGGATGGATTGGAAAAGGCTCCTGATGCGTTTCTAGCGATGCTGCGTGGCGAAAATACTGGCAAAATGCTGGTTCGGGTTTAGTGCACTAGAACACCTCCGATGTAGGTCTGCTTGACGTTCAGGGCGGAATCGAACAGCACCACATCGGCCAGTTTGCCTTTTGCGAGGCTGCCCAGATCGGCTTGAACTCCTAGAATTTCGGCGGGAGTTAGCGAAGCCATTCGGACGGCTTGCCATAAGGGGCAGGCAGTCAATTCCTGAAAAGTACGAACCATTTCGTTCATGGCAAACACGCTTGAGGCAAGTGCAGTTCCGTCGGGGATTCGAGCTTCGCGGTTCTTCACGATTGCGAGCATTCCATGTTTCGGACCAAAGGTATATTCACCATCTGGCATACCTGCTCCGCGCATGGCATCGGTGATTATTGCCAGTTGATCGAACCCCTTATTACGCAGGGCGAGTTGCAACATTTCCTTTGAAAGATGGATTCCGTCTGTGATCAGTTCGCTAGACATCCCATCGAGTAGATAGACCGCTTCAACGATGCCGGCAGATCTCGGATTGGGTGTGCCTCGCCAACGATTGTTCATGGAATCCGTCATGGCGCAATAAAGATGAGTAGCGTGGCGAATTCCCCAATGCGTGGCTTCTTCAATTTCATGGAACAGCGCTTCGCTGTGACCGACGCTTGCTATTGCACCTTGTTGATGTAGGGCTTCAATCAAACTTCGGGCACCTGGTAATTCGGGGGCCAATGTCATGGTTGCGATTGGGCCGTGTTCCAGTAGAGGCTTCCATTCGAACTCGGAAGGAAGCTTCAAGTGTTGTGGAAGGTGGCATCCACTCTTGGTTCCATTTAGAAAAGGCCCTTCAATGTGGGCTCCTAGCGCTCGACCGAAAAAAAAGCCTTTGTTGCGGTATTGATTAATGGCATCAAGGCAACCTAGGATTTCCACCAACGGGGCAGTTGCGGTGGTGGGGCAAAGTGCGGTTGTACCGTGGAGGGCGTGAAATCGCATGACGGTTTCGACGTCCTGAATAGTGGCATCCATGAAATCGGCACCGGCTCCGCCGTGAATGTGGAGATCGATGAATCCTGGGCTGATGTAGAGCTTGCGAGCATCAATGATCTCAGCTTCCAGCGGGAACTCGATTAGATAATCCGGTCCAGCGTAATCGATTCGGCCGTTTTTGATGATCAGAAGACCGTCGTTGATTTGACCATGATCGGTGAGTAGTATGCCGTTGCGAAATATCAGGAATTGACCCGAACCTCTCGCTGTGTAATTATTCATAGTATTGAATAAACATACAACAATCAGCGCCGGGGATTTGCGGAGCGATCTGGATTTGACATCGGAAGAGCTGCATTCGCTGCTGTACTTGGCAGGGGAAGTGAAAGCGAAACCGGACGATTTCACTGGGGAATTGCGTGGGAAATACGTTAGCTTGCTCTTTGAAAAACCATCCTTACGTACAAGGCTAACCTTCGAACTTGCGGCTAAGCAATTGGGCGGAGACGTGGTGGTTAGCATCGGAATGATTGGGGAACGGGAACCGGTTTCCGATATGGCACGGAATCTGGATCGTTGGACACAATGCATTGTGGCCCGGGTTTTCTCTCAGCAAACGATAGAGGATTTAGCGAAGTGGTCGCGTGTCCCGGTGATTAACGCCCTGAGCGACTTTTACCATCCCTGCCAAGCGCTGGCGGACATGCAAACTATTATTGAGCGATTCGGAACATGCAAGGGAACCAAACTCGCTTATATAGGCGATGGCAACAATGTTGCGCATTCCTTGTTGTTGACAGGGGCACGGCTGGGAATGCATGTATCGGTGGCGACCCCCAGGGGGTTTGAGCCGGACTCTGGAATTGTGGCGAAGGCCCGGCAATTCGCGAAGGAAACGGAGACGGTAATTACAATAACCAATTCAGTGGACGAAGCGGTGGAAGGGGCTCATTCGGTGTATACCGATGTTTGGGCGAGTATGGGACAAGAAAGCGAAGCTGAAGAACGAAAGAGACTTTTCGAACCTTATCAAGTGAATTCCCGTTTGATGAACGCGGCCGATAAGAATGCACTTTTCCTCCATTGTCTTCCGGCAAAGCGTGGGCAGGAAGTTACGGATGAAGTGATGGAGTCTCGACAATCAGCAATTTTTGATCAGGCGGAAAATCGCCTGCATGCGCAGAAAGCCCTGTTGTTGATGTTGATGAGGAAGGACGGATAACTGGATGAAATTGTGGGGCGGAAGATTCGAGACTGGGCCGTCGGAAGTTTTTGAGCGGTTTAGTGGGTCGTTGCACTTTGACCGCAAGTTGATTGCAGCGGATATTCGAGGGTCGCAGGCCTTTGCGCGAGCGTTGGAACGCGTGGGAATTTTAGAGGCTGATGAGAGGGCGGCGTTGGTAAAGGCGTTTGATGAATTGCTGAAGGAATCGCAAGAATCAACTTTCTGTAATGATGCTATCGATGAAGATGTCCATACACTGGTTATCCGAAAACTGAAAGATAAAACGGGTGGCTTAGCGGATAAGATCCATACGGGCCGGAGCCGGAATGAGCAAGTTTCACTGGACGTCAGGCTGTGGCTGCGCGGCGAGATTGATGTCTGTATAGAACTGATGATTGAGTTTCTGGAAGAGCTCTTGAAGCTAGCCCGGACCTATGAGACTGCAGTAATTCCTGGATACACACATTTGCGAAGAGCGCAGCCTGTGTTATGGGGCCACTATTGCCTGGCGTACTTCGAAATGTTTTCGAGAGACCTCGAGCGATTGCAACAGGCTCGGGCACGAGTGAATGTAATGCCGTTGGGAAGTGGTGCGTTGGCGGGATCGGGATTTCCTTTTGACCGTGAGGCGATTGCGAAAGATTTGGACTTTGAAGCAATTACCAGGAACAGCATGGATGTGTCAGGAGATCGCGATTTCGTATTGGACTTCATGTACGCCGCTTCGACGACGATGCTGCACTTGAGCCGTTTGTGCGAAGACTGGATTCTTTATTCGAGTGAAGAGTTTGGTTGGATGGAGTTGGGGGACGGGGTGACGAGCGGATCGAGCTTGATGCCTCAGAAAAAGAATCCGGATTCGTTGGAGTTAATTCGCGGCAAATGTGGGCGAGTGTGGGGTGATTTTAACTCTCTTTACGTGACGATGAAAGGATTACCGATGACCTATAACCGGGACATGCAGGAAGACAAAGAGCCGCTGTTTGATTGCGCGTATCAACTGGCTGGTTGTCTGGAAATGATTCGTGGAGTTGCGGCAACAGTTAGATTAAACGTAGCAGTTCCGGCGGCGGCGGCGGAAGAAAGCTGGGCAGTTGCAACGGATTTGGCGGAAGCACTGGCGAGAGCCGGAACACCCTTTCATCAGGCTCACAAGATTGCGGGCCGGCTGGTTCTGGAGAGTCTAAATGCCGGGAAGAAGCCTGCGGATTGGACTGCAGAAGAGCTAGTTCACTTTGCTCCAGAATTCCAACCGGAGATGGTGAAACTGATGCAACCCACTGAAGGGATGAAGAGCAGGATGGTGCCGGGCGGGACTGCTCCGGTGCGGGTGGCGGAAGCATTGACTGCGGCTGAGGCTAGACTCGCGATATATAAAAGTTGAGGATTTATGAAGTCTTTCCGTCATGGTCAAATCCTGAAATTGATTCGGGCGAAGCGGATTCATACTCAAGAGGAATTGGCGCAGGAATTATTGGCGGTGGATGTTGAGGCGACGCAGGTTACGCTTTCGCGGGATATTCGCGAACTGGGGTTGGTGAAGACAGTTGACGGGTATCGCGAGATGACGGCGGGCACGGAAAAGAACGCACCGGATCTTGGAACATTGATCTCTGAATTTCTGCAGGATGTAAAGTTGGCTCAAAATTTATTGGTTATCAAAACAACACCTGGGGGGGCGAATTCCATGGCTGTGGCACTAGATCAAAGTGGGTGGCCTCAAATTGTTGGGACGGTGGCTGGTGACGATACTATTCTGGTGATCACCGCGGACAACGCAGCGGCGGCTGAGTTGCGGCGCAAGATCATTGAGCTATCGTAATGCGACGGCGAGATCTGCTGTTTGCGCCGGCTGCGTTTCTGCAAGGTCGATCTGGCAAGATACGCGCTGGCGCGGCGACATCTAACATTACGCCTTGGTTGGGATTATCTTTGGCTGGCCAGATGAATGACCGGAAGGCCGCATTCATTCATGATGAATTGCATGTGCGTGCGATTGCGTTGGACAACGGGCGTACTCGGCTGGCATTTGCGGTAGTGGATTCATGTGCGGTTCCGAGAGCGGTGTTTGATGCTGCGAAGGAATTGATTCATCAGCACTCGGGCATTCCGATTGCGCAGATTTTGACGTCGGCTACGCACACACACTCGGCGCCGGCGTCAGCGCATTTGTTTCAGAGTGAGCCCGAACCAGCTTATACAAAATTTCTGACAACTCGAATTGCGGATGCGGTTCGGATGGCTGTAGCCCGTTTGGAGCCAGCCAGGATTGGTTATGGGGTGGGTCGTGAAGATCGGTTAGTTTTTAATCGCCGCTACATGATGAAGCCTGGAACGATTCCGCCGAACCCATTTGGGACGGAGGATCGAGTGTTGATGAATCCGCCGGCGGGTAACGAGAATATTGTGAAAGCGGCGGGGCCGATTGATCCAGATGTTACATTGCTGGCTGGAGAATCAATTGATGGAAAACCGATTTTTGCGTTGTGCAGTTATGCGTTGCACTATGTGGGCGGGCATCCGGGAACTCATGTAAGCGCGGACTATTTTGGGTCATGGGCGGCGGCGATGCAACGGATGGCGGGGTCGGCATTTGTACCGGTGTTGGCGAATGCGTGTTCTGGAAACATCAATGGCGTTGACTTTTTAAAAGCTCCGAAAGTTTGGCAGCCTTATGAACAGATGAGTGCATACGCTGATATTTTGGCGGCTGAGGCGTTTCGAACTTGGAAGGGTTTGCAATGGGAAGATGCAGTGGAGTTGAACGGGAGCGTTGAAGAGATTGAGGTGGCGGCGCGGCAACCTAGTTTTTCGGAAATTGAAACGGCGAAGAAGTTGCTTGCGAGTGAGGGTGCGGCACCGGCGGGTGGGTATCGAAAGCGGGAGGCGATTTATGCTCGTGAGACCGTGCTGCTACCGGGTGAAATTGGGCCGCGGGTGAAAACGTTGGTTCAGGCGATGCGGATTGGTAATTTGGGGATTGGGACGATGCCGGGTGAAGCGTTTGTGGAACTGGGTTTGGCAGTGAAGCAGGCGAGTCCTTTTCAGACCACGATGATGATTGAGTTGGCGAATGATTACCGGGGATATATTCCTACGGAGGAAGCTTTCGCGGTTGGTGGGTATGAGACGTGGCGGGCGAAGTCGAGTTACTTGGAGAAGCGGGCGGGGGGTAGTTTTGTTAGGTCGGCGGTGGGACAGTTGGAGAAGTTGGGGCGCTGAGATGAGCGAGGGGCTGAGGCGCATCTGGAAACAATTTGGGATAGGCAGCTCTGGCCGCTCGCTTGGGGCCTGTCAAGGATTTTGTGTAAACGGTTCTCCAGTTGACTTACTTTTTGCTTCCCGCCGGAGCGGCCCGTCACAGTCGAAGCCGAGCAGATCGGCGCGGAGCAGGCAAGGACGCGCAGCTTGGATGGGAAGCAAATATCTTCCCGTTGGTGGGGCATCGAGCCGTTTTCAAATGCTCACCACTGCTGTGATTAGACATTCTGATATGTTTCGTCGACAATCTCCCTAATGGTGGAAACAGTTGTATTTGTATCGGAACTTCAACGCAGGGTTTATCTTCAGATCATTCAAAACTACCTCAATTTCCTCCACTTCGATTTAGTTGCAAATCGAGATTAAGAACCGGATTGGTTCGTTCCACACAAGCAAGCGAACCAGCTTTCTGCACAATGTTGCCAAGAACCAAGGGCAGCATCTCCCTCTTAGGGATGGTGGATGTTCTGGCATGCCCAAGTTTTGGACAGACGACAAAGTGTGTCAGAGTTCACCGCGCCGGTCCCTTGAAACAATTCACATAAGTTTTTTTGTGGTGAACCCCTCCAGCGGCGTCTAAAATTAAAGAATGCGTTTCGGCCTGCAAATCCTGTTGATTACCTGGGCTTGGTCCCTCACGGCCCAGAGCCTGCAAATCCTACCCTTGAAGGACCTGCGACCTGGCCAGCATGCGATAGGCAAAACCGTCTTCTCCGGCGGCAAGGTGGAAGAATTTCAGGTGGAAATTCTTGGAATCCTGGAAAATCTTGGCCCGAAACAGAACCTCATCTTAGGTAAACTTACCGGCGGCCCCCTCGAAAAAACAGGTGTGATGCAAGGGATGAGCGGCAGCCCTGTCTATCTGAACGGCAAGTTGCTGGGTGCCGTTGCCATGGCCTTTCCTTTCGCCAAAGAAGCCATCGCCGGAATTCGCCCCATTGAGGAAATGATCGCAGCCGACGCCAATCCGCCCACCGAAGGGCGCCCTGAACCAATTCGTGGAGCCTTAGTCGGAGATACTCGCCTAGTGGACATTGCAACTCCAGTTTCCTTCGCCGGCTTCACCCGCGGGACGCTGGATCACTTTGCACCCATGCTGCGCGACCTCGGCCTTGAACCGCGTCAAGGCGTCTCCGGTGGAACACCGGTTAACACCGCCTCCGCAACAGCACAGCCTCTCCAACCCGGTGAAATGATCAGCGTTCAACTGGTTTCCGGTGACCTAAGCGTTGGGGCTGACGGGACGCTCACGCACATCGACGGGAAAAAGATCTACGCCTTCGGACATCGCTTCCTTGGCTTAGGCGAGGCTGAAATGCCCTTCGCTCGCTCGGAGGTAATCACATTGCTGGCCAACCTTTCCACGTCGTTCAAAATTTCCTCGGCTAAACAGTGGATCGGGTCGATTCTTTCCGATCGCAACGCGGCCGTATCCGGTGAAATCGGCCGGAAGGCAAACTTGATTCCAGTCACCGTCAATGTGAAAAACTTGTCGCGCCCAGGCAGTGCTCGCACTTATAAGATGAACTTCATCCGTGACCGATTCCTTTCCCCGCTTCTGCTGCAGATGGCCGTATTCTCAGCTATTGATGGAACGGAACGGGCCATGGGCGCGGCCACTATCCGAATCAAAGGATCCATCGCAATGAGTAGCGGTCCGCCAATCCTTGTAGACAATCAATATGCGGCGGAGTTCGGCGCTCCAGTGCAAGCTTCGCTCGCTGCTGTGATGCCTTTCAGTTTTATTCTGCAAAGCAAGCTTCCGAATTGGAATCCGCAATCGATGGAGTTCAATATTGAAGCGCGGGAGACGCGTGAATCCTGGCAACTCGATCGTTTCTATTCGCGGCGAAATAGCTATCGGCCAGGAGAAACCGCAGAATTCGATGCCGTGTTTCGCAAAGAAGATGGCACTGAACTTCGGCGTTTAGTGCAGTTTCCAATCCCCGAAGGCAGCAGCGCTGGAAATCTTTTCGCTTCCATTTCCGATGGGGCGAACACAAACGGTACAGAGAACCGCTTGAACTTCGCCGCCGCCGCCCGTAATCAGGAACAAGCGATGAAGTTCCTGGGCGCCCAACGCACCAATAGCTCAGCCTGGATCAGAGTCTGGCGCGCTGAATTGTCCTATGATGTTTCGGGCGAAGCGATGCCCGCTGTTCCAGCGTCGCTCGCCATGTTGTTTAACAAGGCGCAATCCTCGCAGGGTACGGTGCAACAGGGACGCCCTTCTAAATTAGCCGAGTTTGAAATTCCTTTGGGGGAAGTGCTGGTGGCGGTTTCGCGCACAGTGCAGATTGAGATCAAGCCATGAACATTTTCCGTCTTGCCGCTACAGCTGTGGCTTTCGCAGCATTAGGAATTGCCGCATCCAGTTCCGCCTGGGAGATGAATACCTATCAGGATTTTATTCGCGGCGAATTCAAAAACATGGCGCTTGGCCGCGATGGCCGCCTGATGTTGAGCCCGCGAATCGATTCCATTTTCGACAGCGGCGAGCAAGCTGCTTGGGCAATGGCCAAGGCATCCGATGGATCCACTTATGTGGCAACTGGACATCGGGGCAAATTGTATAAGGTCAGCCCCAATGGGGGCACAGCATTAGTCTGGAGTTCCTCACAACCTGAAATTTTCGCAATCGCCGTTGATGCAAAGGGAGTAGTTTACGTCGGCACTTCACCCGATGGAAAAATTCACCGGATCGAAAATGGCAAAGCCACCGAATACTACGAAACCAAGACGAAATTTGTATGGTCGCTGATTCTTACTGATTCGGGAATACTCTATGCTGGAACCAGTCAAGGAGTCGTTCATCGAATTACTGCTGCGCAGCAAGGGGAAGTGTACTACGCAACTGGTCAAGCTCATGTTACGGCGATGTCCATTGACAGACAAGGCAGGTTGTTGGCAGGCACCGAACCCAATGGCATTTTGTATCGAATCGAAGCCAAGGACAAGGCCTTCGTACTGTTCGATGCGAATTTGCCGGAAATCCGAACCATTCTCCCTGCGGCTGATGATTCTGTCTATGTCGCAGCATTAGGAGGTTCTCTGGCTGGGCGAGGTATGCAAACGGGCACTCCAACTTCAGTCAATCCTGTAACCATGCAGGGCACCTCCATTACTGTTACCGAGAATGCGGCGGCAAACATTCCTACCGTTGACTTGCCGAAGCCCGATGCAAATCAACGCACCGCCTCCCCTGCCCCGGCGACCCAAACGCAACCAGTGGTAACGACTACCGTTGAAATGACGGGTGTGGAAAAATCGGCACTGTATCGCATTCACCCTGACAACACTGTGGAAACCTTATGGAGTTCCAAGGAAGAGAACATCTATGCAGTGGCCCGCGTAGGCGACTACGTTTTATTCGGAACCGATTCCCGAGGCCGAATTTACAGGCTCTCGCAAGATCGCAAAGTGACGTTGCTGGCAGAAACCGGCGAATCAGCGGTGACCCGCTTATCGCTGGAAGCAAGCGACGTTCTTGCTGCAACCAGCGATCAGGGCAAGCTGTTGCGCATCGGCCGTGGATTCAACGATAGCGGCAGTTTTGTAGCACCAGTGCATGATTCAAACAGCGTCGCACGGTGGGGCCGTTTTGATTGGCGAGTGGATCTTTGTGCCAATTGCAAAGTGAAATTCGAAACACGCTCGGGCAATTCAACCAGACCCGATCGCACATGGAGCGATTGGACAGAAGTTTCCAGCAACCAGAATAAAAGCCCAAATTCGAGATATCTACAGTGGCGCGTTGCGCTGACGGGTTCCCAAGGAATGTCACCTGTTCTGGAAAGCGTCAGCGCATCATACTTGCCGCAGAACATGGCGCCTTCGGTCCGTTCCATTAGTCTGGTTCTATTTTCACCATCCAGCGGATCAAAACCCCAACCTTCTCAGACCCAAACGCAGACCCCTTCTTTCAGCGTGACGGTAACCGACACCGCCGACCCACAACCTGCAACCAGTGCCGGTACGCCATCACAAATTCTGACCCGCGGCGGCGCGCAAAGCTTGCAACTATCCTGGCAAGCTGATGATCCGGATGGCGATAAATTGGTGTACGCAGCTTACTTCCGTGGCGAAGGGGAACAAGAATGGAAATTGCTGAAAGCGAACTTGCCAGACAACACCCTTGTAGTGGATTCCGACGCGTTGGCCGATGGGCGCTACGTATTTCGCGTTGTGGCGAGTGACCGGCTGATGAATCCCGGCCAAGCCGCAAGACAATCGGAATTGATTAGCAATCCTTTTCTGATCGACAACACGCCGCCGCTGGTGACCATGGGAATTCCCGTGAAAGCAGATCAAACAGTGACCATTCCAGTGACGGCAGTCGATGCTATTAGCCCAATTCGTCGCGCTGAATATTCATTGGACGCCGGCCCCTGGACGCCACTTGATGCAATGGATGGCATACTCGATTCACTAACGGAGCGCATTGAAGTGCGGTTGGAAGGACTCGCGATGGGTGAGCATCTGGTGGCCGTTCGAGCCTACGATTCTGCTGGCAATGCAGGTTTATCGAAAGCAGTCTTACGCTGACCTCACTCCAAAAGTGATCGCGTACGCTTGTCGCGCCTGCCTCCGTTGCGCATATATTTATTAAGATCCTCCAAAGACCCGAATAATCCGATGTAGGTGTTCGACCTTCGCGATGGTGATTTACGCCACGGTGAGAAGTCACGAGGGCGGAACAAATCAGTTCTTGCCACCACAGCAGCCCCCATGGGTTTGTACTCGTGCGTGCCCTGTGCCCAGGCCGTTTCCACATCTACCCAAAGTGCGAATCCCATAAATGTTATTATTTCGCGTATGACCAGACGAACGTTTGTACCAACATTGACAGCCCTAGGCACCGCAGCCCTCCAGACTCCCGCACTCGCAGCTCCTCGCAAAGGCAGATTAAAGCAGTGCGTCACTGGCGGCTGCTTCGGACGCGGAAAATTCACATTTGAAGAACAAGCCAGAGAGGCGGCTAAAGCAGGCGCAGTTGGCTTTGACCTCCGCGGTCCGCAGGATTTTGAAATTCTCAAGAAGTATGGCCTGATTCCCAGCATGATCCCAGGCGGTTCCACCATTCCTGACGGTGTAAACGATAAGGCACTTCACGATGGGATTGAAAAGCGCATGCGCGAAGCCATTGACGCAGCCGTTGGCGCGGGAGCACCCAATGTGATCGCCCTTGCCGGCAATCGTAAAGGACGCAGCGATGAAGAAGGCATTGTCAATTCGGTGATCTTCTTCAACCGCATCAAAGGCTACGCAGAGGACAAGGGAATCACCATCAATCTGGAACTATTGAACAGCAAGGTGAACCACCCAGACTACAATTGCGATCACACCGCGTGGGGCGTGGAAGTATGCAAGCGCGTCAATTCGCCGAAAGTGAAATTACTGTTCGACATCTACCACATGCAAATTATGGAAGGCGACGTGATCCGAACGATTCGCGACAATTATAAGTGGATCGGGCACTTCCATACCGCCGGAAATCCTGGCCGTCATGAAATGGACGACACGCAGGAAATGAACTATCGCGGCATAGCCAAAGCAATCGCCGACCTTGGATTCCAAGGCTTCATCGCCCACGAATATTCCCCGTTAGGCGACCCGCTGACATCGCTTGAAGCGACCATGAAAATGTTCGAGGTATAGTCCCTAGAACACTATTTTCATTACGGCCACCACAATTCGCTTTTCGTTCGTAATGTCCGCCTGTAGCTGGCCGAATCGCGAATCGGTTACGTTGTTGCTTTGCAGCCTACCAAATAGGGGATAGTTGAAAGCGTTTTGAAAGTCAGCCCGCACCTGCACGCGGACGCGTTCTTTAATGGGGAACTCTTTATAAACCGAGATCTCCGAGCTCTTCAATCCCCTACTCCGGACATCAGGAAAACGTGTGGGGAAATTGCGGAGTGTAAAGGGGGCCTGTGCCTGTTTGGGGAAAAGCGACGTGTCAAACCACTTGTCCACCGACACATCGAATTGGGGTCGATTCGCCTGCTTGGCAGCAGCGTCTCTTTGGCCATCATTAAGTTTGGGGCTTTTTGAATCCAGTGGCGCAGTATTCGGAAAGTCGAAGATGAATCCGCTTTGTGCGACGGTCTGGCCACTAATATTCCAATTTCCAGCCACGGCTCGAAGTACAGGATGCAGGTTGTTCCCAAAGCGTTTGCCCCGCCCGAACGGCAGTTCATAGCTAAGCACCACCGCTAGTTTGCTGGGAATATCAAATTGGATCAGACGCTTTTCCAGGCCGGTAGAAAGTAGATCTGTAGTATTCACGTCCTGGGCATTCAACAACGAAACTCGTTCCAAAGTCTTCGACCATGTGTAGCTTACCTGCCCACTGAAACCCGCTGAAAAACGGCGCGTCGCTTTCACTTGCAAAGCATCATAGCGCTGTCTACCTATCGGCACGCTGGTGATGGAAACCTGCGAATATTGCGGATAGGCGAACAGCAATTGCTGGCGTGCAACGGTTGCTCCGTTGATGCTTGAATTCGGTAGCAAGCCAGCCAATGGATTGGGAACCTGCTGAGCAAAATAGGTGGCTCGCTGATCAAGCGGAATGCTGGTAAGCACATTGGACGGAATGAAATTTAGGTTCAAACCAACAGGCAGCCGCTTCGTCTGATTCCCCACATAAGAGGCGTCTAGCAACCAGCCCTTCAGCGTATGTTGGAATCCAAATGAATATTGATGGGAATAGGGCAATGGCCGGTTGCGATATTGCGCTGAAACTGCCAGCCCAAGATTTGTTCCCAACCCTTGCGAATTGCCAATAGGAACTAGCAGCCCAGTTGGAAAAAAGTTGCTTGGGAATGGATCGCTAAGACTGACTGCTGGTACAAAGCTTCCCGATGGAGCAGCAATTAAACTGGTTGGTTGGCTAAATCCGGTTGCCGGCCCATTTTCAGCTTGTCCCAAATAGGAAAGCCCATAACCGGCGCGCAGCACCCATTTCGGCAAGAACTGCCAGGCAACACCAACTCTTGGCTGCCACTGGTTGCGGTATTCATTAAAGGCATTGGTAGGATTGCTACCTGTGCCGGCATATTGAAGTCCGCCTTTTAGATCAAGCCCGCTCACCTTCGAGGCTATCGGGCTTGCCTGTCCAAAGGCAAAGCCTGAAACCATTCGGTTGTACCTTTCTCTGCGAGGCGATTCATAATCCCAACGCAGGCCCAGGTTCACCGTCAATTTTGAGGTCAACTTGAAATCGTCTTGCAGGAATAAAGCCGCGTAACTACTTCGATAAGCCGTGTCAATATTCCGGTCAACAGAACCAGATGCAGGATAGCCCAACAAAAACGAAGCGAACTCGTTTCCTGAAGTTGCATCGCCACGTTGGGGATCCGATTGAGTCCAAGCTTTGTTGAAAGTATAGTTGCCGCTGGCTGCGCCCGGTGACAACTGGTTGCGGTTGTAGCGGCGCAGTTCCGTGCCAGCCTTAATGGTGTGGCGGCCACGGACGTAATTGATGCTGGGCTGCAGGCTATACGTATCGTGCGTTTCATAACTGGTCACGGTGGCTGCGCCCAACGGCGAGTACGTTCCTAAATTGAAGCGCGGAAATTGAATAGCCAGAAATTGTGAAACCAGGCTGGACGGAAATCCAAGAGTCTTAGGATCGAAACCCTTTGCGAAAACATTGCCTCCGAACCCTTCGTAGCGCGCCAATCCGCCACGCAGATTGAAGACCAAGTTAGGAGCTACCGTATAGACCCAATCGGCACCCCAGTTACGGAAAACCCGTGTAGAAGGCGCCTCACCGCTAGGCTCCGCCGCATTGGTGCCCCAAACAAGTTTTGAAAAGTTGCCCCAAGGCGTTTGCCCGTAGCGAAAGGAAATATTGCTTTTGTTGGATGCTCGAAAATCCATTTTCCCCAGCCAGGAATCGTAGCTATTCGTAGAAGGTGTCACCACCGCGTAGTTGTTTTGACGATCCGGACCATCGCCAACACCGGTCGGTTTGGGATAAAAGGAGGCTACTTTCGCTGATACTGGATTGATCCGGGACGCAGGAATTCGATTGCCGGCAAATGGTTGGCGGGTGTAGGTTCTGCCGTCCGCACCTAATTGCGTAGTGATGGGGTCGTAAATGGCTACAACTGCATTTGAATTGTTCCTGAGCGAGGAAAAGTCGCCTTGCAATTGGTTCGCATCGGGCAGAGTAGCAATTTGCCCACCAGGGTTATGTTCGCGCAACCCCTCCAGTGAGAGCATGAAGAACATCCGGTTGCGGCCGTCAAAAAGTTTGGGAATTAGAACAGGCCCGTCCACTTCAAAGCCAAAGGTATTCTGCTTGAAAGGCACGCGAGAGAAATTATTTTTGTTGGCAATCCAATCGTTGGCATTCAACTTTTCATTCTTCAGAAATTCAAAAAGCTGACCATGCAACTTGTTGCTGCCTGATTTCACTACGATTGATGTGACGCCACCGCTAACGCGCCCATACTGCGCATCGTAATTGTTGGTTAGAACCGTGAACTCCTGAGTAGCATTCAACGATGGGGCAAAGGCAATGCCGCGATCTGGCCTTGTGCTTGTAACCCCGTCAATCAAAGTTTCATTTTCACCTTGGCGGCCGCCGCTGATAGCCACACCGTTGATATTCCCCGATGCATATAATTCCATAGAGCCCCAATAGGTGCTGGTTTTGATCACCCCGGGCAACGAATATTGCAACTGAAAAAGATTCCGTCCATTGGTGGGAATGGATTCAATGGAACGGTTTTCGATAAGCGCACTTCGGGATGCGGATTCTGTCTGCAGCAGCGGTGATTCCCCGCTGACGGTGACTGCGTCAGATAGCGTCCCAACTTCTAATCGGAAATCAAGATCCAACTTGTCCGAAGAACTCAGCCGGATTCCCTCGCGTATCGATTTGCGAAAGCCGGGTTTATCCACAGCAACTTTATAAGAGCCTGGCGCAAGGAACGAAACGACGTAGCGCCCCAGCGCGTTTGTAACTTCCGTTGAATCCGTGTTCCGGTCAATGTTGGTGATGGTGATTACCGCTCCAGCGATGGAGGCACCAGAAGGGTCTGTGACTTCTCCTGAAAGAGAAGCCCGGAATTCTTGTGCACTAAGTGCACAGGCAATCAAAACGAAAGAGCCAAGCGCGAGTCTTTTCATAAGCAACCTCTCTCCTACTATCCGATCCGGTCGTGTGATTTATTTTACATGTTTATTGTTGCGATCGGATGGCAATCAGGCTCTCAGAATTTCGGAAGGATTCGTCAATCTGATATCCTGTAATTTAGGCTTAC
>JAYUSZ010000301.1:0-9031 GCA_043755435.1 Bryobacterales bacterium | reverse complement strand
CGCACCAGTAATATAGGCGTCAATAAGTTGTAATCCATCCTGCCGAGTTCGGCATTCAGGCTGCGAGGCGAAACCGGCGTTATGCATCGCACGAAACAGAAAATCGCCGGAGGAGTCGCCCGTGAACATCTGCCCAGTTCGATTGGCACCATGAGCTCCAGGAGCAAGGCCAATCAACAGCAGCCGCGCCTCAGGATCGCCAAACGATGGCACGGGCTTGCCCCAATAATCCCAATCAAGATAGGCCCTCCGCTTCTGTTCAGAAACAAGCCGGCAATGGTCGCGCAGACGAGGACAGAGTTCGCAGCCAATCACCTCGCGTTGAATTTTAGCCAGGGCAGACGGCTTCATTTACACAAGTCTATCTGGTCTGGGAAGATCCAATATTTTCAACCGTTCCGTCCAGTTCACTCCCGCAGTTGACTGCATGGAAACGAAAAGTGTCAAAATTGCCCCAACCGTTACGGCAAGTCCCGTGTACCCGTTGAAAAAGAAAGCATAGGAGAACAGCACCAGATACAAGAGTTGGGCTGCCACCACGTGGCGCCATGCTTCATTGATTCCCGCCAATTGCCGTAAGTAGCTGGCCACTAAGCCCATGGAAACGGCAGCGCAAATCACGAAGGAGAGATGGATAGAAAGATGGTCCACTAAGTAGGCAAGTAACAAGTGGAAGGCGAAAAATGCTGCCGCCAGAAAGAAGTAATGCATAGGGTGAATGTCTATCTGCCGAACCGTGCTGCCCAGCCATAATAGGAAAAAGAAGAAAAATAGCGAGACAGGCGCGAAGTAACTGATCTCCGCTGCCAGTGGGCCCGGCTGTAACTTCTCCGGCATCACCACCCGGATCGGAAATCCACTAACCAGGCTGGCGTACTGCCAACGCAAGTTCCAACCACCCTTGTTGTCCAGCTCCTTCTCCGCGGGGGCCAGCGTCCTTTCAGGGAAATCGAAACCATCAAAGTTAGTATGTACCGTCAGATCGAAATCGCGCGCCCGATTTACTCCATGGCCCAGCTGATATTGCCAATGAGCCAACCCCATTGAGCGATAACTGGATTCAAACTTAAAAGTGGCCCCAGCAGGCATAATCTTCACTGTTTCAAAGCATCCTTCCTTTGGGCTTACATCCACCGCAGTGCCATTCAAACGGAATGTCAAAGCGTCGTAGGTGGCGTCCTTTGCAGGCAAGGGAAAGGTGAATCGAATCTCCCTATCCTGGCCGGAAGTGTTTTGGAAACTCCAGGTTCCTTGAAAGTTCACACCGTAGGTGCTGTACCAAAGCAGGCCTTTTTGCCGATGCTGCAAGCCCAAATCCACATTGACCGAGGTGGCCATCAATGGAAGGTCGATCACAGCCTGTGACTCCACACGGTCACCTACTTTCTTAAATTCCAAAAATGTGGCGCGCGGCGCATTCTGAACATGAGCCCCACCCCACAACGATTCAACCTTCCCGTCAAGCTTGGTTTTGGAATTTTCCGTTCGCGATGAAATGGTCGCTCCCAGGATCATCCAAGCAATGCAGGTGCACAAAAAAATGAATACGATAGCAGCGATTCGTCCAAGCATGAGTACATTGTGCTAAATATACTTTACACTGTCAAGTACTTTCTGCTGGATTGTGTTTGTGCTTCGTGTTACTCTGAGTCAAACGTATGTTTCATACGAACGTTTGAATGCAGACGGAAACCAAAACCCGCATCCTGGACGCCGCCGAACTCCTCTTCGCCCAACACGGCCTTTCCGAAACTTCACTTCGTGCTATCACCGATGCTGCATCCGTTAATCTGGCCGCTGTGAATTATCACTTCGGATCTAAGGAAGCACTCATTCACGCCGTCTTTGCACGTCGCTTAAAGCCAGTGAACGAGCGTCGGCTGGCAATGCTCGACGAAGCCCTGGCGACGAAATCCGGCAAGGCCAGGCTCCGCGGAATTCTCCGTGCGTTTGCGTTGCCCCTTCTTGAAACCGCTTTCTTGCCGCCACAGGAAAGTTCCCAGGTGCAACTGGGTGCGCTTATGATTCGCCTTTACACTGAGCCTGCGCAAGTTGTGGAGCGTAGTTTCAATGAACAGATGGCGTCAACAGCCCAACGTTTTGTCGGTGCGCTTCACCAGGCAGTGCCCCACTTGAAAAACGATACTCTCTATTGGCGCATGAATTTCTGCGTGGGTTCCCTAGTTCACACAATGCAAGCAAGCACCATTCTAAAAATGGTATCCAAAGGCACCATAAGCAATCCCACAGCAGCACAAGCGTTGGAACAAATGCTCCCTTTTCTGGAAGCTGGCCTCACCGCCGGGAGTCAACCATCATGAAAAAGATCTTTATCCTGTTAGTCATTCCACAGTTAGTCATAGTCTTGTGGAGCCAACCTACGCCACTTACTATGAAAAACGCAGTGGAGATGGCACTCGCTCCCGATGGCAATACTAAGTTACAGTTACTTCGTGAAGCGCAGTTGGCTGCCGTTGCCCGCAAGAATACCGTCAAAGGCGCACTGCTTCCCAATGTCGATGCAGCCATCACTGAAACTGATTTTACTAGGAATCTGAAAGCGTTCGGATTCAGCATTCCCATCCCCGGCTTCACATCTCCCACCTTGGTTGGCCCCCTGAGCAACTTCGACATTCGCGCCACCGTTTCGCAATCCATTTTCGATTTCAGCGCCTGGAAACGGCTCGATGCAGCCAAAGCCAACATGGCAGTAGCTGAAGCAGAAAAGGAAGCGGCCTCTAATCAAGTGGCCGATGCAGTCGCGCGAGCCTACTTGATTGCCCTACGAAACAAGTCCGCGGTAGATACAGTGAAAGCCAATCTGGAACTTGCCCAAAAACTGGTACGGCTTGCTGAAAATCAAAAAGAAGCGGGCACCGGCACTGGTGTGGAAGTAACTCGCGCCAAGGTTCAATTGGCAAATGAGAAACAGCGGCTGAGTGTAGCCGAACTGGAATTTGATGCTGCTAAGCTGCATCTGATGCGCACCATCGGTATGGACTTGGCAGTGCACATCGAATTGGCCGACACTCTTACAATTCCAACCTCTGCAGCAGCAAATATGGAAGAAGCCATGGCATCAGCCAAGCAGTACCGGCCCGACTGGTTGGCTCAAAAACGCCGTGAACAAGCCGCGAGCCTCAATTACCAAGCTGTTCGTGCGGAACGTCTTCCTTCTCTTGGAGCCTTTGCCGACTACGGCGCTCTGGGCATCAGTCCCGGTGGAGCCCTAGCCACTCACACAATCGGCGCAAGTTTGAGAATTCCCATATTCGACGGAGGCCGCCGCGATTCCCGCCGTGCCGAATCCGCCATTAACCTTCGTCAGGAAGCCATCCGCACCAAAGATTTCGCACAGCAAGTGGAATTGGAAGTTCGTTTGGCTCTGGGAGCCGTTCACGCATCCGCTGGCCAAGTGAAGGTTGCAGAAGAAGGATTGGCGCTTTCCGGCCAGGAGTTGGAACAGGCCGAACGGAGGTATCGCGAAGGTGTGTCCAACAGTCTCGAATTAGTTGACGCCCAAACCCGTCTTGCTCGTGCTCGCGATAATCGCATTCTCGCCCTTTACCAAAATAATGTTGCTCGCATTGATTTAGCCACTGCCATGGGTGCGCTCCACAGGATATTGCAATGAAGAAGATCATTCCGATTTTGATACTACTGGCGGCCGGTGCGGCTGCAGCTTATTACTTCCGGTCGGCCCAAGTGGATCCCAACCGCATTCATCTTTCCGGCAATTTGGAGATGACTCAAGTAGACATAGCCTTTAAGCTAGCAGGCAAGATTTCAGAGCTGTTGGTGCGCGAAGGGGACCTGGTAAAAGCCGGTCAAATCATTGCTCGGCTGGATCGCGATACGATGACCCTCCAAAGGCAGCGCGAAGAGTCCGAGGTGGCCGCAGCCCAATCGGGCATTGCTCAGATGAGCACCGCCATTGTGTTTCAGCAAGAAGTTCTAATTCGGGAAACTCAAGTACGGAAGTCGGAAATTGCCGCCGCTGAAGCACAATTGAACAACTTACTAGCAGGTTCGCGTAAGCAGGAAAAGTTGCAAGCCTCATCAACTTTAGAAGACGCTCGCGCACAATATCAACAGGCGAAAAAAGATTGGGATCGTGCCGAGCGGCTGTTCAAAAACGAAGACATTTCCCGCTCCCAATATGATCAGGCGCAGACACGCCTCCTCATCACCGAAGCAGCTATGCACGTGGCTGAACAGCGTGTATCGCTAGTAGAGGAAGGTCCAAGGAAGCAGGAAATCGAACTGGCTCGCGCGCAATTGGAGCGTGCCAAAGCTGCCTTGAAGTTGACCCAAGCCAGCGCCGAAGAAGTGAAGCGCAGGCAACAGGAAATGGGTGTGCGCCAGGCAGACATGAAGCGCGCCACAGCCAACGTGGCCGTGATGGATTCTCAATTGAACGACACCATCGCCAAGTCTCCGCTTGATGGAGTCGTACTAGTTAAGACCACCGAGGCTGGAGAAGTTGTCGCACCGGGGGCAACCATCTTAACTGTGGCCGATATCGAACATCCCTGGCTCCGCGGGTACATTCCACAAACACAACTTGGCCGTGTGAAACTGGGTCAAAAAGTAACACTCACCACGGATTCTTACAAGGACAAGTCCTATCAAGGAACCATCACATACATTTCTTCGCAAGCTGAATTCACGCCGAAGCAAATTCAGACGCAAGAAGAACGCGTGAAACTTGTGTACCGCGTGAAGATCTCTGTTGAGAACAAGCAACAGGAATTGAAGTTGAATATGCCTGTGGATGCAATCATCGATCTTGGCAGCCAATAGCAAACTATGTCCCATTCCATTGAAATCACCGGGCTAACGAAAACCTTCGGCACTGTCACGGCTGTTAGTAAATTGGATCTCGCCGTTGAAGCTGGTGAAGTATTTGGCTTGGTTGGGCCCGACGGAGCAGGCAAAACAACCACGCTTCGAATCCTCTCCGGATTGATTGACCCGACCGAAGGTCAAAGTCGTGTTGCTGGGTTCGATCCGGTGAAGCAGACCACTCAGGTACGCGATCAAATTGGCTACATGGCTCAACGTTTCGGCCTTTATAATGACCTTACCGTTGAAGAGAACATGGATTTTTATGCCGATCTATTCGGCATCAGCGGCCCAGATCTTGAACCCCTGAAATTGCGACTTCTCGGCATGACACGCATGGAACCCTTCCGCAATCGCGATGCCGGCAAACTCTCCGGTGGCATGAAACAGAAACTTGCATTGATGTGCGCCCTGCTTCATAAACCCGCCATCCTATTACTGGACGAACCCACCAACGGAGTGGACCCAGTATCGCGTCGTGACTTTTGGTTGATCCTTCAGGAATTAGTCAGCGGGGGAATGACGCTGATGGTTTCCACCGCATACCTGGACGAAGCGGAACGATGCGGTCGCGTGGGCCTGATGCACAATGGCAAATTAATTCGCTGCGGCACACCCGCAGAATTGAAGAAGGCTATGCCTGGCCGCTTTTGGGAAGTGGAAGCAGCCGATATGCGCGCCATCCGCCGCGACTTGGAAGCGCGCACTGGCGTCTGGGGAGTGAAGCCTTCAGGCGCAACTCTACACGTTCACGCAGCACCCGAAGTGAACATAGCATCTTGGGCCACAGCACGCATAATTGAACCGACCCTTGAAGATGTTTTCGTAGCAGTGGTTACGGCGGAGGAACAACATGCCTGAGCCCGATGCCGTCGTCATCGAAAACCTGGTGAAGCGCTTCGGCGATTTTGTCGCTGTAGATAGCGTTTCGCTGCGGGTTGCCAAAGGGGAAATCTTCGGTTTCCTCGGACCCAACGGTGCAGGAAAATCCACTACTATCCGTATTCTTTGTGGCCTGCTTGGACCCACCACCGGCAAGGCAACCGTAAGCGGGTTTGACGTTGCCACACAGCCGGAACAAGTGAAGCGCTCCATTGGGTACATGTCGCAAAAGTTCTCATTATATGGTGATCTGACGGTTGAAGAGAATCTCGATTTCTTCAGCGGCATTTATGGCGTTCCCAAAGAACGTCGCGAAGAGCGCAAAACATTCGCACTGCGGATGGCCAATTTGGAAGAACGTCGCGGCGACATGACAGGGCAACTGCCAGGAGGTTGGAAACAGCGTCTGGCTCTGGGTTGCGCCATTCTACACGAACCACCAATTCTGTTTCTTGACGAACCTACCAGTGGCGTGGATCCATTGGCCCGCCGCGCATTTTGGGACTTGATCTACAACCTCTCAGCCGGGGGCCAGACCATTTTTGTCACCACACATTACATGGACGAAGCCGAATATTGCCACCGTGTAGCACTTATGTACAAAGGAAAAGTTATTGCTCTTGATACTCCTCGCGCGCTGAAACAACAACTGGGGGTTGCCACCATGGAAGAAGTGTTCATCAACGAAATTGAACGCCGAGAGGCCATCAAAGCATGAACCTGCGCCGTGTTCGCGCCGTATTCCGCAAAGAGTTCTTGCACATTGTTCGTGACCCACGCAGCTTGACGATGGCCCTGTTAATTCCGGTTCTGATGCTTGGACTGTTTGGCTATGCCCTTTCGCTTGACGTCAATCATATTCCAGCAATGATCTTCGATCAGGATAACTCCCAAGCAAGTCGTGACTTGATTCAGCGGTTCCAAGGGTCTACTTACTTTGATGTGCTCAGTGTGACGGGGGACTATCAATCAATCGAGGAAGGCATCAACTCCAACAAGCTAGTTTTCGGATTAGTAATCCCTCCCGATTTTTCCCGCCTACTGGAAGCCGGCAAAGAGGCCCCAGTGCAGGTTCTGCTGGATGGTAGCGATTCCAACACAGCGTCCATCGCCATGGCTTATGTAACTGCTGTCGTCAGTCTCTATTCCATGGAACGCATCGCGCAACGTCTGGATCAACGGGCCGGCGTCCAGCCTAAACCGGTTACAGCTGCCCAGGTACGCGTCTGGTACAACAACGATTTGAAGTCGCGAAACTTCATTGTTCCTGGTTTGATTCCCGTCATTCTGATGATCATCGCCGCGCTGCTCACTTCACTTTGCATTGCGCGCGAATGGGAAAACGGCACGATGGAACAATTACTGTCCACCCCCATTCGACCTACCGAGTTGCTACTTGGAAAGCTTGCTGCATTCTTCGTCCTCGGCGCGGCAGATACAGTCATGTCCTTACTCGCGGCTGTTTTCCTGTTCTCCGTGCCATTGAAAGGCAGTTTGATTTTCCTGGGCTTCTCCAGCTTCATCTTCTTACTCGGCGCACTCTCGTGGGGAATCTTCATTTCGGCGGCCACCAAATCACAATTGATCGCATATCAGGTTGGACTGCTCAGTAGCTTTCTACCTGCGTTTCTGCTTTCGGGATTTATCTATGCGGTAGACAACATGCCAACGGTGATCCGCTTCATTACCAACTTCGTCCCCGCAAAGTATTACGTCACCATCATGAAAGGCATTTTTCTAAAGGGTGTTGGGTTAGAAGTAATGTGGCTGGAAGTATTGTGGCTAACAGTCTATGCGGCAGTGATCTTCGCACTGGCAGTTAGCAAAATGAAACCCAAAATCGCTTGACGGCTACCATATATGTGGGAAAGAATCCTCGTCATCATCCAAAAAGAATTCCGGCAAACACTCCGCGAAAAACGAATGCGCGTTTTCCTGATTGTTCCACCAATCACACAGCTTATGTTGTTTGGATTCGCCGTGAACCTGGACCTCATCAACTCGCCCATTGGCTTTATGGATATGGACCAAACGGTGGAAAGCCGCGAGCTCCTTTCGCAATTTCAGGGTTCACAGCAGTTCAACGTGAAGTACATCCCCGATAGCGATGAAGCCGTGCAGAAATTGCTGGATCATGGCGATGCACAAGCTATCGTGAAAGTACTTCCCGGCTTTGCCCGCGACATTCATAAGGGACATACTGCAAATGTTCAAGTTCTTGTGGACGGTGCGAATTCAAACACCGCTTCCATTCTTACCGGCTACTGTTCCCAAGTGATTCAGGCCTACGGCCAGAAGCTGCGTGGCACGCCTCCGCCTCCTGGTGCTGTAGCCGTGCCCCGCGTCTGGTTCAATCCGGATTTGCTTAGCCGCAATTTCTTTGTGCCCGGCGTCATTATGAATATCATCACCTTGATGACCCTTATGCTAACCGCCATGGCCATTGTCCGCGAACGGGAAATCGGCACAATGGAACAGCTCATGGTTACTCCAATCCGGCCAATCGAATTGATGTTGGGAAAGACGCTGCCGTTCGTATGCATCGGCGCGGTACAAATGACGCTAGTCACAACCGTCGCGCTTCTGGTGTTTCACATCCCATTCAATGGCCGATTGATCACGCTAGTTTTCGCAACGCTAATCTTTTTGATGACCACACTGGGGTCAGGGTTGTTTCTCAGTACCGTCTCACAGACGCAACAACAGGCGTTGATGAGTTCCTTCTTTTTCTTTACCCCAGCATTCATGTTAAGCGGTTTCAGTTTCCCAATCCGCAACATGCCAGAACCGGTGCAGTGGTTGACGCTAATCAACCCCATGCGATATTTCATTGAAATCTTGAGGGGGATTTTCTTGAAAGGTTTGGGGGTGGAAGCGCTGGCACCGCAACTGCTGGCGCTATTTGCTATTGGCTGCATTGTTCTTTTCAGCAGCGCCAGACGCTTCCACAAGAGGCTGGATTAGCCGACAAAGGCCTGGGTCCGTTTTGTCGGCGAATACTTAGGAGGACTTAATTCGTAATGTCGTGCGTGGTGCTTTCTTCACGAATATTCATGTATACTTTGTACCAATTCTTTTGTGCATCGGAACCGGCGTAATCAGTCAACGCCTTTTCACTTTCAAATTCCATAGCGATTGCATGTGTGTACCCATCGCCCTGAACTTTGATCGATCGGGTCCACACGTTCTTGATCTTCGGATACTCTTTTTTAACCGTCTTTACGCCGTCCAGTGCGGCTTTGATCTGCTGTGGAGTTGTGCCCTGCTTCCACTTAATGGTCACCACATGGATCACTGAACCTTC
>JAYUSZ010000300.1:0-9046 GCA_043755435.1 Bryobacterales bacterium | reverse complement strand
GTGATTAAGCTTATGCGCGAGGTGAGGTCTTTGACTTTTTTAAGGAGCTCGGCACTTTGGCGGAGTGTGGGGCCGGCGACGAGACTCAGCGAATCGGGGTGATGAAGGGCATGAAACAGTAAGGCCACCGCAGCCATCCAGCTTTTACCCCATTGGCGGGTGCAGTTGAGAATGACGCGTTTGCTGAGGCCGGTGAGGAGTTCACGCTGCTTGTCTTCAAGCATCCAGCCAAGAATTTTTTCGGCGAAGACGAGCCATGTTAGCTGCTACGACATCGGGAGCGCCGAGTTTGTTGAATGGGCTGAAGGGTGGAGAGGCGGATTGGTTAACTCGATTTGTGCCAAACGCTATTTTCATGTCAGCAAATTTAACATGACCGGTAGCATTGAACGGCTCAGTTGGAGCTATCGTTTGCCGGTAACTGATTGTGGATATAGGGATGGAAATCTTTACCATAGGGCGTGAACCGGGATTTTGGGTATCCCTTTGGAGACGAACTCTTGCTTGCCGATGGAGGGAGACGGTTGTTAGGTTGTGGCCACCGAAGTGAGAGGTTTTTCCGTAGAGCGCGGTTGAGAGATTGGGGGGAGCGCGTCGTAAAGGGAGCTGTGGGGGTCGATTATGTGGTTTTCGGCTACTACGATTAGCTTTGCTTCAACAGGTGATTTTTCGAATGGTTGCGTTTCGATTTCCGGACCATTCATTGCTGTATTTTCAACTGGTTCCATTTGGGGCTTGGTGTCCGATTGAGGATGCAGGTCGACTGGTCCGGGGGTGATTGGTGGGAATAGTTCACGGTTGGTGAGGATTTCCTGGCGCAGCTGTTGATACTGAGACAATAAGCGGCGGCCTTGACGCGCGATTTGGTTGAGCGCGTCACTGTGGCTTTGGAGGCCAGCGACGGCGATGCCGTAAGCGCCGTGGGCATTGAGGCTGGTGAATTCCAGTTCGTTGACTGTCATGCGTTGAATTTGAATATCGATGAGACTGGCTTCGGCGGGGGCTTGGCGGCGGAGACGCCAGAGGGTTGAGGCCATTTCAGTGACGAGGATATCTTCGATCAAATTGACGGGTTTCCAGGTTTCGAGGTGGACGCGGATGAGTTCCTCAAATTCGGCGACTTCTTCGCCAGGGAGGATGAGGTTACGGGCGTATGCGCCATGGGTGACGGAGTTGAATGCAGATCGGCGTTTGCCTTCGGGGGTTTTGGGGCCTGTGGATTTTAGGGCGTTGAGGCGGGAGGTTTCTTTGCGTTTGTCTTGTTTGTTCATGGCGGTTACAGGATAGCAGACGGGTTGTTGGGTTCTATGGGTAAGTGCTTTAGAATGCTAGCTTAATGGCTTGTGACTGCATAGATTTTTTGCCCGGTTTCGCGCGAAAAAAGACGGTGAGAACAGGAAAAGAACAGGCGCGAAATTGGTCTAAAAATGTGGTGAACTAAAGCGCACCGTGAGGCTCAGGGTATGGGTTTTGTTTGGCTTCGAGGTTGGATAAAGAGCCTGGGAACAAGGAATGAGCGGTTGTTTTTTGACCGGACCGGATGAGAATTGCTGAGATGGGCGGTTTTTGATGTGCGGAAAAGGCAACAAACGCCAGAGCAAACACTGCATTTTGAGTGTCTGGACACAACAATAGCAACAGCGGCCAGAGCCACCCGCAGAGCGCCGGTTCGGACACCGGAGATTCATGAGGAATCCTCGAAACGAGAGGAATAGAGGGGATGAAAGAGTTCCACCAGAACCATCGTTTGAGTTTTACAAACGGGACATTGACTGAGTGAATGTCCGGTCAACTCTTCATAGCGTTGCTCGAAGGCAACTGGAGTTGGATTGGGCTGAACTGGCTCCACCACCACGGCCAGCAGATTGAGGCAGACCGCTAACGATTCCTGCTTTACCGGATTGGCAAACAAGCCAAAGTGACGGATGCGCTGGAAGCCGCGTGGAAGCGAGTGAAGCAGAAAGCGCTGCAGAAACTCCTCGGCGGCAAGGGTCATCACCTTCTGTTTTTTCTTTTTCTTGTTTCTTTCCCGGTAGTCCTTCCACAGGAACGAAACCTTGCCGTCCTTGTCAGTGAGCAAGCGTTGATTGGAAATGGCGACGCGGTGAGTGTAGCGGAAAGAACGCGCACGGGGAGGAAGAACGAGGGGCGCGAAGCAATCCAGCAAGGTTGCTCGCCGACGGAGATTCCGCCGCCGGGAATGACGCAATGCAGATGGGGATGATGAAGGAGATTCTGTCCCCAGGTATGAAGAACGGCGAAGTAGCCAATATCTGCGCCCAAGTGTTTGGGGTCACGAGCAATGGTCAGCAAGGTTTCAGCCGTGGCGCGGAATAGGATGCCGTAAACTGTTTTCTTGTTTTGCAAGGCAATGGCGGCAATCTGTTCGGGCACGGTGAACACAACGTGAAAGTAGTTGACGGGCAACAGTTCGAGCTTGCGCCGCTCGAGCCATTGCGCCCGGGCCATGGATTGGCATTGCGGGCAGTGGCGGTTGCGGCACGAGTTGTACCACACGCGAGTTTCACCACACTGGCTGCAGCGGCAGGCGTGGCCACCAAGCGCGGCTGTGCGGCAGTTTTCAATGGCCCGCAGCAGACGGTGTTGGTGCATGGGCAAGGCATGCTTTTGGCGGTATGTCTTGCCATGTCGCCGGACGATGTCAGCCAACCTGACGGTTGGCATGGCTTGCTAGCCTTTGGCTTTCCGAGGCCGGAGGGTTTTCACAACAGAGATTCGGCGGTTGGCTTTGCCCTCCAGATCGAGCAGATCGAGCGGCCCTTTGGTGTTGCGCATGATCTCGCTCGAAACATGCGTATAATGCGCTGTTGTGTCAATGCGCTTGTGTCCAAGAAGGGCTTGAATGACGCGGATATCGCTGCCGTTTTCGAGCAGGTGAGTCGCAAAGCTATGGCGCAGCGTGTGGATGGTGATGGCCTTGGGGATGCCCGACTGCTCTCGCGCAAGGCGGCACGCTTTTTGCAGAGTCCCGATGCCGATGTGTTTGCCCTTTCCCCAGCCGGAGGGAAACAGCCAGCCAAACGCGTTGGAGGGCAATCGCTGCTGCCAGAAGCGAATGATGTCCAACACCTTCGGGGACAGCAAGGCGTAACGATCTTTGCTCCCCTTGCCCTGCTGAATGCGAATCGTCATCCGCTCGGCGTCGATATCGGCCCAGGTGAGTTTTACGACATCGGAGACGCGCAATCCCGCCCCGTAGCAGACCATGAGCGCGGTGCGGTGCTTGAGGCCCCTGACGTTGTCTAAAAACCGCGCCACTTCGTTTGGACTGAGAATCTCCGGCAAAGTTTGTGGGATTTTGACGCGAGCGAACTTCTGGTCCGGCCAGTCCTTTTCGAGCGTCGTCTTGTAAAGAAACTTCATTGCCGAGATGCTCTGGTTTACGCTTTGGGGGCTCAGTTTTCGCTCGTGCAGCAGGTGGATCTGGAATTTATTGAGGTCGGTGGGTTCGAGTAAATCGGGCGACCGCATGAAATACTTGGCAAGTTCGTACACGTAATGGATATAGTTTCTTTGGGTGGCCGGCGAGAGGTTGCGCGCCCGCATGTCGTCAATCATTCGTTGGCGAAGGGTTGTCATTCTGGAGTCCTTGAGTCGGATTAGGCCTTGCAAGAGGCCGCGTCCAGTTTGACTCGCTTATCGCTCGCACGCCACCCTAACGCCGCTTTCGTCACGCTTGCTGCGGAGTTTACGGGGTGTTTTACCGCCCGCGGTTTAGTTCATGGACCTCAAAGGAACTCTGTTTCCGTCGGATTGGAACTCCCGTCCTTTGCTGGCAAACGCTGCGAAAGAGAAAGCGGCAAGCAGAACCTTAAACAGGAGGGGAGAGGGTGTGGAACGGCCAAAGCTGGCGTCAAAGAGGGCTGTCCTACTCCGCTGTCGTCCTACAACCGAGCTTAGCCCGAACGTCTTTGATCAAACGAAACAGATGATAGGGGTCGCTCGGCGAAGACAGAAAATCAAACCGCGGCCCTGGGCGGAGCCAAAGCTCTTTCCGAGTTGCCGACATCCACCCTGAGTCCGTCTAAGGTGCCGGTGACCGGCGGGCGGCCTAACAAGTTCGAGGCGAATTGAGGTAGAGTATGGAAGTAGTTGCAATACAAGGATTTCATGCCGAGGGCCGCCGGTGGCGTTTCCGTTCTAGGCCGCCTGGGTCCGGTCTTATGCAGGTCCGCCTAAACATGAGTTAGGCTTTCAACAACTTCCACATGCCGGTGCTTGCCGCCACAACACTCGCTCATCGCATGCTTGCCGCCAGAACCCTCGCTCTTCGCATTGGGCGGCTCACAAGTATCGCGATCGGCTGCTGTCTGCTGATTGTGATCTCCGTCCAGGGCTACAAGAACGCAATGCGCAATACAGCGGACCTGCAGACAACCGCACAGTACCTGATGACGATCTCTCAGTTCTCTTACTCAGCCCTCGGACCGTGCGTTGTCATGCTTCGATTTGTCAGTCTTCGGTGGCTGCATGCAGCTTGGCGGGCCTGGGCCTTCTTCTTCATCGCAGCCGTCGCGCTGATCCCCTGGGCATGGATCGAGCCCTTATTTGTTCAGACTCTTGGCTTCGCCCTCGCTGCGATCGTTATCTCAGGAATATTGAGCCTTCTTGTGTTCAGTGGAGCACAGTCAAAGGCACCGCAAGGTACGGCACCCGAGTGACGCCCAACCCGACCCGTTTTTGCGGAACGGACCCGGCGTGGTGATACAACCGTTGCGAAATCCCCCTCGCACCAGCAAAGACCAACGAATTCCCGTTCCGGCACGCCGTTGCCCCGCTCTGGCCGGGTCACGCGCCACTCGTACAAAGCTCGCGCGTGTCACCAAATAGAAAGTTCCTACTCCCAGCCAAGTAGAAAGTTCCGGTTTTGAGGGTTGTATCGCAACCCACGTGTTAAGTTCGCACAGGTTCGCCGGGGTCGCGCCTGGCGGATCTGCCCAAAGCCGAGGCGAGCGGGTAACGCTGGCGGTCGGCGCAAGCCCTCCTGATCGGGATACCGTGCGGAGGGCTTTCTTGTACGAGACGCCTTCCCTGCTATGCGCAGAGCAGCTAGCGCTCAAGCGGGACCCAGGAGCGGAGGCTTTGGGCATAAAAGACGCGCGTCTTCCAAATTGTTTTATTTCCCTTCGACGATCAACTTCCACAAAGCCGGAGCGGGGCGATCAAAGAAGCCCTGCATCCAGGCGCTCTTGCCTCCCGCATTGTGATCCTTTTTCGGCGGCTTACGCGCAGCAGACGGCGGGGGCGTGACTGCACGCACACAGCATGTTTGGATGGCGAGATAACGGCCTTGATAGCGAGCCTTCAAGTCCCCATCCAGTCTCAGCTCCACGCGCAAGCGTTGCCGCCGCATGCCCGCTTGGACTTGTTCGGGTTGGATCTGATACCGCTGCCCGGAAAAGGAAAACGTGTAGTCGTTGGCGATCACGCGATCCTCGGCGTGGCACAAAATAGCAGCCAGGTTTTGGGCTTCCGTCAACGGCCGATGTTGATTGGGGAAATCCTTCACAGGTCGCGCGAAACACTCGTTCCACTCCGGCCAATACTCTTTTTCCAAGAACAGGTTGGCCTCTTCCAAGGTGCATGCCTTGGCCAGCCGGAGTTGCTTCACCAAGCGATCCTGCGCCGTCGAATGGCTCCGCTCCACGCGGCCTTTGGCTTGTGCCGAATTCGCCAAAATGGTGCCAATCCCCAGTTCTCGCAGACTTCGCCCCAGTTGCGTGAGACGATCCGCAGCTTGCCACTCCTGTTCGCTTTCCCCCTTTCGCCGCGGCAAGGTGAACATCGAATCGCGGTCTGTGTAGACGTCCACCATGCGCCCGTTCTTCTCGATGTATTCCCACAGCACCGCCATGTTGAACGGCGTGGCGTCGCTTTCCACAAAACGCCCCCAACTCCAACTGGTGGCGTCATCGATCATGCGCACCAGATAACGCACCGGCCCGCGCCCTTCCAGCCAATCGTGGTCGGAAGTGTCCCATTGCACCAACTCGCCGAACCCGCTGCGCCGTGGCCGCCAGCCATGCACCTCGCGGATCTTGCGCGACCCCGGCTGCCACATGCCAGCTTCGATCATCCATCCCCGCAGCGTTTCCTTACCGACTTCAATCTGGTGGAACTTGGACAACTGCTGCGCAGCGAAGGTCGGCCCGAAATCATGCCAGTCCGGTTGCTTGAGAATAGCCAAGGCTTGCTGCTGCGTCTTCGCCGGGAGCTTGTGGTTGGAAGCGCGCCCGCGCAGTCCATGCACCACCACCCCGTCGCCTTCCTGCTTCATCCGCTTCAGCAGCTTGCTCACCCAACGCGCGCTCACATCCATGCGCTCGGCCGCCTCTCGCTGCGTCATCTTCTTGTCTCGGGCTCGTCTTAACCAGTCCAGCCTATCCCGTTCTTCTTGGCTCATCGCAATTCGTTCCATCCTTCAGCCTTACGGCTGTCAATAGGAACTTTCTACTTGGCCGAAATAGGAACTTTTCACTTGGCCGCGACATTACAAAGCTCGCGCGTGAAAGTAACCTGAGTTTTTGTGATACGATTGCATGAATTATACGGGGGGCGATGATGTCTCGCATACTCTTTTGTCTGCTGTGGCTTGTCCTCTTTGCCCTTGGCTAGGAACAAACTTCCACCGCTATTCCGGTTCGGATCCTGGTGCTGAATTCAGCCGAGGAGGCGGCTCGCGCCCGGGCGGAACTCGAGAAAGGCGCCGATTTCGCCGTGCTTGCTCGCCAGAAATCCGTGGATGCTACATCGCTGGATGGCGGCCTTCTGGGCAAAGTGGATCCCGCCACACTGCGCCAAGAGATCCGAACCGCCCTGCGGCGGCTTGCCACCGGTCAGATTTCGCCGGTGTTTCGGATGCCTTCCGGTTTTGCCGTCGTCAAGGTGCTGTCGCCGGACGAATTCGTCGGAATCGCAGAGTTCCAGCGCGCCCGCCAGGCCGCCATTCTCGCCGAAAGCAGCATTCGGTATACGGTGAACCTCTCCGGATTTAGTGAAGCGGCCGCGGCTCTTGCGGACTTTGCCAAGCCTGCCAATTGGAATACTGATCTGAGACTGTCCTGCACCATGCGGCAGCAATCGTTCGTCGATTTGAAGGCCCGCGCAAAGAAGCTGGCCGCAGCTGCGGACGCCGCCGGCCACACGCCCGCCGATGCCGTGGCGTTGCGGCTCGGATTGGCGCAAGTATATGCCTATCAGGGAGAAATGGATTCGGCGATCGCCCAGTTCGAAGCGGCTCTCCGCACTGCATCTGCCCGGGCACCGAAGATGCTACCCGAGGTAGAAGAGATGCTAGGAGTTGCGTACCTTCACCGGGCAGGAGCGGTCAACGACGTATACCGCCATCCCGGGGAGCGCTGCCTGTTTCCGATTCGTCCTGAATTCAGTTACCCCAAGGTTGCGGATTCGCAAAAAGCCATCCAGCACTTTCTCGCTTCGCTCAAGTTGCGGCCCAACGATATCGAGACAAGGTGGCTATTGAATATTGCCTATATGACTATGGGCAAATATCCGGCCGGTGTACCCAAAGAGCACCTGCTGGCGCCTTCGCTCTTCGCGTCCGCCGAAGACATTGGCCGCTTTACCGACGTGGCGCCGCGTGTGGGCCTCGACGCAATCATCTCGGAAGTGGGCGGCCTGATCGTCGACGATTTCGATAACGATGGTTTCTTCGATATCGTCACCTCCACCTGGAACTTTTGCGGGCCCATGCGTTTCTTCGACAACAACGGGGATGGCACGTTTGCCGACCGCGGCGCGCAATCGGGGCTGTCATCCCAACTCGGTGGAGCCAACATTATGCAGACCGATTACAACAATGACGGCTGCCTGGATATCCTGGTCCTGCGCGGGGGCTGGGAAACGCCACTGCGGAAATCCCTGCTGCGCAACAACTGCAACGGAACCTTCACCGATGTCACCGTGGAAGCCGGCCTGGGCGAGCCAACCCAGACGGAAACTGCCGTGTGGGTGGATATCGACAACGACGGATTCCTGGATCTCTACGTAGGCAACGAAACCGGGCCGAATCAGCTGTTCCGGAATAACGGCAACGGCACATTCAAGGACATCTCACGGTCGTCGGGGACGGATTTGTTAATGCTTCCAAAGGCGGTGGTGACGGCCGATTATGACAATGACGGTTATGCCGACCTGTTCGTGTCCAACTACCAGGGTGACAGTGTGCTGCTTCACAACAACCACGACGACACTTTTACCGACGTAGCGCGTCAGGCTGGTGTCCTGGCCTCAGGCCATGGATTCGGCTCCTGGTTTTTCGACTACGACAACGATGGGCGACCGGATCTTCTGGCCACCAGCTACGCGATGTCCACGGAGGAAAGCGTACGCACGTATCTGGGACTGCCGCACAACTCCGCCAGGATGAAGCTCTATCGCAACCTGGGCAATGGCGCCTTTCGCGACGTGTCCGAGGAAACCGGGCTGAACAAAGTCTTCATGCCGATGGGTGCGAATTTCGGCGATGTGGATAACGACGGATATCCAGACATCCGTTTCGGGACCGGAGAACTGTCGTATGCCACTCTGCTGCCCAATGTGCTGCTGCATAACTAAGGGGGAAAGAAGTTCGTTGACATCACTGCCTCCTCCGGCACGGGCGAGTTGCACAAGGGGCACGGCGTGGCATTCGCGGACATGGACAACGACGGAGACGAAGAACTCCTTGAAGTGGTCGGTGGCGGTGTTCCAGGCGACACTCATACGTTCCGGCTTTTCGAAAACCCCGGTCACGGTAACGATTGGATCAGCGTGCGGCTGGTGGGTGTGAAGGCCAACCGCCCGGGCATCGGCGCCAAGATAAAGGTGACCGTTCCGTATGGCTATCAACTGGCCGAAGACGGTAAGCACCTCGCCGAGGAGCCTACAGAGCAGGCCCTCACCAACCGATCCCGATCGGCTTGTGTCATTTGTAGTATTCCTTTGGTTTCCAACCTCCAGAATCCATCCTGTCAATAGGACATTTCTACTTTGCTCAATTAGGACATTCTCATATTGCCGCGAC
>JAYUSZ010000299.1:0-24361 GCA_043755435.1 Bryobacterales bacterium | reverse complement strand
CACAGAAACAGGCTTCCTGCTGGAATACTTCACGAAGTTCGGGAGCGGTGCCGAAAAGGCCGATTCCGAGGATTGCCGCGCGCTGGTAACGGGGGATGGTTAGGGAATCTGCGGCGACGAGGAACGCTGAACCGGTGAGATCGACTGCGACGACTGAGGTGGAGGCTGCCACGGCATCCAGACAGCGAGGCGTCGCGTCAATGTGCATGACGCGGACCGCTGGCCATGACTGCAGGATCTGGCAGGCACCATCCAGCCCGGCTCGGAACTTACTCAGTACATCGTCATTGTCTTTATTCGCAAGTTCGACGAGAACTGAGGCGTGGCCACGGGAGGATACTTCGGAAGAAACCAATCCCGGAAGTGTTGCGGCCGCACAAGGGAAGATTAACAATGCGAGCCAACATATAAAGCCCATGATGGTCGAGTTTAGCAGAGCTGGCCTGACTGCAAGGACTGGTGACTACAATCAGGGTGTACGACATGAAAGTGGAAGCAGTCGGGAATGTTCTGGACAGTACGAGGCGCCAACGCCATCCTCGCACTCCGCTCCTCCCACTTCAATAATCGCTTTGAGAACTATTGGGAGGGCTGCGGGGCCCTTTGACTCCCACTTCTATGCCGCGCACCCGTGTGCTTAAAAGATTGAAGAGGGATGGGGTTCTATTTTTATGTTGTGATCGACGAAAGTTGGGTTCGTTTTTTCAAGCAAATTATTCATATCCTGGAAATATGCGTCACCGATTGTTCGCACTCATCCTCGTTGCATTGAGCGTCATTGGATTTGGTCAAGTAGATGCCACTGCTGCCTATACCGCTTTCATGTCCTGGAAGAGTGCTCCCCAAAATCGTAGTTTGCCGTGGGAAGCCGCTACTGAAAAGTACAACGCCAAGCTGATTGCTGAAGGAATGACCAAGGCCGAGGCTGCAAGAACTATTTCGATCATTTCATCGCGGGACGAAGGGGCTTTTTACGATCCAGTTTTTTCCAGCGCCAATCCAAAGTTTCAGACTGCTCCAAGCAAACTGCTGGTTGAGGCCGTGACTAATCGGAAGCCGGGGCGGGCCCTTGATGTAGCAATGGGACAAGGTCGCAACTCCATATTCTTAGCAAAACTGGGCTGGGATGTTACTGGGTTCGATACGTCAAAAACAGGTTTGGCCCAAGCACGCAAGGCTGCGACAGAAGCGGGTGTAAGAGTAAAGACCGTTTTGGCATCCGACGAAGAATTCGAGTTCGGGACGGAGCAATGGGATTTGATTGCTATCCTTTACCCCATTGAGAAGCGGAGCATTTATCGTGTGCGGCAGGCTTTGAAAACGGGAGGCCTAGTTGTAGTGGAATGCGGCCACAAGGAAGCCGGTAACGCGTCCTTTGAATATGAGACTAACGAGTTGCTGAAGATCTTTGAAGGATTCCAGATTCTTAAATACGAGGACAGTGTGGGCGAGCACGAATGGGCCAGAAAGCAACTGCGCCTAGTCCGGTTGATTGCGCGGAAGTGATGGCGGTCGGTTTCGCGCAATCTAATGATGGAATGCAAACTACCAGGCTCTGGCGGCTGGCGGAAGATCCGGGACGGTGGTAACGATTCCACACTACATTGAGGAATGTATCGGGTTGGCTGTCGGGAATTGTTACCACCGTCCCGGATCTTTATTCCCCGGATCTTTATTCCCGGATCTTTCCCCGGATCTTTAGTCAGTGACTTGACGAACTCCGCCAGTGCACCTTTCAAGCAATTGCGACTTCTATTTGTCTAAAAAATACTTGGTGGCCGTCCACACTAAGAACCTCGAAATCAAACAACCCTGTTATACAACTGGTGATTCTACCTATCTTCCCAGGGCCATCGTAATCGGCGAATGCGGCTGATAGGTATTCTCGTCTATCGGCTACATTGACTAGTGTCATGCAATCACGATCTTGTTGTGACTCCGTAGACCGAAGCCAAGTTATTATGCTTGCTATCAACCCCTCTACCATGCTCTGGCGGCGCGGTACATGTAGGGGTCGGCGCCTGCTTCAATTACTCCATCGGGCAGGATGCGGATCATCACGGGGGCGGCTCCGCTGGCGAAGCGGGGACGCAATCCGGTCTTGTGTCCGCGCGAGGTTAGGTCATTCACCACCTGCATGGAGATGCGCTCGTCCAAAAGCAAATCGCCGCGGCTCATGGCATGGTTGTCGAAACTAGATACTAAATGACGCGTCTGAAAGCGTGGAGCCTCCACTGCGGCCTGGGCGTTCATGCCGAACTCAACAACGTCCAAAAACATTTGCAGTAAAGACTGATCCTGATTGTCACCTCCTGGAGTGGACAAGGCTAGAAATGGTTTGCCTTCCTTGGTGACTAGAGTGGGACTCAAGGTTACTCTGGGACGTTTGCCACCGGCCAACTCATTGGGATGCCCTTCCACAAGCAGAAAACTTTGGGCCCGCTCAGTGAGTGGTATTCCAGTGTCGCCAGCAATTACGGAAGGCAGCCAAGCGCCCGAGGGAGTGGCTGAAAATACCAATCCATCCTTGTCGACGGCATCGACGCAAGTTGTGTCGCGGGCCATTAGAGCATCGTCAATTTTGATGCTGACAATTTCCGATTCGGAAGGATGGCGTCCACGTTTGCCTCCAATTAAACCAGGGAAAAATTCCTCGGAAGCGCGTGGGGAAATGCTGAGGCGGCGCTCCTGGGCATACTCTTTTGACAGCAAGCGTTCGCCAGGAATCTGGTTGAATTTGGGATCACCATAATAGGTATCGCGATCAGCGTAGCCAAGTTTCAAAGCTTCCGTCAGGGTGTGGATATACTCGGTGCTGTTGAAGCGCATGGCGGCCAGGTCGTATCCCTCAAGAAGGTTCAGAGCTTGCAGAAAAATGGGGCCTTGGCTCCAGAAACCAGGTTTGTAGACTGTATAGCCGCGGTAGTTGGTGGAAACGGGTTCTTCTAATTGCAGGCGGAACGCGGCCATATCTTCGTAACGTAGAAGGCCATTGTTGGCTTTCATGAAAGAGTCGATTTTGTGGGCGATTTCTCCACGATAAAAATAGTCGCGAACTGCATCGATGGCACCTTGGCGACTGGCACCCGTCTTCAGTGCCTGCTTTTCGGCGGCGACCATTAAGCGCAGAGTTTGTGCCAAATCTCTTTGGGCGAACACTTCGCCGAGTTTTGGAACTTTACTCCCCGGCATGTAGACTTGTTTGGAGGTCGGCCACAGATCAAAGAACTGACGGGACCGGGCGATGGAGCCTTGGCGCTGTTCATCAATGGGCACGCCATCCGCAGCTTCAATGGCAGGAGCGATGACTTCGGCAAAAGACTTTATGCCAAATTCGCGGAGAGCCAACAGAGCGGCGTCCACCATTCCGGGAACAAGCGCCGGCATGATTCCAGCGACAGGAACCATTCCCTTTAAACCATTCGGTTCAATCTGCTGCACTTCACCTGGCCGCATGTGGCGATTGCGGAAGAAATCAGCGGTGGCCATTTTTGGCATGGTGCCAACGCCGGCGATTGAAAACACGCGGCCATCTTTGGCGCGAATAAGAATAGGAGCTTCGCCACCGAACCCGAAGTGAGAATATTCGACGATGCTGGCTGTGAACATGGTTGCCACACCAGCGTCAACGGCATTGCCGCCGGAATAGAAGAGCCGCATGCCGGCATCGGCTGCACTGTCGGAACCGGCCGTGACTGCACCACGAATTCCTCGCACAGGAAGACGGACGTTGCGTTCCGCGCGCTGCGGGCGATCTGCATTGAGCGTGGGCGGTGCAGTTGGACGAAGTGTTGTACTTTGCCCAAACATGGCGCCGGTGACTACTAAGGCAACTCCCGCCACCGGCAGAAGATATTCCATCCACGCTTTTCCGTATTTCATAAACCTAGCCCCATTATAATGATTTAGATGACGATTGAGTCCAAGCAAGCTGAGTCCACTGAAGACCAGCTGAGCAGCGAAGTTCCGGTACTGAGCATTCGGGAAGACGAGCCGATGCTTTTCTGCCCTGTATGCAGTCTTCGTTTGGCGGAGCGCAAGTGCAAATTATTTTGCCAGCAGTGCGGCTATTACATGTCGTGCGCCGATTATTACTAAAGAGGGATTTGGCACGTGCGAAAGAAAACGGTGTTAGGAAGTATTGTGAGCATGCTGCTGGCTGCTGGGTATGCGCATGCATTGGATGATGGCACCAGTTGGTGGGGACACGTTGCGACGCTGGCAGATGACAACATGGAGGGCCGCAACGCGGGGAGTGTGGGGCATCGGCGCGCGGCCGAATATATTTCTGGAAAATTTAAAGAGGCGGGGCTTAAGGCAGGCGGGAGGGCTGCATTCCTGCAGCCTGTTCCTTTGGCAGTGCAGCGAATTGCGGAAGAGCAGAGCTCCTTGGAATTAGTGCGGGATGGTGTTTCGATACCAATCACCCTTGGCAGGGAAGCTTACATCAGCAACCGCGTTCCGCTGGCGAGCAAGGTTGATGCGGAAATGGTGTTTGTGGGTTACGGCCTAAGCTTGCCGGAATTTAAGCGTGACGATTTAGCCGGCGTGGATTTGAAGGGAAAGATTGCGGTACATCTTTCCGCAGGTCCGCCTGGGCTATCGGGGCCGTTGAGTGCGCATGCTCAATCTGCTGCACAACGATGGAAGGCTTTGCGAGCCGCCGGGGCGATTGGAACTGCTTCGATAACCGTTCCGCGTTCTGAGCCGGTTCCATGGGCGCGGGCTTCGCGGGCCCGATTGCAACCTTCGATGTCGATTGCCGCACCTGGGTTCGCCGATCAAGTTGGACACGATCTTAACGTGGTGATCAACCCTCAAAGTGCGAATCTGTTTCTGGAGGGTTCGGGCCATACATGGGAAGAAATTGTGGTGGCTCACGAAGCATCAAAGCCAATTCCCTCATTCCCGTTGAAGGGGCGAATTCATTCCAAAGTGAAGTTGGAAAAGAGCTCGCTTACTTCCGAAAATGTCATTGGTGTTTTGAAGGGTAGTGATCCAAAACTAAAGAATGAACTAGTTGTTCTTTCGGCTCATATGGACCATTTGGGAGTGGACAAAGGGTTGAAGGACGATCCGATCTTCAATGGTGCGATGGACAATGCGAGCGGCGTGGCTGCGCTACTGGAAATTGCTGCCAGGCTGGGCCGTTCGCCGATTAAACCGAAGCGGACCATTGTATTTGCAGCGGTGACGGGCGAAGAGAAAGGGCTGCTTGGCTCGCGCTATTTTGCAAACAGACCCAGTGTGAAGGGCACGATTGTGGCTGACTTAAACATGGATATGTTCATGCCTATTCACAAGTTGGATAGTGTGATTGTTCTGGGTTTTGAGGAATCCACTTTGGCCGATGCGATTTTCGAAGCTGCTCGTGAAAGCGGCTTGGCGATTCTGCCCGATCCTGCACCGCAGCAGCGCCGGTTTATTCGCAGCGATCAGTATAGTTTCATCCTGGCAGGGGTTCCATCCGCGGCATTTAAGTTTGGATATGAGAAGGGATCACCAGAGGAAGCGCTGCAGGCAGAATGGTTGAGCAAGCGCTACCATGCTGTTTCAGATGATTTGCTGCAACCAGTTGCTAAACCAGAAGCGGCCAAGTTTTGTCAGTTCTTAGGACGGGCAGCGGAACTGATAGCGAATCAAGAAGAACGTCCGCATTGGCGCGACGACAGTTTTTTCAAACAGTTTAAGAAATGAGTTTCAAGGAGACGCAATGTTTATCCCATTAACCCCAGTTCGATTTCTATATCGTGCGATGGACCTTTTTTCAAACAGGGTTGGAATTGTTTGTGGAGACAAGGAATTCACCTATGGGCAGTTCGGTGAACGGTCCTGCAGGTTGGCGAATGCGCTGGTGAAACTTGGCGTGAAGCCCGGTGATAGGGTTGCCTATCTAAGCTTTAACACGCATCAATTACTGGAAGGCTACTACGGCGTGATTATGGCGCACGGCGTTGTGA
This sequence comes from Bryobacterales bacterium, assembly GCA_043755435.1. Classification (GTDB taxonomy): domain Bacteria; phylum Acidobacteriota; class Terriglobia; order Bryobacterales; family Bryobacteraceae; genus JANXSF01. Next base: position 18,401 of record JAYUSZ010000299.1, on the reverse strand, counting down.
TGCCTTTGAATGTTCGTCTTTCGCCGCTGGAATTGACCGCCATTCTGAACCATTCCGGGGCAAAGGTGCTGTTGTTTGAAGCTGATTTTCTGCCCTTGGCTGCTCACTTGAAAACGGCGTGCCCTGAGCTGAAGCATCTGATTGCACTGGATGGAGCCAATGAAGTAGCCACGATGACAAGTGAGGAACTCTATGCAAGTGGGGAACCGAACAGGGTCGATTTTATGTCGATTGATGAAATGTCGATAGCCGAACTTTTTTACACTTCTGGTTCCACTGGAACTCCGAAAGGAGTGACTCTATCGCATCGCACCATTTATATGCATGCCATGGATGTTGCATTGTTGTACCGGCGCGATAACGACGTGGTGGATTTGCATACCATTCCCTTGTTTCATGCTAATGGCTGGGGCAAACCGCAATCGGCTGTAATGAATGCGACGCGTCAAGTGATGGTGCGCCGATTTGAACCGACTTTTGTTCTGAAACTGATTGCCGCTCAGAAGGCCACCGATATGAGTTTGGTGCCAACAATGGGGAATGCTTTGCTGAATTCTCCAGAGTTGGGTAAGCACGATATTTCCAGCTTGAAGCAAGTTATGATTGGCGGCGCGGCGGCATCTCCTGAATTGATTGAACGATTGGAAACTGCCTTCCATTGCGAAGTGATTGCTGGTTACGGGCTGACGGAATCGAGCCCAGTGCTTTCTACTGGCCGTCAAAAACCGACCGTCACATACGCCAATGAAGCGGAACGCTATCGAAGGCAGGCAATGGCCGGGTGGGCTTCCAATGGCGTGGAAATACGAGTTGTGGATCCCGAAGACAACGACGTACCACGCGATTTTGAATCCATCGGCGAAGTTATCGCACGAGGCGACCACATTATGGAGGGCTACTACAAAGAGCCTGAAGTAACCGCCAGCGTGATGAAAAATGGTTGGTTTCACAGTGGCGATATGGCGATTTGGGATAGTGAAAACTACATTCACATTGTGGACCGTAAGAAGGAAATTATTATTTCTGGCGGCGAGAACATTTCTTCCATTGAAGTGGAAAAGGCGATTTACGCGCACCCGGCTGTCTTTGAATGCGCGGTGGTTGCTGCGCCTGATGTGAAGTGGGGTGAAGTGCCAGCGGCTGTGGTTGTGCGCAAACCTGGTGCTCAACTTACCGAAGAAGAATTGATGGTGTTTCTGGAGCAAAGGCTGGGCCGTTTTAAGCTGCCACGGCTGATTGAATTCAGCGAGACTGAATTGATTAAGACGGGAACGGGGAAGATTAAGAAGACTCTCATCAGAGAACGCTTTTGGCAGGGCAAGGAAAAGCGGGTCCAAGGTTAATGATGCATTCCCTTACGCTGGAATGTCCGCTGGAACAAGCGGAGTTCATTTCCGCGGATTTGTATGAACTAGAAACCGAAGGGATCAACGAGGAAGACCTGCCTGGGGGACGCACTCGCTTACGAGCATTCTTCAACGCCGAGTTCGATGCAGCGCAGTTTGCTGAATTTAACCCGCGTTGGGAAGTGGAACCCGATCGTGATTGGCGGAAGGAGATGGAAGGCCACTGGCCTTCGATTGAAGTTGGCCGTTTCTTCATTGCAGCACCTTGGTCAGTTGACCCCACTCCAGCTGGATTATTGCGTTTGCCTGTGCATCCAGGGCTTGCCTTTGGTACTGGACGCGACACTACGACTCAACTGTGCCTGGAAGCGCTGGAGCAGATGGTGACTCCGGGGACGGAAGTGTTGGACGTTGGCACGGGTTCGGGGATTCTGGCTTGTGCCGCACATTTGCTGGGTGCCAGTAGAGTAGTGGCGTGCGATATTGATTGGACGTCGGTTGAATCGGCGCGCGCCGAGCTGCCGCAGGAAATTGGCATTTTTGCTGGCTCGGCGCGCTCCGTTATTTCCGGCTCAGCGGATTTGATTGTGGCGAATATCAATGCAGAAACTATTACCAGCTTGGCTGCTGAATTCAAGCGCATCCTAAAACCTGGTGGAAGGCTGATTTTGTGTGGCGTGCCAATTCGTCATGGCGACAGAGTGGCGGGATGCATGGAGACGCATCAACTGCCGGTGGTTAGCCGTGAAGAGCGGGATATTTGGGTACGACTGATTTGTTGATGGCCTGAATGGAAAACAACAGGCAGCGCGGCACGTGGAAGATACCTTTGTAGGGGCCGCCTTTTGAGTTGAGTGCAACATTTCCTTGGCGATCGCAATAGCCAAACCATTCGCCGAATTCCTGGTCGACGAACGTCTTGAATGTGTAAGCATGTATGCGGTTGAGCCAATGCTTGTACTTTTCGTCGCCAGTGATAGTGTAGGCAAGGACTGAAGCATAGATGGCTTCGGTGTGAGGCCACCATAACTTCATGTTTGATTCGAGGGCAAGCGGCGGCCTGCCTTCGGCATCCATGAAGTAGTAGAGGCCACCGTGGTCTTTATCCCAACCGTATTCCAAGGCTCCTTCAATTGCGTCGAGCAGCATGGCTTGGGTGCAGGAATCAGGGACTACTCGGAGGGCGTGCAGAAGAAACCAGGAAACTTCAAGAGAGCTTCCAGGGCAGATTAGACGGCCTTCGGGGTAGTCGTGAAAGTGGTGATTTTTCGGAGCGGCATTTTCCATCAACAATCGATTGGATTGGTTGTAGTGGGGCCAAATAGCTTGTGTGCATTCGCTCAAAACGTCCAGGTAGATTTGCCGGGGACTGGCAGAATTGAGTTCCAGGGCAATAGCGGCGATGACCATGATGTCAGCCAACTGAGTGTATGCGAGTGCGCCGGGAAGTGAGGGGCGTCCCAGCAATCGAGGATCGGCAATGGAGGCGCAGATATCGTCGAACAGCAGCTTCGCTTGTTCCAGATATTCTTCTTCGCCTGTGGCCTTAGCGTATTCGATCAAAGCCAGAGTAACGAATACTGCTGAGTACGGTTTGCGTTGGAAGAATGCCGGGGCGCCTGCGGGAGTGAGTGAAAAGTAACAACGACCCTTTTCGTCAAAGCAATGTTTTAGCAGGAACGTCAGAATGCCACGGGCTGTTTCAAGGTAGTGAGGATTCTTTTCGTATTCATTGTAGAGCCGGCAAAACATCCATACGGCGCGCCCCTGCATCCAGACATATTTTCGGGTGTCGTAGACTTTTCCATGACGGTCCAGACATGAAAAATAGCCGCCGTTCTTGTGATCAATCGAATGCTTCAGCCAAAATGGAATCACCGATTCGGTGAGATTCTGCGAATAGATCTGACTATATTCGGCAATCGTCATTCTAACGTTGCGGTGCGCCGGTGCGGCCCATGATGCTCCACACATCAATGACATTGTCGCCGCGTGTGACGAAGACGCGGTCGTAGACATTGACGCTGGTGTCGAGGTTGGTGGGGTAAATTTCCACACGATCGCCCAGTTTGATTTCGCGGTCACTTTCACTCCAAAGCAAGAGACCGTATTCCGCACCTTGGTTTTCAATCTTCACAGATGGGCGTCCTTTCACCTCATCAGTGACTCTGAGCATGGCTTTATTGCCAGCATCAATGGAGCATTGTTGGTGACGGGTACGGCTGACTACGGTTGATAGAACGGTCAGCGCTGGTTCCCAATCCTCATATACGTGGTCGTTCGATTGGCCGCCGACACTGACATAAGCGGTATCCATATAGATGTACGAACCTGCTTGAAGTTCGGTTAAGGAGCTGATGTCAATGTTGTAGGTTCCTGTTGAACCGCCGGTGATGAATCCTACCGGCAGGCCAGATTTACGGGCCATAGCGACTGTTTCCATGAGGCCAGAGAGATGCTCCGCAGATTTCTTTTTCCGAGCGGCAAAGCCGTGGGTGTGCGAGGCATCGCCGGAATAACCCATGAATCCGGCGAGCTTCAGATGTTTGGACGAGTTTATTTTCTGCGCAAGCTCCAATGCCTTTTGCCCAGGCTGGCAACCTTGGCGCGTGAGGCCCGCGAATACATCCACGCCAACATTGATGCTGGTCTTTTCAGCCTTGGCGGCTTCCTCCAAAAGTCCGGCAGTGATTGGATCATCCACGACGCAATGGAAGGTTGGATCTTTCTTGGCCAACGCGGCGGTGCGCTGAATTTTGTTGCGGCCTGCCGGCTGGCAAGTCAGGAGAGAACCCTTGATTCCGGCGCTTGAAACCATTTCCGCTTCTGCCATGGTGGCGCAACAAACCCCAATTGCCCCAAGGGCCATTTGACGTTTGGAAACCTCAACGCACTTGTGGATTTTCACATGGGGGCGGACATTGATTCCGGTCGTTTTGGAATGGTCGGCCATCTTCTGCAGATTTCGCTCAAACTTGTCAATTTCAAGCACCATGCAAGGAGTGGGCAAATCTTCCTTTGAAATTCCCCGGAAGTCGCGCTTGGAAATCCTTGCTTCCAGTTCCTGAATACGGACGTTCGCGAACAAGGGTTGCGCAGCATAGGCGGCACTGAATGATAGGAGGGTGCGGCGAGTGATCATGCGCACCATTTTATACCTTAAAGAGGCCCTGGTGCGGTATACTGCTTTTTGCGGTCCACACCCCTTCAGGAGTCCCCTAAATGAAAAAAGCAATGCGCGTCGCAGTTACAGGCGCGGCCGGACAAATCGGTTATAGCTTACTGTTCAGAATTGCCAGTGGAGAGATGCTTGGAAAAGACCAGCCAATCATTCTCCAGCTACTGGAAATTCCTGACGAAAAGGCACAGAAGGCGCTTAAAGGCGTTATGATGGAGCTGGATGATTGTGCCTTTCCCTTGTTGCAGGGATTGAGCGGTTACGGTGATGCGGATGCGGCCTTTAAAGATGTTGATGTTGCTTTGCTGGTTGGTGCGAGACCTCGCGGACCAGGGATGGAACGTAAAGATTTGCTGGAAGTCAATGGCGCTATTTTCACAGTGCAGGGCAGGGCATTGGATGCCCATGCATCGCGCAATGTGAAGGTTTTAGTGGTTGGCAATCCAGCGAATACAAACGCGCTGATTGCGCAGCGTTCAGCGCCAGGGTTACCAGCCAAGAATTTCACAGCGATGATGCGGTTGGATCACAACCGGGCAATTTCACAGCTTTCTTCAAAGTTAGGGAAGCCGGTTACCTCAATTCACAAAGTGACGATTTGGGGAAATCATTCGGCAACTCAGTATCCAGATATTTTCCATGCGGAAATTGACGGAACGAATTTGTGGAGTCAAATTGGTGATCAACCCTGGTTGGAAAGTACTTTTATTCCTACTGTGCAGAAACGCGGCGCTGCGATTATTGATGCGCGGGGACTCTCGTCTGCCGCCTCTGCCGCCAATGCGGCGATTGAACATGTTCGGGATTGGGTGCTGGGCACTCAGGCTGGCAATTGGGTAACGATGGGAATTCCATCGGACGGCAGCTATGGAATTCCACAGGGTGTGATGTTTGGCTTTCCTGTAACATGCACTGGCGGCGAATACTCTATTGTTCAAGGCTTGGAAGTAAGCGAATTTTCCAGGGGCCGGATCAATAATACGCTGAAGGAATTGGAAGAAGAAAAAGCCGCGATTGCTCACTTGCTAGGTTAATTACATTCGTGGTAGCACAAAAGAAAGCTGCACCTTGGATGGTGTGGCTTTTTTTTATTGAGCGCCGCGACCTAGTAGAACGGTTTTGGCTGTACTAAGAAGAATGTAGACGTCCAGCGCAAGGGACAAATGCTTGATGTAGTAGAGATCGTACTCAAGCTTGGTAATTGTATCCTCCACTGTATCGCCATATTTGTGGCTGATTTGCGCCCAACCAGTTATCCCGGGTTTCACGGAGAGTCTTTGTCTGTAGAAAGGAATTTTTTCGGAAAGCGTTTTTACGAACTCAGGACGTTCCGGCCTTGGACCCACCATGGACATTTCGCCGCGAAGCACGTTGAAGAACTGAGGTAATTCGTCGAACCTGAATTTACGTAGATACTTGCCAATGGAAGTGATTCGGGGATCGTTCTTCTGAGCCCAGACTGCTCCAGTGGTTGCTTCGGCATCGGCTCTCATGGAGCGAAATTTGTAGACGGTGAAAGGTTGTCCATTCAAGCCGGATCGGATTTGACCATGGAGAATGGGGCCCGGGGAGGTTAGCTTCACCAGGATAGCCACAATGACCATGATCGGAATCGTAAGGACAGTTCCAATCACCGCAATTACAGCGGAAAGCGCCGTGTGAATTCCCTCGGTTCGCGCGCTGGGGCCTAAAGCTGTGGAAAAGATCAATTGGGACGGACGGAGTTCGCGAGTACACACTCTACCAAATGCTTGTTCATAGGCAATGGAGGCTTCTTCAACATAAATGCCGCCTAACCGCATGTCGAGCAATTCTTGCACTGGCATGCGGGCACGACGTTCGGTCATCCCAATTAGAATCCGTTCCGGTTTGTGGGTTTCCACGATTTGGCGCAAATCCGGCAACTCACCCAACAAAGGCAGATTGGGTATTTTTTGATCTGGAGTTTCTGGTTGCGCAACATAACCGACTAAATTGTGTCCGAATTCGGGATGCGTTCGCAACTGCTCAGCGAGTTCTTGAATCACTGAAGAAGTGCCCACCAATAAAACGCGCTGGGTTCCAACTGTGTTCACTGCGAACTTCAAGTAGAGGAAGCGCCAGGCCGGTAGCGCCATGAATACGAACATGCTGCCGTAAATCATTAGCCAGCGTGGAAGCATCAGGTCGCGGCTAATATATGTCATCAAGGCTTGAACCAGGAACGCGATTCCCAAAACCATTGAGGTTTGTTGAATGAAGAGGACTTTGCCTCGCGCACGAATCTTGGTGTAGAGATCTTGAAGATAGAGGCCAATTAAAATGCTTGCTACTACGATACTGATTCTGAAAAGGCCGTTTTCCTCGAATAGGAAGAACTGAAGGTCGACGTCTATTACAAGGGCACTGGCCAATACATAGCAAAAGAAGAGTATCAGAGTTTCTGAAGCTAAGAGCAACGCAACGGACGCCGGCATTAGGGATCGAATCAGGTTTAACATTTACGGTTGAAGGGAAAAATAGTTGGCTCTTGGAAACTCATTTGGTTACAACCAGTTGTAACAGTTACTTAGTTCACATTGTAAACAGAATAACACGGCGGGGGGGATTCAGTTTTCTGAGATGATAGGTGGTTCTTTGCAGCTTGTCGAAGGACTAACGGGTTAAATTTGGTTGAGAGCTGAGTACCATCCTAGGTATCGTTAACAAAGCAATAGGATTGATTTAGTCTTGATTTAAGTCGATGATAATAATACGACACAAGACTTGACCTGGTACTAGCCATAGGCTATATTGATATGTGAGACTGTTTTAGTCTGATATAGTTTAAGTTGCGAATATGCTGAAGCTGACAAAGAAAGCGGATTATGGGTTGATTGCCCTGAAAGACCTTACGGTGAGGCATCCGCAATCTGCCAGCGCGAAGGACATTGCGGACCGATATGGACTACCGCTACCACTACTATCGAAAGTCCTTCAAAAGCTGACAAGGGCGGGTTTCTTGCGCAGTGAGCAGGGTTCAAGCGGCGGCTACCGGCTGGCTAAACAGCCAGCAGAGATCAGTGCTTTTGAAGTGATCCGGGCGATCGACGGGCCGATTTTTTTGACAGCCTGTTTTACGGAGCATGGTGGTTGCGCGCATTCCGACAAATGCAATGTGCGAGATCCATTGCGTAGAGTGCATGAAGGAATCGTCAAGCTTCTTTCCAGCATCAAACTAACAGACATTGCCAAAGAAGATCCTGCTCCAACAACTGAAGCCTGCACACCGCCTCCAGTTGAAGAGCTCACAATTTTGACCAGCATAAGAGGTAACTAGAAAATGCAAACACAGAAAGCTCCCATTTATTTCGACAATCATGCCACCACCAAGTGCGATCCAAAAGTGGTTGAGGCAATGCTCCCTTATTTCACAGAACATTACGGCAACGCTGCCAGCCGCAACCACGCATACGGATGGGCGGCAGAAGAAGCGGTGGAAAAATCTCGCAAACAGATTGCCGCATTGATTGGTGCAACGCCGAAGGAAATCATTTTCACAAGCGGTGCTACGGAATCGAACAATTTGGCGCTCAAGGGTGTTGCGGAGATGTATGCAGAAAAAGGCAATCACATTATTACCGCAGCTACAGAGCACAAGGCTGTGTTGGACACAACCAAGCATTTGGAAAAGCAGGGATGCCGGATCACCTATTTGCCAGTGATGGCAGACGGACGGATTGACTTGGACATGCTGCGTGAGGCGATCACCGATAGGACAATTCTGGTGAGCATCATGTACGCCAATAACGAAATCGGTGTAGTGCAGCCGGTTCGTGAAATCAGCAAGATTTGTAAGGAACGCGGCGTTTTGTTCCATACTGATGCAGTACAGGCTGTTGGCAAAATTCCAGTGAATGTGATTGAAGACGGTATTGATCTGCTATCACTAACAGCTCACAAAATTTACGGACCAAAGGGTGTTGGTGCTCTTTATGTTCGCCGCAAAGGTCCACGAGTTCAACTAGCCGCCCAAATGGATGGTGGTGGTCATGAACGGGGAATGCGCTCAGGCACTTTGAATGTTCCGGCGATTGCTGGATTGGGTGAAGCCTGCGAACTTTGCCACAACGAACTGACTGCTGAAATGGCGCGTTTGGGATTCCTTCGCGACAAGCTGAAGAACAAGATCATGTCCGAATTGGACGAGGTTTACGTGAATGGTTCGCTGGAACATCGGCTTCCGGGAAATTTGAACATCAGTTTTGCCTACGTGGAAGGGGAAAGTCTCTTGATGGGTATTAACGATATTGCGGTTTCAAGCGGTTCTGCCTGTACGTCGGCAACGCTGGAACCTAGTTATGTGCTGAAGGCATTGGGAGCGGGCGACGATTTGGCCCATTCCTCGATTCGTTTCGGTTTGGGACGCTTCAACACTGAAGCAGAAGTGGATTATGTTGCAAACCGCGTCATTGATGTGGTGAAAAAACTGCGCGATCTTTCTCCTCTTTACGAGATGTTCAAAGAAGGCGTGGATCTTAGTAAAGTGCAGTGGACTGCACACTAAGTTTTTACTTGAAAACGTTATTTGAATTGAAAAAGGAAAACTATCATGGCATATTCAGACAAAGTTCTTGATCACTACAACAACCCGCGAAACGTTGGTTCGCTGGACAAAAGCAACCCTGATGTTGGCACAGGAATGGTTGGCGCTCCTGAATGCGGCGACGTGATGAAATTGCAGATTCAGGTAAACCCGGCAACGGGCGTGATTGACGAAGCGAAATTCAAAACGTTTGGCTGTGGTTCGGCGATTGCCAGTTCCTCTTTGGCTACCGAATGGCTGAAGGGCAAGACTGTTGACGAAGCCTTGGCAATTAAGAACACTGACATCGTAAACGAACTAGCACTGCCGCCGGTGAAGATTCATTGCTCAGTTTTGGCTGAGGACGCGATTAAAGCTGCGATCAGCGATTACAAGACAAAGAAGAGTGTTACCGTGGAATCCGAAGCGGTGGCGGTTCACTAATCAATATGTCTGAAGCAACTCTGACTGAACCCGTTATCGACGTCACCCCTAAAGCGATCTTGAAAATTAAGCAGGCTTTTGAGAAGCAGGGAGTGAAGGGTGGATTGCGCCTGGGTGTATTAGGCGGCGGATGTTCCGGCCTTAGTTATCAGTTCAAATTCGACACTAAGCCTCGCGCTACGGACAAGAAATTCTTGTTCGATGGCGTGGAAGTTTGGGTTGATCCGAAGAGTTTGTTGTATTTGAACGGCATGGTGTTGGACTACAAAGAATCCTTGATGCAATCGGGATTTGAGTTTGATAATCCGAATGCCAAGAAAAGCTGTGGTTGCGGCACTTCATTTACAGCTTAGTAATGATGACCTGTTGGCAATGCTCGGCTGAGGCGGAAAGTGCGCCGCTGTGTCCACATTGCCAAGCGCTTCAACCACCACCAAACGACTACTTCAAATTTTTCAGTCTGCCGCGGAGACTGTCCATCGATACAGAACGGCTGCAGGCTTATTTTTATGAGCTAAGCCGGAAGTTGCACCCCGACAAATACTCCCGCAAGAGCGAACGAGAGAGAGACTATTCAACCGCTGCGACAGCCATTTTAAACGACGGTTGGCGGACTCTGAAAAATCCGGTACTGCGCGCGGAATACCTGCTTACCCAGGAAGGCCTGGAGTTAGCTGAGCAGCGGACCAAAGATGTGCCTCCTGAGTTGCTGGAAGAAGTCTTCGAATTGAATATGGCACTGGAGGAACTACGGGGCGGTGACGATTCGGCGAAAAAAGAGTTATCGGCGGCGCGGGATCGCTTTGCCGCAATGATGGTTGCATCGGATGCAGAGCTTCAGCGAAACTTCCTTCGTTGGGATAATGAGGGCGGCAAGGACGCGCTGGGCGCAATTCGAGCTGTATTGAACCGCCGGCGTTACATCAGCAACCTGATTCGAGATGTAGAAAAAGAGCTTTCTTAAAATGTCATCCTTCCAAATTGATTTCAGCGAAGCGGGCCAAAAGCAGCGGATTATTGGCATAGATTTGGGCACAACGAATTCGCTTGGCGCCTTCATGGATCTTACAGGCCCAGCCATTATCACCGACCCCGATGGTGGCAGAATTGTTCCTTCAGTAGTGGCGTTCCCTCAATCAGGCGAACCGCTGGTTGGTGCTTCCGCGCGACAAATGTTGACGACCGAGCCAGGCAAGGTGATCTATTCTGTGAAGCGCCTGATGGGGCGCGGTGTGGAAGACGTGAAAGAGGAATTGAAGCTATTCCCCTTTCAAATTGCTGAGGGCAGTGATTCCGTAATTCGGCTGAAGATTGGGGACAAAGTTTTGACGGCTCCTGAAGTGTCGGCGTTGATCTTGCGTGAGATCAAGTTGAATGCGGAAGCGTTTTTCGGCGAGTCAGTGGATCAAGCGGTAATTACAGTTCCGGCGTATTTCAATGACGCGCAACGCCAGGCTACTAAGGACGCCGGAAGGATTGCTGGTTTGGAAGTATTGCGCTTAGTCAACGAACCAACAGCGGCTGCTTTGGCTTACGGGCTGGATAAACGCAAGGAAGGAATTATCGCTGTTTACGATTTCGGCGGTGGTACCTTCGACATTTCAATTCTGAAATTACACAACGGAATTTTTGAAGTACTGGCTACCAATGGGGACACACATCTTGGTGGCGACGATATTGACAACCTGATGATTGCTGTTGCCCTGGAAGACGTGCAAAGTGAATGGGGCGAGGATGTTCGAGGTAATCAGGAAGCAGTTCAGACGTTGCGCAAAGCTGTCATCGCTGCCAAGGAACAACTTTCGTTTGCTCCGTCGGTAAGCCTTTCTGTTGAGTGGCGCGGAAAGACCTATCAACGTGAACTCACCCGGGATGTTTTTGAACGCCTAATCACACCAGTGGTGGACCGAACACTTGGGCCATGCCGGGCATGCTTAGCCGATGCCGGCCTAACGGTAGACAAGATTGATGAAGTGGTTATGGTCGGTGGATCGACGCGGATTCCGCTGGTTCGAAGTGCTGTGGAGGCATTGTTCAAGGCCAAGCCACATACGGAGTTGAATCCAGATGAAGTGGTGGCACTTGGTGCCGCGGTTCAGGCTGGGATCCTTTCTGGCGATGTGGAAGACACGCTTTTGTTGGATGTGACGCCGCTTTCGTTAGGCATTGAGACCATGGGCGGTGTTGTTTCAAAATTGATTGTCCGCAATTCCACTATTCCAGCCAGTGCCACGGAAACGTTCACAACTGCCGTCGAAGGTCAGCGCAATGTGCTGATTCACGTGTTGCAGGGTGAGCGTGAAATTGCGCGGGATTGCCGCAGTCTTGCTCGTTTCGATTTGAAAGATATCGACCCCATGCCCGCAGGGTTGCCTCGTATTGAAGTGAAGTTCTTGATTGATGCCAACGGCATATTGAGTGTGACTGCACGTGAGCAGCGCACAGGCAAAGAGCATTCGGTGGAAGTGAAGCCATCCTACGGCTTGACTGACGAGCAGGTGGAGGCGATGATTCGCGAATCCATTGAAAAGGCCGAGGCTGATTTTGTGGAACGGCAGGTTCGCGAGGCTCGTGTGGAAGCGGATCGGATGTTTGCCGCAGTGGACAAAGGCAAGCAGAACGATGCCTGGTTGACTTTGACCGACAATGAACGCGCCGCCGTTGAAAAAGTTTATAACGAATTGGTGCTGGCCTACCATAGTGATTACTACGATCTGATTCGTGACAAGATTCAGGAGTTGGATCACTCAACGCATACGTTAGCGGAACGGATGATGAATACTGCTGTGAGCACAGCCCTGAAAGGAACAAAGATCGAATAGCCATGTTCAAACTCACTTGGGATAAAGCCGAAGATATTGGTACTGCATTGTTTGAGGAGCATCCAGAGGCCGATCCACTGAAGACTCGCTTCACGGATTTGCACAAGATGGTGTTGGAACTGGATGAGTTTGAGGATGATCCAATGAAATCGAACGAGGCGAAGCTGGAGGCGATTCAGATGGCCTGGTACGAAGAGTGGAAGGATAACCAGTAGGCCGCGTATACTGATTGGGTGCAACGCTCATTTAACATTCTCTGCCTAGCTGTTCTCGCTGTTTGCCTAGTGGCGCAAGACGGTGCGAAGGCTCCTTACATCCCTACCGCTGATGAGATGATTGTGCTTTCCGGAAAGGTAGATGCTTTCACGGAATCACTAACGCAGATGCGCCGCTACTTTCCTGCAACCGTTTTGGCTGACGTTGTCATTTATCTCAAGGCCGCGGAATGGGCCCTTAAATATCAAACCAAGGAATTCTACACCAAGGATTATTACAAGCAGGCAATGGATGGCCTGGATCGTGGTTTGATTCGGGCCGAGCTATTGGTCAAAGGTGAAAAGCCTTGGACGGATGCCAAAGGCAGATTGTCCCGCGCGTATGTTTCGCGCGTGGATGGAAGCATTCAGCCTTATGGGTTGATGATCCCGGAGAGCTACCAACCGGGCAAGCCGATTCGGTTGGACGTGAACCTGCATGGTCGCGGTGCGACGCTGACGGAAGTCAGTTTTCTGGCCGCCCACGATTCTGCTAAACCTTTGCCTGCTGGACAAGACTTCATCCAACTCGACGTATTCGGGCGCACGAATAATGCCTATCGTTGGGCGGGTGAAACCGATGTCTTCGAAGCCATTGAAGTGGTGAAGAGCCAATACTCGATTGATCCTGATCGCATTGTTCTGCGGGGCTTTTCCATGGGTGGGGCCGGTGCCTGGCACATTGGCTTGCACTATCCAGGGCATTGGGCTGCGGTTGAAGCAGGTGCTGGATTTACCGAGACCATGAAGTACGCCAAGGTGAAGGAAGCGCGCGAGGCTGAACGTGCAGCGATGCACATTTACGACGCTGTGGATTACGCCGCAAATGCCGGCATTGTTCCAACCGTTGGCTATGGTGGCGAGATTGATCCGCAATTGGCCGCATCGCAGAATATCAAAGCGGAAATTGCGCGGCTGGGGCTCAGTCTGCCTCGAGTGCTGTTCCTGATTGGACCGCAGACGGCTCATAAGTTCCACCCTGATTCGTTGAAACTTTCCAATGAGTTCATTGGGAAGAATCTGCCGCGAAAGCCGCTAGGTGATTTTGAGTTCGTGACCTATACGCCGCGGTACGGCAAGGTGCGGGATTTCAATATTGATGCGTTGGAGAAGCTGTATCAGCGGGCGACGCTCACCCGAAAAGGAACCAAATTTACGTCGGTGAATATAAGAACCTTGCAACTGGATACGACTCGCACAATCACTTTGGACGGCGAAACGCTGACTGGCAAGCAGTTCACAAAGCGGGAAGGGAAGTGGACAGCGGGCGCCCAAACGACGGTGCATAAACGCAAAGGGTTGCAGGGGCCGATTGACGACGCTTTCATGGATTCCTTCCTTTGCGTTTATTCCGGCACCATGCCGAAGGAGTTGACAGATTTTGCAGCGCTGTGGTCCCGCTTCATGCGTGGCGACTTACCTGTGAAGGAAGCATCAAAAGTCACGAAGGCGGATATGGATGCGAATCATTTGATTCTGATTGGAACTCCTACAACGAATTCTTTGATGGGTCAGATTGCTGCGAAACTGCCGATTCGTTGGGCGAATGGGCAATTTGGCTTTGCTGATCAAAAATATTCGGAAAAACAATTTACGCTACAAATGATTGCGCCTAACCCGTTGGCTCCTTCGCGCTATGTGGTGCTCAACAGTGGTCATACTTTCGGAGTGAAAGATCTGGAAGGAACGAATGCGTTGCTGTATCCCCGAAAGGGCGATTGGGCCATTGTTCGCAAAGATACCGGCGAAGTGGTGAATTCCGGATTGTTCAACGCCGACTGGAAACTTTGAGACCATAGACACTATGCGCTATCGAAAATTGGGAAAGACCGGCATTGAAGTAAGTGAGATTGGTTACGGAGCGTGGGGCATTGGCGGCCGCCAATGGATGGGTGGGTCAGATGATGACTCCCTAGTTTCACTGAAGCGGGCTATTGACCTGGGCCTGAATTTCATTGATACGGCGCTGGCATACAACGAGGGTCATAGTGAAAAACTAGTAGGTCAAGTGGTGAAGCAGAGTGGTGCCAAAGTTTATCTGGCCACCAAAGTTCCACCGAAAAACCGCATTTGGCCAGCACAGCCCGGCATTGGAATCGATCATGTTTTTCCGGCTGACTACATCATCGAAAGCACTGAGACCAGCTTGCGGAATCTTGGCGTTGAGACAGTTGATTTGCAGCAGCTTCACGTTTGGAATCCGGAATGGTTGGAACGTGAGGAGTGGCGGCGCGCTTTTGAAACTTTGAAGAGCTCCGGGAAAGCGCGTTTTGTGGGGATCTCGATTAACGATCATCAGCCGGATTCGGCGCTGGAATTGATCAAGACAGGCTTGATTGATACGGTGCAAGTGATCTACAACATTTTCGACAACACCCCGCAGACGAACCTCTTCCCACTTTGTCAGGCCCATAACATTGGGGTGCTGGCGCGCGTTCCATTGGATGAAGGTTCCTTGACTGGCAGCATCACTGAGGCTTCAGAGTTCGATCCGACCGAGTTCCGGGCGATGTATTTTAAGGGTGCCCGTAAGAAGGAAGTGATGACGCACGTGGCCGCTTTGCGTGCCGATTTGGGCGACACTGGCGAGAGTCTGGCGGAAACGGCCCTTCGATTCTGCATTTCACACCCAGCAGTTTCCACCGTTATTCCGGGGATGCGCAAGTTGAGAAACGTGGAAAGCAACATGGGTGTATCGGAGAAAGGGGCACTACCAGAAGCGGTTCTAACAAAGCTTGCCAAGCATGCATGGCGCAAGAATTACTATAGTGCTGACTGACAAAGTGACGAAAATCGTTCCAGCCCTTTGGCCCGATCACCGGGGAATCGTGGAAGAATTGTTCCGCGAATACTCAAACTCCATTGGTGTCGACATATGCTTCCAGGGCTTTGAACAGGAATTGGTAAATCTTCCTGGTAAGTATGCTGATCCATATGGTTGTGTTCTGCTGGCTTTTGTTGAAGATAAGCTGGCTGGCTGTGGAGCTTTGCGGCCATTGGATAATGCTACTTGTGAAATGAAACGGTTGTATGTTCGATCCGAATGGAGGGGGCACCAAATCGGCCGCAGATTGGTGGAATCGTTGGTTGTTTTTGCGAAAACGGCTGGATACGCCCAACTGCGGCTTGATACTTTGCATACCATGCACACTGCACGAGCTTTGTACCAGAGCCTTGGATTCCAGCCAATCGCCCCCTATTACGACAACCCGCTAGATGCGGTAGTTTACTTGGAACTGAAATTGGCGGGCAACTAAAGTGGCTTTCCTGCTACTGCTGATTTCTGCCATCTGTGGAGTTGCAGTGGGAATCTGGCGCGGCGGTTGGGGTTGGGAAATGCTCACCACTATTGAGCGCAGCGCGTTGATCTTGGAACTGCTGGCCATCGCTTCGCTAGCACTCTTCATCGGAAGAAAGCGCGTTTGGATACTTCCCATTTTGTCCCTTGCCGCAGCAGTGGGAACGGCGTTCGCACTTTTCGAATCTCGATTTCATATGCAATTCGGTTCGAATGGAGTAACGTGCATGCTTCGTTCGTGGCCTGCTGCTGTGGCGACTCTTGCCGCCGCTTTCCTGTTCCTTAGAACTGGTAAGTGGCAAGGTCCGTTGATAGCCGCTGGAGTTCTAGCCGCCTGTTCGGCCATGTTGGCTCAAACATTCTATTGCCCAATTGTGGAGACCCGCCACTTGAGTTATTTCCACGCAGGACAATTTGTTGTTTGGGGCCTGGTGGTCCCTGCAGTCCTAAAGCTGGCCAAGCCTCTACCGGGTAATGCCGGCGGTTCTTAGCATGAAGGCATATTCGAATGCCACTTCCCGGAACTTATCGTAGCGCCCTGATTTACCGAAGTGTCCGCCGCCCATATTCGTTCTCAGCAACAACAGATTCTGGCTGGTATTAGCCGCCCGTAATTTCGCCACCCATTTTGCTGGTTCCCAATACTGAACCCGTGGATCGTTAAGTCCAGCCGTGACCAATACATTCGGATAGGCTTTAGGTTGAACGTTGTCGTACGGCGAATACGATTTCATATACTTGTAGAATTTCTTCACGTTGGGATCGCCCCATTCCTCATATTCACCAACCGTCAGTGGTAGTGAGGCATCGAGCATTGTGCTAATCACATCGACGAACGGAACCATGGCAACAGCCGAGTTGAAAAGGTCGGGGCGCATGTTTAGGACTGCGCCCATCAGTAGACCACCGGCACTCCCTCCTTGAATGGCTAACTTGGAAGTGGAAGTATATTTCTTTTCAATCAAATACTCAGCACATGTAATGAAGTCTGTGAATGTATTTTTCTTCTTTAGTAGCTTGCCGGAATCGTGCCAAGTCTCACCCATTTCGGCTCCACCACGGATATGAGCGATTGCAAAAACGAACCCACGATCAAGCAAACTCAAACGGCCAGGGCTGAACTCAACGTCCCGGCTGAAGCCATAGGAGCCGTATGCATATAGCAACGCCGGTGCTTTGCCATCCCGCTTCACATCTTTTCGGTAGCACAGAGAAATTGGGACCTTGGTGCCATCAGGAGCAGAAGCAAATACCCTCTCCGTTCTGTAGTTTTCCTTGGCATAACCTCCACGAACACGATCTTCCTTCTTCAACTCCCTGCGTCTAGTATTCATGTTGTAATCGAACACTGTCGGTGGGGTGATCAGCGAACCATAAATGAACCGCAGCGTATTGGAATGGAATTCAGGATTCGATTCAACTTTCACACTATAGGTGGGTTCCGTGAATCGAACTTTGTGAGAAACTCCACTTCTGCAGTTGTGAATCAGGATTTTCTGAAGCCCATTCTCTCTGGTTTCAACAGCAATATGGTCCTGAAATTCATCCACACTCTCAATGCAAACGGCCGGGTCGTGGGGAATCAATTCCTTCCAATTCCGCTTTGAACAATTGGAAGCAGGAACGGTGACCAGCCGGAAATTGCGGCCTTTGTCGTTGACACGAACATAGAAAGTGCTGGCTCGATGCGCAACGTCATATTCCACACCTTGTTTGCGTGGCTCAACTACTTTCAGCTCAGTACTAGAACCACCCTCGTCAAGGAACCGGACCTCGGAGGTCAACATACTGTGAATCTCAATGAAAATATACTGCCTGTCTTTACTTGCCGTAACGCCAACAGTAAAGCGCTCATCTTTTTCTTCCCAAATGAGTTTATCGTCTGCCTCTGTCGTTCCAATAACGTGTCGCCACACCTGATAGGGGCGAAGTGCCGAGTCTACTTTTGTGTAAAAAAGGCTCCGGTTGTCCGCCGACCAAGCCATGGAATAGTAGGCCAGTTCAATCTTGTCCCGCAGCAACAATCCAGTGGAAAGATCCTTAATCCGGATTGTGAAAAGTTCATCCCCCTTGGTGTCTGACGAGTAGGCTAGCAAGCCCTGATCCGGCGAGATTTCAAAATCCCCGACCCGCATATACTTCTTGCCGCGTGCCAATTCGTTCACGTCCAGAACTACATGTTCGTGAGCGTGCAAGCTGCCTAATGTTCTACAGTAGATTTCATACTGCAAGCCCTTCTTATGCTTAGAATAATAGTAGTTTTCACTCACCCGAACAGGGGCTGATTGATCGTCTTCATACAATCTACCCACCATTTCACGGTTGAGCTTCTCCACCAGACCTTCAAAGGGTTTCATGAAGTGTGCTGTGTATTCGTTCTCAGCGTTGAGGTAGCGAATTACTTCAGGGTTTTTCTTCTCGCGAAGCCAGAAGTAATCGTCGGTCCAGGTTTCTCCGTGGATGGAAATCTTGTGCGAGTGCTTGGCAGCGATCGGCGGGAAATAAGTTTTCATGGG
>JAYUSZ010000298.1:0-9102 GCA_043755435.1 Bryobacterales bacterium | reverse complement strand
CCCGACGGTAATCGCGTAACCCGCACCTGTTTGCCTTCGGCGGCCATTTGAAAATGTTCGCGTGAGATATAATCGTCCCAATTTGTTGCAAGCCCGCGATCGCCGTCTGGTGCTCGACCGCAAATTAAGGGGTCGGCCGAAAGAACGCCTTCGGAGATTTGACCGGGCTGGTTGCCTTTGGCCCGGACGCGAAAGGCCGGGGGAAGAAGGCCCATTTCACCGAAGTAGGATCCACGTGATAAGTAAGTAAGAACGAATTCGCCGCCAGCAAAATCCTGGGCCACTTTCACAAATCCAAGCCGGACCAGATAGAACGCGTCGGCCACATCGCCCTGCTTGCAAATTACTTGGCCGGGCATTACATCGACCAGTTCCACGCGGTCGCGAAGCTTATCTAAAAATTCCTGACTCACATTGCGGAAGACGGGGACGGAGCGGAAATGGACATCGAGGGCGCGCGTGCGGTAATTCTTGTTGAGCTTGTCTTTGAAGGCAGGTGCATTGTAGAGAACATTGTTCAAAATGTTGGGTAGCATTTCGAGCATTTCCACATTTGTCTGCGCGCGGACGGTTGCAGAGCGGGGATAGAATTTGGGGCGCTTGAGACGATCCTGTTTGAGAGCGGCCAAAGCTGCCAGTTCCCCAATTAGTTCGCCGGGGCCGATGGTGGCAATCGGATTATCCATTGGCAGATCGACCGAGGCGTCGACAGGAATATGGGAGCGAACGGTGCGGCCTTTTTCATCGCGATCGGGCACACCTTTCAAGTAACTGGTGATTTTGGAAAAGCCTTTAAACAGGCTCTTGGATTTGCCCTGCTTGGATTTGGCAGAAGCAATAGGGCTGTTGATGTAGATGTCGACTGTGCCGGAAAGGACATAGAAAGCGGTGGTGCCGTTTTCCCCTTCGCGCATGATGATTTCACCGGGCTTGTAAGTCTTCTTAGCAATTGCACCGGGGAACTTACCCCAAATTTCTTTTCGAATGGCTGAGAAGTCGGGGATCACCGACAGTTCTTCCGCGCTGATGGGAGTGCCGCCGAGGTCTGCTTCTAAGATCGCGTCTTTAGCCATGGATGAATTGGTTCTATTAGTATATTGCGGAATGATCCCGCGAATAAGGACGAGATTCCAACTATTTATGAGCTAAACGAAATTCATAGACTAGTGGACCACCGAGAGAAGTTCCAGCGGAAAGTCGAGTGCGGTCTTTTCTTTGAATGATTGTGATATCGCGTGATTTCAGTTGTGGGGTGCTGGTGATGGAATTGGGAACTTGCGAGAGGTCGTCAACATTTCGGGGTCCAGCGTCGCTATCAAGACAAAGTCCGCGAGCTTGCATTTGAGCAGGGTCGCAGCGGGGAGTGAGTTTGGGAGGACGACTGGGCTTGATATTATCTGGAAGTGCATCAGCAGCCTGAGGAAGGGTTGGAGGGTTGGAGAGTGGAACCGGGCTTACTAACCAATAGACGGAGTCGTAACCGGCAGGACCACTGATCCGGAAATTTGCGGAGGTGACCAGGCTGGGAATCAAATATTCGCGACCAGCTTGGATTCGGTTTGAAGTTCCGGTTTGTTCTAAAGGGAATAGCAACAATTCCTTACCACTGGAGCCTCGATTGATGACATACAAATAGCCATCGAAGTTGGAGCGGAATCGAAAGCGGATTAAATCATCCTTGTTCAGCACAAGGGACGGATCGATGGCGCGCCAGTTGGGTCCTAACAACCGTTCAACAGAGATGTCCATCCATTGATTTTGCTCGGCGGGGAACGTTGCTGCGGCGAGCATGACGAAGAGGAGCAACTTAGTCATGTTTTAGCCTGATTTGGGCAATCACCTTGGCGTTAGGTCCCTGGTCTGGAGAGGCGACATAGACGGCGGTTTCACTCATGCGATCGGCAGCACCGGCTTTAGGCTTGTTGCTGGCAACCGGTTTTTCCTTGATGGTTTCAATGATCAAATCACGGGGCTGCACTTTCAGCCTTTCGATCATGGAATCCTTTATTGGCTTGCCGCCGGCAATCATCATGCGCTTGGCCGTTGTAGAGCCGCGATTGACGTCATAGATCAACTTATCGAAATCCTCGTCTGGATTGCGAGAGAAGGCGAGAAAAACTTCTTCAACACCAGGTTTGTCGTTAAAGCGGAAGGCTTGATTTTCGTTTGGATAGAGCACTGGCCTGCGCGGTCTGACGCGATTGTCCCCGTCGTCAACCTCCTCGCTAGGAAATAGTGTTTTCCAGGTTCCGCTGGTTCCTTTAGAAAAGATATACATATATCCGTTTTGGTTGCCTTCCACTTGGAGGCGAATACGATCTCCGCTACGAAAGCCGGAATCGGCGTCAACTTCGAGCCACTCATCAGCAGCCACTTCCTTAAGGATGCTGTAGCGAATTCCGAGGGGCTTGGACTGAACGGTTGCTAGCGGGGGACCGTCTTTGGGGTCCATCGGCTTGATTCGTTCGACGCGTTCCGGCTCCTCTACTTTCGGAGGCGTTGCCTTTTTGGTGTTAACGACCTTCTTTGGTTTGGGAGGAGGAGGCGTCACGACCGGCTTTACTTCTGAGGGCTTCACTTCTGCCGGTTTTGCAGGGGAAGCTGTTTTTTTGGCTCCGTCGTCGTAGAACAACTGACGGGCACTCAATTGGGCCTTTGCTGGCAATGCAGACAGGATTGCCACAGTCACAAGAACGGAAACAGGCTTAAGAAACATAATCTACCTCAACTTATCGTACAAAATCGATCCGTCAGCGATGATTTATTCACCCTCACTCTAGAATGCGCGTAAAAGCCAGTTCGAGGGTCAAAATCAATTTAGCTGGCAAAATCCTCTTATACCTAAGAGTATAGGCGCAATAAACTGTCTCGAATGGCTGCGCTGGAGGAACTTAGATTTGTTGGCACTTTTGGGACAGCAAATACGCATAAGGATAAGGAAGCGTTCCAAATGGCCCAATGAAATTTGGCTGAGGAAATTAGCTTGAAGATTCCAATTGCTAAAGGGTGAGAATCGACCAACAAAATTGAGCAGCGCAGGGCGGGAACCCATTGTGGGTGCGAAAGCTGACGGTTGCGAATGCTTGCTCAATTGTGTTGTAGTCATTTGAGATCAAGGTTTTACACAATTATGCTGAATTCCCCTAATGCCTATATAGCGTTGCTCATGTCAACAGTCCTATTGTGTACTGGAACTACTGTGCCGCTGCTTGCGCAAGATGCGCCTCGATTGAAGATCATCATCATTGAAGGCGAGGGCGCGACTAACAATATTAAGCAGCGGACTGCGCGCGAACCTATTGTGGAAGTGCAGGACGAAAACAATCGTCCAGTGGGTGGAGCACTGGTAACATTCGCTCTTCCTAACTATGGAGCTTCGGGTACCTTTCAAGGTGGATCGAAGTTACTGACGGTAACAACCAATGCCGAAGGGCGGGCAGTGGGAAATGGCTTTCAACCAAACACTGTTAAGGGCGATTTGAATATTCAGGTTCGTGCTCAAAGTAATGGGCAGACGGCGAATGCAACGATCCACATGAAGAATATTTCCGGAGCTGGTGTGGGAATGAGCACATCGGCAAAGGTATGGACGGTGGTTGCGGTTGCGGCTGGGGCGGCTGTGATTGGCGTGGTTGCAACACGTGGTGGTTCGTCCACACCAACGGCGCAATCGACAACAATTTCCCCTGGAACTGGCGTAGTGATTGGGCGTTAGAGGAGTCAACAAAATGATTATGCGGACACTAACTGCTATGTTATTCGCCGCGGGAATCGCCGCGGGGCAATCGAACCTTTCGACGACGGGAGTGCCATGGCTAGGCTGGATTTTCGATGGAGAGGCGCGGGCATTGCGGCCGATTACGGGGATCCCGATGTCGGCACTGATGGGGGATAAAGTCGAGCTGGATTTGTCGTTAGCAGTGGGGTCGCCGGAAGGGACGTTTGCGCTGGGCGTTGCTGCTAACGATGGCCGGGTGTTGATTGTGGATGGTGCCGGTTCAGCGGAATTGGTGGGAGCGAAAGTGAACCCTTCGAGGATTGTGATGAGTGCGCGGGGACGCGTGGCGGCGCTTTACTTTGAAGAGGGAAACGGGATTCAGATTTTTGAGGGACTGCCGGGGGCCGGAAGGCTGGTGCAGGAATTTGCGTTGGATGGAAAGCCTGGGGCGCTGGCGGTTGATGATGCGGCTGGAACGGTGCTTGCTTCCTTGGACGGAGGCTTGTATGGATATACGGCAGAGCAGGGTAAGAAGTTGCTTTTTCCGTCAAGCGAGGCAATGGAAGCTGGGTTTCTGGCGGGCAGCAGTGATTTTGTTGCGGTGGATGGCACGAAAGTGATTTTGGTGAGAAACGGACAGGCGCTAGAACTCACTACACACATGACTGCACAACAGGACATGGTTAATCCAATTAAGGCTGCCGTTTCCGCAGATGGCCGCCGTTTAGTGGTGTTGTTGAAAGAGGGTGGTGTGGTTATTCGTGATTTGAAAGCGAATACGAATAAGATGCTGAAATGTTCTTGCACGCCAGGGGAACTTACGAGGATGAGCGGCAATAGCGTGTTCCGGTTGAATTCTTTGAAAGATGGCACAGTGTGGCTGGTGAGCGGCGATGAGGATGAACCACAAATTACGTTTGTGGCGACGCGGGGTGGAAACTAATGCGGGCGCTGCGGAGTTGTTTAGTGCTGCTTGGGGTGTTTGTACAGCTTGGGTTTGGGCAGCAGACTATTTCCGATGACACTTTCAAACCTGCGGATTGGACAGCTAGCCAGTTGTCAGCTGTAAACATTGCCGGTCAAAGTTTTAGTGGATCGCAAACGGCTGCAGGTGGAAATCCTGGTGCTTTCAGGACGGAACTTCATAATGGATTTGCGTTTCTCAATTTTCCAGGCATCCTTCGCGGATTGCACACATATGGGCCTCAAACTTTGAGTTTGACGAATGGGATTTCCACGATTAACTATTCTTACGACTTGGCACTTTTTGGGCCGGGAATTTCAGCCAGCGTTGAGTACCGCATAGCGCTGCGACAAGGCATTAATGTTTATGTTGGGTCCACGATTGATACTGTGGCTTTCGGGACGCCGTTCACCACATTCTCAGGCGCGGGCCTAACATCGAATAATTTTTGCTTTGTTGTGGCAGCAACTGGCGTAGTGGATTGCACTACGCATCCTGATTTTTCCGTTGGAGCTGCAGCGATTACCGTTGGATATCAGATTGCGAACACAGTTCCTGTTGGTCAAAGTTTGAATTTCACCAGTTTTATTGACAATTTCAGCGTCTCGGCCAACCCCTTAGCAGCCACTTCAGTTTTATGCACAACGTCCGGCGTGCAACGCGCGGTACGCATCCCTGGGTCGACTGAACTGGTGGGTGATGTGCTGCTTACTTGTACAGGTGGCAATCCGACGCCTTCAGGAGTTTCTATACCGCAAGTGAATCTGAGCCTAATCTACACACTTCCTGTAACAACTCCAATAATTGGGCTGACAACTGGAGGAACTCCTGTACAAAGAAGCGGTGCGTTACTCTTGGTGGATGAACCTGCGCCAAATAGCCAATTCGTTTGTGATAACACAATCACAGGGTTTTGTGGAGGATTTGGAAACGGCGGAGGAACTGGATATTATGGCTCGGGAGTGCAATCGCCTGGCAGTCCAAATAATCGCAACGTATATGCAGGAGTGGTCACCAATGGGGATACCATCACTTTCATTGGGATTCCATTCGACGGACCCGGAGCGGGCACCCGGACTTTTCGAGTTGTTAATGTTCGAGTTGATACAGCAGGCGCCGGGGTGAATGCGGCTGTTTCTGCTGCTCTTGTGATTCAGAATCCGCCTGCCAATTTGCAACTTAACAACAACACCGCACAGGTGGCAACTGTGTCTTCTGCTGTGATTTCAAACGTACGAGACGCTGCGAATGCAGTCAGTTTGGTCAACGGTGCACCTTTTCAGTTGGGTGCTGTAAATGCATTTCAAAAAGCGGTAAACCTGCGCTTTGGTGAAGGGTTTGCAACTGCGTTTATGGCTAGGTCGCGCACCCTGCCTCCGAGCCTGCCAGATCCCCCAGTAGCAGTGCCGACGCCCCTAGCCCAGAATACTCCCGGGCAAGCATATACTTCAGAAACAGGATTCTATAATCCGGCTTTTCCTAGTGTGGCCAACATTGGGACTTACAATTTGGCCGGATTGGCGACGCAAGGTACGCGGCTGGTGGCTAAGTTTAAGAACATCCCTGCGGGGACTCAAGTGTTCGTTGATCTGAACAATATTGGTGCTAATAGCATTGGGAATGCTGCACGTTTAACAGCAACAGAGAATGGGGCATTTAGCGCTGTGCCTGCAACTGCCGGCTTACCAGTTTCTAACGTTGCGCAATTAACAGTAACTTCGGGGACGGCAACGGCAGTTTGGGAAATACTAATTGCGGATCCGCTGGCATCGACGAACTTTGATTTTGGATTTTATTACTCATCAAGCGCAGTACCCGGTGGGAGCTACCCGACACCGCAAGTGGATTTCACTATTGTACCGGCAGATCCAGAAAGTGTGACGGGGTTAGTGCCGCGCTTCGGTATTTTTACGGATCCAAGAACGCTGTTCAACTTTCTGAACCCCGTGAACCCATTCACGTGCACTGCCAGCGCTACGCCCAGGCTGTTGCGAGAAACTGGCGTGACTGAACTTGTGAGCGATATTGTTTTGACGTGCACGGGCGGGACTCCAGCGGCTGTGAATTCACAGAGTCCTCAGACGAACTTTCAGTTGACGTCGAATGCATTTATTACGACTCCAGTGAACACTGGGTTCATTGCGCCTGCTGCCAGCCCCTATGCGGCCGCTGGAGCGTTTGTATTCCTGGATGAACCCGCAACTGGGTCGCAGTTCTTATGCCTTCAGAGGTTTGCCTGCGCGAGTTTTGGAAATGGAACAGGGCAAGGATATTACGGGTCTGGGACGCAATCGGCTAGTACGCCAAACGTCCGCAACGTGTATTCGGCTTACTATCCACTTGGAGGCACTTCGCAAACAGTTACTTCACCATCTAGAACAATTGTCTGGGATGGAGTGCCTGTTGATGGGACGAGTTCTGGTGTGCGGATATTCCGATTCACTGGAGTGAGAGTCAGCACGTTGAATTTGGGGACGGCCAATGTGATTGGCACCATTTCTTCGACGCTGCCGATTACAATCAACAATGCCACCTTGAATTTGGGGACTGTTTCGCACTTCATGACTACGGCTTTGCGCGATGGTAGCGGCGGTGATGTACTGCCTCCGACGGGCATTGATTTTCCGCAGAATGTATCAATGAATTTCAAGCGGGCGGCCACTTTGCAATTTCGCAAAGAGTTTGCAACAGCATTCCGGCCGCGCATTGCGTCAACTTTGACTAGTCTTGATGGGCCTCCGCCTATTGGGCTTGCATCGCAGACCAGTTTAGGAGCCATCTACAATTCGGAGTCTGGATTCTTTAACCCGGCTTTTCCAAATGTCGTTCCTGGAGTTGGCAACGCATCGCAATCGGGATTGATGGATCAAGGAACGCGGCTGGTGGCACGATTCAACAACCTGCCTGCTGGAGCGCAGGTTTATGTGGACTTATACAATACTGGAGCAGTTTTAGGCAGCCGGGTTGCACGATTGACTAACTCTGAATTTGGTCCGTTCGCGGCCACGGCGGCGACGGCGGGGCTGCCTGTAAGTAACGTGGCTCAGCTTACGATTACCAATGGAAGTGCAGTTGCGGTTTGGGAAGTGTTGGGTGCCGACTTGGCCACGGCTACCAGTAATTGGGACTTTGGATTTTACTTAGCTTCCACGCCTCTATCGGCTACAGTGAGCCCGACCATTCAAATGAGCGCCGGGCCAGTAGATGGGAATGAGTTGCCGGTTAGTTTTTCGGCACCGCGATTTATTGCACCGAGTTTGGCGCGCACGCTGATTTCGTACAGTACGCTTCCAACCCAGCCTCCTGCTGTGGTGTTGCCTGCATTGTTAGTAAACCCGGGGCAGCTTACTTTCTTTTCCTTGCCTGGCTTGCCTGGCTTTTTCAGCCCCGTACCACCACAGAGTTTGAGTATTACTTCAAGTGGCGAGAATTTTCCGTTCAGCGTTTCGACGGGTGGAATTTTGCCGCTGAGCTTGAGCGCGGTGCGAGGAAACACTGCGGGATCGGTTTCAGTTAGTGTAAATACCACCGGCCTTGCTCCGGGGACATACAAGGACACGGTTACTGTAACAGCGGGCGGCACATCGAATGGGAGTGTCTCGGTCCCCATTAGTGTTGTGGTGCGATCGAACCCAGTGATTTCGGCGCTTGATCCGCCGGACGCGGGAGCGGGCGGAACGAGTTTCAATTTGACAGTCAATGGTAGAGGATTCCTCCCTGGCGCATCGGTGAATTTTGGCGGCAGCACTTTGACACCTACCTCATCGTCGGCAGGGCAATTAGTGGTTCCTATTGCTGCCAACTTGATTGCTCAAGCCGGGACGATTTCAGTTTCGGTTACCAATCCTGACGGAGTTGTGTCGAACTCGGTTGACTTTGCAGTGCGGCGGTTAAACATCACATTATTGACCCCTGCTGTGCGCACAGCAACGTCAGCAGGATTTGCGCTGACTGTGAACGGCACTGGATTCCTGCCTGGCGCAACGGTGGAATTTGGCGGTACTTTGCTGAGCCCGAGTGGATCGACGACCAGTTCCCTTACTGTAAATGTTCCGGCAAGCGCGTTGGTGCAAGTGGGCACGGTTCAGGTGAGTGTGACCAATCCCAACCGGCAAGCCTCGAATTCCCTGCCCTTCGTTATTCGGCCTGTGCCGGTAATTGAATCGTCATCACCGAAGCCAATTCCGGTTGGTAGTGCGGCTGTTACTTTGACAGTAACGGGGAGAAACTTTTTTGACGGCGTGAAAATCCGATGGAACGGGCAGGACCTTGCGACCACATTTGGAAGTGCCACGCAGCTTGGGGTAACCGTGCCTGCTAACTTGATTACGCAGTTGGGAAGCGCGGTGTTGACCGCACTTACTCCCGACGTTGTGGTTTCTGCTGGTTACATTCAGCCGATTGGTTCTGTTACGACAAA
>JAYUSZ010000297.1:0-9104 GCA_043755435.1 Bryobacterales bacterium | reverse complement strand
AATATTCCGCAGCATCCTTTGCGATGTAAACGAAGTTTTCATCAAATGGCTCCGCCGCCCAATTTCGTTCGCTATTCGCCGTCCGAAACAAGAGACGTTCCCCCTCCCGGATCCCATGCCTGTGCAACTCCCCAGCCCGAATCGCCGCCCGATCCTCAATCACAATCACCCGCGCATCCCCAACAGTTGCCTCTGCAGTCCAAGCATCCATTGAGGCTGCCCCATTCACGAAGTGCAGCGGCGCATCCATGTGCGTGCCAGTATGGGCGCACATGTTCAGTGACGTCAAGTGCACCACCGTACCCTCCACGTCAATCAGCTGCTGGCTCACCTCCACTTCCGGATCTCCCGGCCAGTGCGGCATGCCACTGTAAACAGGCACTGAAACATCAATCCAACTGTTCTTTAAATCTTTCAGCATCAGTCGCAAAGTAACACAAATTGTGGGGCAGCTTGAATACTATTTATATTGAGATTCGCTCCCTTACCGTGCGCGGCTCAGCCAATTCATTCATTTACCAGAGCCGTGTGAAGGAGCGGTCACCCGGCCGTACCCGGTCCACGGTGGACCTTAGGGATCAGCGAAGTGGCGACACTTCAAAGTAGACTATTTGCATGGTTCGTCCTGGCATGTTTATCGCAAAGGCTTTTCAGTGAGCCTCGTCTTGCTTGCGCTCATAGTGTGCAGCAGTTTGCTCGAAGCCCAAAGCACTAAGCAAGGAATACTGGCTCTGGAGGCCGGCCATCTGGAAGACGCCGAACGGATACTCTCCGCAGCTGTCGACAGTCATCCGGATGCGGGCGACGCCAATTATTACCTTGGTTTGACTCACTTCCGAGCAGGACGTCCAGCCGCCGCTCTGCCGTTTTTGGAGCGCGCTGTTGCCATATGGCCGGATAGCGTTCGAGCTTGGAAGACCCTGGGGCTTGCGAACACGTCGGGCGGACATCCCGAAGCCGCCGTTCGGGCGCTCGGCAAAGCCTGCAAATTGGCTCCGAATGACGAGGAGGCATGCTACTATTTTGCCCGCAGTCTCCATGCGGCTGGCCATTATGAATCGGCCCGCGAGCCATTCGATAAGGCCCTTAGATCGGCGCCGAAACAGTCGCTATCCAGGATCCATCGAGCTGCGGCACTCAATTTCTATGCACTCGGCATGTCGACCGAAGCGGAGCGGCATTTCGTGAAGGCGGTACAGCTTAACGGACGCACACCGGGTGAGCGGGAAGATCCGCGAATCGACTATGGGGCCTTTCTCTTTCGCCAGGGCCGTACCGAAGAGGCCCTCGGTCCTCTGGAGCAAGCAGTCCGCAACGCACCTTCCTCAGCACGGGCAAACACGGAATGGGGACGGGTTTTGTTGCACGTCGGCAGACTGGAAGCGGCTGCGGTATGTCTTGAAAAGGCTGTCGCCGTCGAGCCAGAGAATTGGAACGCTCGTTTTCTTCTCGGCAGAGCTTACCTTCGGCTTGGCAGGACTAATGAGGGTGAAAGGGAACTACGCCTGGGGCAGGAGGGCTGGACGAGTAAGAAGTAGTCGGGCGAACCTAGCGCACCTGCGGTTCGTCGATTGTCAGGTAACGGTCGGCGTTCACACTGTCAAGCTTTTGCCGGACGCCGCTCGGCCATTGGATTTCGATTGTTTTTGCTGTCCGGTCCTTGCCAAGGCCAAAGAACACCGTGCTGTCGCTCGATCCTCCGTAGCCCGTAGCCGTCGTTACACGGTTCCATTGTTGGCCGCCGGAAGCACTCACCAGATGAATGAAGGCGCCGATTCCGTTTCGGTTGCTGTGCCGTCCCCGTAATTGCACGGCAAGCCAGTGGTTTTGCGTGGAAGAGGTGTTCCGGAAGAGCTCGGCGCGCTCGCCAATGCGACTCACAACCGCGTCGACGCGTCCGTCACGATCGAAATCTCCAAAGGCGACGCCACGATGTGCACCAAGCTGTTGGAAGTCCTTGCCGGCCACCGCGCTTACGTCTAGAAAATGAAGATTACCGAGGTTCGCTAGCACACGGTTCGGCTGCCTGGATTTGCGATTGGAGAACGTCTCAGTGTTATCGTCGATCCCGCTGCATGCGACAAAAAGATCCTTGTATCCATCATTGTTGAAATCGTAGATTCCATTGCTCCAACCAGTCGCTGTCATGGTTTGGCGCCCGATTCCACTTGGATAGGTGATATCCATCATCAACCCCTTGCCTAAGTTCCGGAATAGTGGGAAGGTCTCGCTGTCGTTCGCGACCACCCACAGATCCTCTTTGCCGTCGTTATCTATGTCCCGTGCATCCACGCCCATCGAGCTCAGCGCTCGGCCGTCTTCGTTGAACGCCACGCCCGCCCGCAAGCCAACTTCTCGAAAACGCCCCCCACCTTCGTTGTGAAACAGAAAATTCGGCACTGTGTCGTTGGCGACGAAGGCATCCAGTTTGCCATCGAGGTCGTAGTCGAGAAAAGCAAGCCCCATGCCCTTGCCGATGTGAGCAGCAATGCCGGAGGAAGCCGAGACATTGGTAAACGTGCCGTCCCCGTTGTTATGGTAAAGCGTGTTCGGTAACCCCTCGTAGTATTTTGGGTGGCAGTAGGTCCGAGTCTTTCCGATGGTGCAGGGAGGATCTTTCTCCGGCGTCCAGACGACGTAGTTGACCACGAAGAGATCGAGCAGTCCATCGTTGTCGTAATCGAACCAGCCCGCCGAGACAGACCACGGCTTTTGCCCGGCACCGGTGTGGGACAGTCCCGCTCGTTCCGTCACGTCCTCAAACACGCCGTCCCCGCGATTCCGGTACAGTATGTTCCGATTGACGCCTGCAATGAACAGGTCGATGTTTCCGTCATTATCGTAGTCGGCTGCGGCAGCGCCTATACCGAATCCTTCTCCACGGACTCCGGCCGCCTCTGTGACATCGGCGAATGTGCCGTCACCTTTGTTCTTGTATAAGCGGTTGTAGTAGGACGGAGCGGATTTCTCCAGCTTCGGTTGCTGGGCACCGTTTACGAAGTAGATGTCAGGCCACCCGTCGTTGTTATAGTCGAAAACGGCTACGCCCGAAACCATAGCCTCGATCTGGTGCCGGTCGGCGGAGGCCGAATTCTGCAAGATGAATTCGATTCCTACGCCGGCCGCGCCGTCGCTAAATGTGATGGGGTCCATCCCAGCTGGCGCGGAAAAAGTCCATCCGGCCAGACACGCCAACACTACGAATGCTATCGCTCCGCCGCTCTTGCTCAAGCACCACCAAAATAACGCAATAGTGTCTTTGGATGTTGAAATATTTAACCGCGACCAGTTCCTTTCCGCGCCTTCGCGATGTTCGCCGCGATGCTGCTGTACAGCGCGGTACCGGCCCATGCCCGAGCGCTCGGCTCGCTCACCGGTGTTGTGACCGACGCTACGGGAGCCCTTGTTCAGTCATTCGATGTGGAAGTCATCCACATTTCGCATCGCTCAATCTCGGCGGCTACGACATCCGCATGACGGCGGCAGTCCGCAGAATGGAATACCGCCCCGAATTCCGGGATTGCTTCGGCTCCATCGAAGACGCCCGTGGATTTTGCTAATCCTTCTTCCGCTGATACAACGACGAGCACCACCACTCCAGCTTCGGCTTGACGACCCTGCGGTGGTTCACCACGGAAAAGCTGCTGATCTGCTCGTTAAACGCCAAGCCGTGTTAGACCTTGCCCATCAGGGCCACCCAGAGTGCTTTGTCCGCAAACCGCCGACACCTGCCTTTCAGATCGCCGTGAAGAAGCGCGGGCCGGTTACTCGCGTGATCCACAGAAAAAAGCGCACAAAACCGCAGAGTATGGGTAGTGTCTTGTCTTCCTGGTACACAGCCGGTTGTTCCACCCGGCATTTATGGCTTTGGAGCGGAGTCCTTTTTTCGTTCTCCCAGTGTTTGCCGGCTAATCTCAATATCTCTCTGTACCGCTGGCGTCAGCGACGTCCAGGAAAAAGGCTCTTTCGAGTTCGATGGAATCGGCAGCCTGTTGAATTTTCCGCCCAGTTCGGCCAGGTGCTTCCAATGAACCAATGCCCTCTCCAAGGCGGCGATGGCAACCGTCTGCTGCTTCGCGTCGTTCTTCGCGCGCGCGGTGGCGAGAGCCACGCCCGCGCGCAACTTCTCAGCGAAGTAGCGTGCGTAGGCGGTCCAGGCCTTGATGTCAGTCAGTTCGCATTCCAACGCGGGCGACGGTGTCTTCTTGGCGCGAATAGAGGCCACTCGCCGCGACGCTTCCGAGGCATCGCGGTCAAGCTGCGCGGCGAGCGCGAGAGGCGAAAGTTTGCCAGGTCCGGCAACTCCGCCGGCTTTCACAAAATCGGCAATGTTGATGTAGCGCTTCGTGTCAAGCACCGGATGCTTTATGAATGCGTCAATGTCGAAGAAGGTGCGCGCCCCATCATCCCTATCAATCCAGGATGAAAAGCCCTCCGTATAAAGCGAGCCATCCCATGTGCCCCGATAGAACGAAGCGAAATGGAGCGGCACCTGGCTGGCCAGTTTCCAGGCCTTTAGCAGGTCACCGCCCAGACCAACGCCGAAGCGTTCTTCGAGCAGTGCAGCAAAGACACTATCGGGCGTCGCCCCGTCGTAAAGAAGGCGTCCCCACACCGCGTAGAAGAGCCATTGCCGCTCGAATGCAAACCGCCAATTCTTGTGCGGCCCGGGTGCTGTAATGTAGTCGAATGCTGGCACGTAACACTCGGAGCCGATGATGGCCCCGCCCACGTAATCCTTGTGCTGGTTCTGCACGAAGGCCCGCACAAAGTCGGGCTGTCCCCAGCGTAGGACATACATGTCTTCGTTGCGCATGGTCCACACAATTTTATGGCGGGTCGGCGGCGGATTCCAATAGGCATCCGAGAGTTTGCCGCCGTGGACCATGAACAGGTCGGGCGAAGAATAGGCGTGCGACCAGTTGTGCTTGAGCTCGACATAAACCGGCCCGGCGATGTTTTTGGGTAGACTCTCGATCTGGGCCCGGGTCCGGCGGTCGTTTTCTTCGCTCGTGGTGCCGCCGGACTTCAGATCGGCGGAAAGCGGCGCCCGGTAGATGAACTTGGCCGGACGCTTGGCGTCGGCAATCCCTGCGAAGAAGGTGCGGTCCAGCCAGGCGCGCCGCTGATCCGGCGCCATGCCGCCCATCTGTTCGCCAAGCGTAATGCCCAACCCCGTGAGATCTGGATACTCATCGAGCACCTGCTTCACCACTTCTCTCGTATAGCGGACGACGATTTCATTGGTTTCGGCATCCGGACCGATATGCCGCCAGTTTTCGCTCCAACGTGCGACGTTGTGGGCACGGGCGAACTCCGGTGAAACAAAGATATTCCAGTTCACCAGGTAGGTCTCGATGCCCCGCTCCTTCGCCATAGCGAAGATGCCATGCCACAGGGTCTGCCACTCAGCCAGTTCAGCATCAGTGAATGGGGAAGCCTCCGGAAAGTTCTTCGGACGAACCATATAATGGAATGGATGCAAACTCCATAGCGAGAGCACGTTGAAGCGATTCTCAACCATCATGTCGAGGAAGGCCTCCCAGTATTTGAGATCGCGGCAGGTGGCATCGTGCTGCTCGATAACTGGGCTGGTGCGGTAGGCGGCCCACGGAAGATTGAACTTGATTGCGCGGAACTGGAACTGCGCCTTCACCGTGCGTTCCTTGATTTTGTTCCAAGGCGTGCCAATGCGGATTTGCTCCGCCACGTCCAGTACGCCATACATCGCGCCGCGTTCGTCGCCGGCGGTGATCCTTAGGTCCTTGCGCGAACTGACCCGCTGGAAACCATCCCCGCCAATGTCGGTCATCAGGGCAGGATCAACACTGACCACGATCTCCGCACCTTGGTCAGGCGCTTGATTGCTAGTCCATTTCAATGTGTGAGCTTGCCGCTGGAGTGCCGCTTCCAGTTTACTCATCGCGAAGCGAAGCAGCAACGAATCGGGCGCAATGACGGTGACTTCGGCAGCTTGGAGCGCTGCGGTGTACACAAACAGCGCGACGGGCAGCGGAGCAAAACGGAAGAAGTTGTATTTCACGGCTGCGCTTGTATTGTATCAGCAAGTTCGAAGCTGGAGATCATGCCAGACGGCCAAGAAATGTAAGTCCCGGCTATGATATGATCATCCCGCCGAACCCGCATGGATAGGAGTTTAGAGTCATGAAGCTATTTTGCATCAGCGCAGTCCTTCTCACGCTGCTCGTGCCCACGATCTGGGCTCAGTCTTCAAACAGTACCGTTCGCGGCGTCGTCCGCGACCAAACCAGTTCAGTGGTGCCGGGCGCCGCTGTAACCCTAACCAATACAAATACCAATTCCGTACGAAACTCCAAGACCAACGCAGCCGGCGTCTATGTTTTCCCTGGTGTGACGCCGGGTCCGTACCGCGTCCTGGTCGAGTCCAGCGGCATGCAGAAGTACGAAGGTACCTTGACGGTCCAGGTGCAGCAGGACGTCACGGTCGACCCGGTGTTGACGGTTGGGCAAACGGCGTCGGAAATCGTGGTCAAGGATGTCACTCCCCTTCTCCAGACCGACAGCCCTGCTCTCAGCCATGTACTGGAACGCAAGCGCATCGAGCAGTTGCCCATCAATGGACGAGCCATCACCAGCCTGATGTACGCTTCGGTGCCGGGCGTCGAAACAAGCTCCAACGCAGGAATGCGCGCTTACGGCATGCGAATGGGTACTATGGCCTTCGTGTTCGACGGCACACAGCACAACGAATCGTGGGAGGGCTGGGCCCAACAGCGCCCGCCAGGGCTTGATGCGGTTGAGGAATTCAAAGTAGAGATTAACAACGCCTCGGCGAAATTCACCCGCCCGGCAACGCTTGTTGTGTCCAGCCGCAGCGGGACCAATCGGTTTCACGGAGCACTGTTTGAAACCAATCGGAATAACGCTATCGGAAAAGCCCGCCAACGGCAGGATACCTACACCAAGGCGCCGTTCCTCAACCGCAACGAATTCGGGGCTTCGGGTGGTGGTCCAGTCTACATTCCCCGCGTTTATGACGGCCGCAATCGTACCTTTTGGTTCGCGGCATGGGAGGACAGCCGCACAATCAGTCCCAGCACCTTTCAATGGCGTGTACCCACTGCGGCGATGCGAAACGGCGACTTCCGCGGCTTGGTGGATAACCAGGGCCGCCAATTCAAAATCTATGACCCCGCGACAACAGGCCCCAACTGGCAGCGCCAGCAATTCGCCTACAACGGCATCCCCAACACGATTGACCCCAGGCGCATCAGCCCGCTGGCAAAGGCTCTATTCGCGGTCACGCCGTTACCCACCCTGCCAGAAGTGAATCCCCTGATCGACGTTAACTGGGTGGGATTGTCTCCCAACTGGACCAAGAATCGCACCACCAGCACCCGCATCGATCATCGCTTTTCCAGCAAAGACACTATTTTCGGGCGATACACCCATAGTTCCGCCCAACAGTTGTACCAGTTCGGCGGCCAAATCTCGCTCGACCAACTTTGGGGCGGGACGCTCCGCAATGCGCCCAATAAATCCATCTCCAGCACCTGGGTCCACAGTTTCTCCCCAAGCCTATTCAGCGAAACGATGGTGAGCGTCACGCGCGACAACCAGCTTCGCGGCAACGGTAACGGTAAAACCGACTACTCAGCGGCCTTGGGTCTGCCCAACCCGTTTAAGTCGGTCACGGTTCCGCAGTTGACAGGGACCGGCCTATCCGGCTACGGCTATTACCGGGATAACATTTTCGATTCCCCGTCCTGGTACATCCAGATTCAGGAGAATGCCACCAAGATCATGGGTCGACACGAGTTTCAGTTCGGCTTCCACTTCCGTCGCGATTCACTCGACATCAACAACTTCCCTCCCACCGTGGACCACAACTGGAGCACGCAGGCGACATCGCTCTATGACACCACATCGACTCTAGTCAACCCAATCGCGGCACCGTTCACGGGTAACGACATTGCCAACATGTACCTCGGTTCCATGAACTACGCCAGCGCCTACGGCCGTAACTATATGTACGTTGCCGGGAAAGAGTATTCGCCATACTTCCAGGACAATTGGAAAGTGACGCAACGACTCACCCTGAATCTCGGGCTGCGGTACGAAGTACGGCCGCCCGTGGCAGAGGCCAACAACGCGTTCTTCGGCTTCTCGATGAAGGATCGAGCCTACGTGATCGGTAGCGATCTCGACACCATGTATAAGAGCGGCGCACTGCTTCCTCAGGTGGTCAACCAGATCAAGGCGCAGGGCGGCAAGGTCATAACCTGGAAGGAAGCCGGCCTGCCGCAGGCTCTTGTCAATCGGAACTGGAACAACCTTGGGCCGCGGCTCGGCTTTGCTTATCGAGGCGGTGTTGGCCCCAAATCGTCGTTTGTCATGCGAGGCGGCTACCGCATCTCCACCTACCCGTTACCCTACCGGTCGTGGGCCGCATCCCAGGGAGGTACGCCTTCGCGGGCGACCTTTTCGAACAGCCTCACCAACACTGCGCAATCCCCCGATGGGCTTCCCAGCTACGGCCTTCGGTCCGTGCCGCAAATCGTGGCTGGCGCGAACAGCGCAAACGCAATTGACATCAATGACGTCCGAACCCTGCCCCGGGGATTCGCCTCGTCCAACTACCGCAGCCTCAATCAGCCCGATGGCCGGGTGCAGGACTGGAATCTGACCGTGGAGAAGGAAGTGATGACGAACACGGTCGCCCGCGTCTCCTATGTCGGCAATTACAGCGGCAACCAGGAGGTTTGGGTGCGCCACAATGAGTCAACCCCAGCCTATATCTGGTTTGCAACCAGAGCCGAGCCGCTTCCCACTGGCGAGTTCTCCAGCGTCGCCACACGGCCGTATGACAGCAATGTTTACGCCAGCCTGAACGAAATGACAGCGAAAGGCTGGTCACGGTTCAATGGCATGCAGTTCGAACTCGAGCGCCGATTCGACAAGGGCTTCGCCTACCAATTGTTTTACCTTGTGGGTAACACGATGCTTGTGGGCGGCCAGGAGGGCAATGACTTCGTCAGCAGCCTTAACACCTACCTGCCCGGAGCAGTTCCGGAAAACATCGACCGCCGCATCCGGTTCATGCAGTACCGGCGCGACGCTGA
>JAYUSZ010000296.1:0-9104 GCA_043755435.1 Bryobacterales bacterium | reverse complement strand
TTCAGTCTCACCCTTCGGGTGATTCTATTTCACTATTCTTGTAACCGCAAGTCCATGTTTTTGAACCATCTAGTCGCATTTTTCTCAACTCAACTGCCGTTTTTGGGTTAATGCTTTACGAGAGCGATTTGGATTTTGATTCTAAAGTTGAAATATGTCCTCATCGATTTCATTGTCTGAGCAAGCAACCTGGTGGACCAGTGGCCTGTTTTTCCAAACACTTTTAAACCAAGCACGAGACATTGCGATTGTGGGAAACTTCTCGATTCAAGCCTACGAAAAAGAGTTTGGATCTCTACTCGCGCGCATCATTTATACCGTGAGCATGGACAGTAGGGAGGGCAGAATTGAAGTGGGTCCCGTCAGGAATTACTGTGGCAATGACTTGTGCTCAGCCTATCTAAAATCCTTAGATGGTTTGATTGAGTTTTTTGAGAATGACGGGCGGTATAACAAAAGGCTTGGCTAGTGCACAACCTCGATGACCTTCCCGTCTGGATGCAGCTATCGAGTGGAGCTCTGAAAGCTCCATCCAGACTGCCTACTGCGCAGAGGCTTTAACCTCGCGTCTTCGGAGGCTAGAAAAGCTTAGGAAAGAACCGCCCAACCCGCGTCATATAATCTTTGTATTGGTCCCCAAACCGGGCAACCAGATAGGTCTCTTCCCGGGCTGTTCGCAGAGCCAGCAGCGCAAATACCAAGCAGAATAAAGCTGCAATCAACCAGTTAGCCAAAGCCACACCAAGGCTCAAACCAGCGAACAACAGTCCCGTGTACATGGGATTGCGCACGAAGTGGTAGGGTCCAGATTCCACAAAGACAGCATCCTTACGAGTGACCACAGTGTCCGTCAGGTTGCGCCCAAGTGAGATGAACATCCAACTAAGCCAAGTTACACTTCCCGCAAGCATCGCGATACCCAGCCAGCGGACATTTACCGGGAGCGGCACATAAGCCCATGCCCCTAAGGAATTTTTCAGCGTCATGATCACCGCTACGAATCCACCCAAGCCGGTTAGTCGAATCCCAACCAATAGCGGCCAACCCTCTCGTGTCCGATCCAGCGATTCGCCAGACATCTGCGAGCGGATTCGGTGATAGGCGGCGATAACCACCATAATCACCATCAAGGCCATCGCGGCATGGCGAAGGTTCGTTTCCTGTTCAGGCATCTGCTGAGCTTACTTGTACCAATATTTGGTCCGCGCCGTCCATGGCGATTTCGGATATTTTCGATGCAGCAAATTGAAGGCCTCTTGGGAGTATTTCCCGTTCTGCCCACCGTCCGATCGAAAGCCAGTCACCATCACAGCTCTATGCAAGACTTCCGGCACCAACGGATCGTTCGGATGTTTCGCAACCCAATCCAGGGTAGTTCTAGCCAAAAAGGTGCCTGCCCATTTCTCTGAGGCTTGGAGCAGTTTCCACTCCGCAACATGTTCGGCCTGATGCTCTGCGGGGAGAAAACTCAAGTCCAATATCGTAGGCTGATCTTGATAGTTTGAAAAAGTCCAGCCCCTAGTGTTGAAGTATCGGGCCTTGCCAAGTACCGTTGACGGTTCACCAAGCCGCGGGATTGCGGGAAGAAGTTGTGGATCCAGCATCACCAGATGAACAGCAGCGAAACGTGCTTCCTCCAAATTGCTCGCAGCCAGAAAGCGTGCTCCACCTTCAGCCGCCTGGGGCTCAAGCTCTATCATCCGTTGCATCAAATTCCGGGAATTCGTCATCCGGTTCAGTACAATCGCTCGCAACCAGGCGGCCTTGGCAATACGAAGCTGCATGTGTGGCGGCACTATAGGATTGCTTACCGCATCAATCCACAAAGATAACGGAACCAATCTATTGAACGCATCAATCACGTCCGCATCAAACACCTGAGCGTCGCCGGTAGCAAGCCCTGTGCCGCTTGCGGGTGATTCACCGCGTTCGCCCATTAGGATTTTCGGCTCTGGCCTTCTCAAACCGTGAGTCAGAAAATCATTCCAGTTTTTTGCAACCAGTGTCCGTTCTCCAAGTATCAAGTTGCGTGTGGAGCGTTGCAGATTCTGATGCAACGCTCCGTCGGCCCACTGCCTTGCTTGCTCTTTATTCCCTCGCCTTGCTTCCCTAAATGTGGCATAGTAGACCACAGATTCATAGGCCGGCGAACTAGGGGAAATCTTCGTCGCATCGGATAGCAGGGCAGGCAAGTCGGGGTCCTTGGCATTCATCAAAGCGGCAATTAGCCAAGCTGGATTGTGAGTTTTCTTCCATTGTGAAGCTGCGTGTTCGGCAGTTTCATTGGTGCGCCCATATATGCACATCATCCACGCTGCAAGGGCATCTTTTTTCAGAGTTTCGGTTAAAGGCCCGTAAGGTGGTGACTGCTTATTCAAAAGATATGCGAAGTCGGTTGCACCCTGTCCAATATCATCCCCATAGGGGCGCACCAGCTCTTTCCCAAGTTCCGCAAACCGCACCTCCGGCTCCACCTGCAGCTGCCAAAAATGGAGAAGCCTTGAACTTGCCTTGTGCCACCTCTGCTGTTTTGGGTCCTTCAATATTGCCAGTAACTTTTCCTTCGATTCGCGACGGGCAGTAGGGTCCTGGGTGAAATTCATAGCCCGAAGTAGCGAACGTGCAACCAGGTATGGAGCCATTTCGCGCCACGGTGATCCCGGCTCCTTGGCGATTTTTTCGAATGCCACACTGGCAACTCGGTACTGCCCGGTATAGAAATAGGAAGCTGCAATCTGATACCGACGGTGGGCAGCTAACAGCGGATCCATCCTTGCGTCTGGTGGATCAGGAAACCCTATGGTTCCGTCAACCATATATCCAGATCCTGAACAAAGAGAAAAAACTCGATCCTGTGCCGCCACCCAAGCCGAGGTTCTCGGATCGCCATTCCCCCACCTCTTCCTCAGTTGCTCCAGGGTTCTTGCCGCATTCAGAAATGCATCGTCGTGGCAATTCTCAACCCATTGCAGCGACTCTCGCTTCCCCCAACTCGTGCCCATATAAGTGGATCCTCGCTGGAACGAAGCGTCCAGCTTGGAACGATTTTCAAACCATCGATCCTGTGCTGGGGTGAGTGTCTTGTATCCGTTGTAGTAAGGGTCTTCCGAGAGCGATTTGATTTCGCCAGCAGTGAGTGCCAATCCTGACAGAATGCGAAATGCCGCAATCAGGTATTTGCTTCTGTAAGATTGCCGAAGCACTCCCAACTTACCTCGAAAAAATTGCCCCTCATCACCCGGACGCTGTGTCGTGGAAAAAACGGGCAATGTTCCCCCACCCGCGCAGCTGTCCAATCCCAGTGGAAAGGAAATCACCAGTACAGCCGACACCCAAACCGCTGCATGCAAAATTCTCATCGGAAACACCTGCCTGCTTCAGCCACAACCGCATCGTAAGCCTGCTTGGTCCACGGGCCAGGATGAAAGAAATAGATCCGCTGCGCCTTCGGCAATCGCACTGGTAGCTCGTCAGTCGAAAGGCCAATACTAGACCCGCAAATTCGCGGCGGGAAGTGCGTCGGCGAACGGTTCTCCCCTGGCCCCATGCGGAACAGCATCGGGGTCGCGTCCGCCACCGCAAGGTGGTTAATCCAGCCATCTGCCGCACACCAACCTTCCAAAGCGGTGATCGTCAGTGGCAGGGAAGAAGGAATGGATTCACGCAATTCCCGCAACAGTCCGGCATACCACTGTTGCTCACTCTCCCTTGCGTCAAAATCGATTTGAAGTGCGCGAATACCGGCGATCTTCAAAACTGGAGCAATCTCCCGGATCACCTTCGCTTGGGCCGGAAGTCCTTTCCCCTCCGATTCAAAACGAACCACCGCCACCAGATCGGTGCCCGGATTAAACCGCAGCGGTTGGAGTCGAGGACGGGATCGAACACCTTCGGCGTTCAGCCAAATTGTTTGCGCAAGAAATGCAACGCCAGCTTTTCCAGGCGGGACAAAACGAAGGTCCTGCGGACTCTCCCACGCCCATAGCATCAACCTAGGCAATTGGGGAACAGGGTCCGGCCCGTGAATAGAACGCAACACCAAATTCGTTACTAATAAAACGAATGCTGGAAAAGCGAAGTAACGCATGGCAAGCTGTGATCAGTATGTTGTAAGTCAGGAACTTTGACAATAGCCAAACAAGGAAGAATTCAACGGCCGCCAGCTTCTCGTAACAAGCCCTCGCGCACATACATCTTTAACAGAGTCTGATAGCCGATGCCCTTGCGTTCAGCGATTTCGCGAGCTTTGGCGATGTCCCCCTCCGGCAGCCGGATAGCGATTTGCACGCTCTGGAAGGAGAGTGATCCATGAATAAGAAACAGCTTGATCTGCCGAAATTCGGAAGTTCGCCTCAAACGCGCGCTTCACGAATTGGTAGCCTTGGCACTCCGGCGCTCCTCAATCATCTCCCGCAGCTCATCAAACACCTGATCCTCGCCACGATCAGCTTCATCAGCGCTGCGCTGAAGTTGGGCCTTCAACACGATAGAACCGCCATTTTACAACACCCTTCAACGTTCGATCACGTTGCATTCAAAATGCATAACCAATACATTCCAAGAACCTTACGCAATTTTTCACCCACGGCCTCCCTTCGTTCCCATGCGATAATCCTACCAAAGAAACTTCCATGCCAGCCATCGACCAAATCGAATCCGAACGCAGCTCCGTTTTTCAAAACGAACCCGATCCAAACCTTACCGCCCCAATTCTCAAGACATTCAAATATTGTGTTTTTTGCAAAACGAACCCAATCTTCCCCTATCGAAGTGGCAGGTTTCCGCTAAGTGCAAGTTAATAAAA
Source organism: Bryobacterales bacterium (assembly GCA_043755435.1). GTDB lineage: Bacteria > Acidobacteriota > Terriglobia > Bryobacterales > Bryobacteraceae > JANXSF01. Next base: position 4,300 of record JAYUSZ010000296.1, on the reverse strand, counting down.
TAGTTATCTCAAATAAACCACCCAACCCACGAAACCATTCCCGATTCCCACCCTCACCAGCATTCTCCCGTGGATAATTGGAGGGTATACCTTACCCACAAAATTTTCCCTATCTATGAAACGCATTGTGGTAAGTTTGTTGTTAGCTCCATCACTGGCCATCGCTATTCAGCCGTATCGCTATGAATCCAGTGTGGATGCGATGGGACAGCCACCTCCCAGCCCGTAGCACGGACATCCGCAAAATGGACCAAGTGAACCGCGGATTGGGGGATCTCCAGAAGCCCAAATGCTTGGACCGCATGCTTTCAAAAAACCATCTTGAAAGCCATTTGAAGCCAGTTCGGTCTACTGGTTTCCTTGCGGGGATTACAGAAGTTGACCAGGAGTTGCGCCGTCGATCTCATGATGGAGATTTTGCAGCCGAAAGGCATTTTTCTTGGCCCCCATTGGGCGGTCAACCGTAAACCGAAACATTTTCGCGTCTTCATTTTTGAAGACCCTCAAGGAGAAGTTGCATGCGTGTGGCGCCAATGAGCAGCCGCTTTCTCGATGCTTGCCGTCGTCGGCCGACCGATGTCCGCCCTGTGTGGTTCATGAGGCAAGCCGGCCGGTACTTAAAGCCCTATCGGGAAATTCGAGCAAAGAACTCCATTTTGGATATCTGCAAGCGACCCGATTTGGCTGCCCAAGTTACCCTGCAGCCAATCGAAATTTTGGACGTCGATGCGGCCATCATTTTTGCCGACCTCCTTCTGCCCGTTGAACCAATGGGCCTGAAGTTGGAATTTCGCGTGAACGAAGGTCCGCACATCGACAACCCGATTCGCACGTCAAGCGATGTCGATTCCCTATCGATATCAAATACAGACGATCTGGGTTATGTCGGCGAATCCATTAAACTGGTGTCTTCGGCGCTGGCTGGTAAAGTTCCCATCATAGGTTTTGTAGGTGCGCCATTCACATTGGCCAGTTACATGATTGAAGGCGGCCCTTCAAAAACGTTTCTCAAAACCAAGCAGTTAATGTACAGGGACGAAACGCTGTGGCGTCGCTTGATGGGCAAAATTGTGGACGTCCTCGGCCCCTTCGCCATCATGCAGGTGGCCAGCGGTGCACGCGCCATTCAAGTGTTCGATAGTTGGGTGGGAGCGCTCGGACCAGATGATTATGTTCGCTACGTTGCACCTTACTCTCGCGCTTTAATTGAACGAATTCGATCCACGGGTGTTCCAGTTATTCACTTTGGCACTGGTGCTGCAGGATTCTTCAAGGAACTGCACGCAGCCGGCGGCGATGTGATGGGTGTGGATTGGCGCACTAACATTGACCAGGCTTGGATGGATATCAGCTATCGTTCGGCTGTTCAGGGCAACCTGGATCCAGCCGCCTTGTTTGCACCTCTGCCGGAATTGAAAGCGAAAGTGCATGAGCTGCTCAAACGCACGGGCACACGCCCCGGGCACATTATAAATTTGGGTCATGGCATACTGCCAGAAACCCCCGTGGACCACGTGCGAGCGATGGTTGATTTCGTTCGCGAATTCAAACCCTGACACCGGTAGCCATTATCGGAGGCGGCATCACTGGCCTGAGTGCCGCCTATTACCTTTCGAAGGCCGGCAAGTCTGCAATTCTGTACGAAAAATCTCCACGTCTTGGTGGAGTCATCCAGACAAACTCAGTAGGCGGCTGCCTTGTAGAAGGCGGTCCCGATAGCTTCCTTTCCGCAAAACCAGCCGCCCTCGATCTGATCCGCGACTTAGGCATGGAATCGGAAGTCATCGGTTCTAATGACCACTTACGCATTACTTATATGGTGCGACACGGCAAGTTAGTCCCCATGCCCGATGGCCTGATGATGATGGTTCCTACCAAAATCTGGCCCATGGTCCGCACGCCGCTGGTGGGCTGGGGCACCAAGATCCGCATGGGCCTTGAGTTCTTCCGCAAACCAAGGGGACCGGTGCCCGAGCGTTCCGTAGCTGAGATGATTCGCGATCACTACGGCCAGGAAACGGTCGACTATTTAGCAGAACCGCTGCTTGCAGGCGTCTACGGTGGTGACCCCGAACAGTTAAGCGCCGACGCTGTGTTGCAGCAGTTTGTCGAACTGGAAAAGAAGTACGGCAGCTTAACCAAGGGAGTCTTAGCTCGCCGCGCAGCTGCGCCAACTGGTGCATCCACCGGCACGCTGTTCCGGACAATGAAGAATGGCCTGGGCACCCTGACCGATGCTATCGAAAGGGCTATTGCCGGAAAGGTGGAAGTGCGTCATCAAGCCGTTAACTCCGTCACTAAGACACCCGGTGGCTATCTTGTAAAAACAAACTCTGGCGAACAACTGGTAAGTAATATGATCATCTCTACCCCTGCCTGGCAAGCAGCCGAGTTACTCCAGGGTATGGCTCCTCAAGCGGCTGAGGGGCTTAAGTCAATCGGCTATAATTCCTCCATCACCATTGGACTGGTTTACAACCGCGCTGAAATCAAGCACCCTCTGAACGGCTTTGGATTTCTGATTCCAGCAAGAGAAAGGAAGCGTATGGCTGCCTGCACTTGGGTGGGTACAAAATTCGCTCACCGGGTGCCGGAAGACAAAGTCCTACTGCGCTGCTTTGTCGGTGGATCCCCTATCATTGAGGACGACCAACTAATCCTTGAAGTACGCCAGGAGTTGAAAAACTTGATGGCCATCGATGCAACACCAACTGCGCAATCCATTACCCGCTGGAATCGGTCAATGGCGCAATATGTGGTTGGGCACAAATCGAAAATCGAGGGCATTCAAAGTTACTTAAAGTTGTTCCCAGGTATCCATTTGGCTGGCAACGCTTATGAAGGCATCGGCATTCCCGATTGCATCCGCATGGGGAAAGCCGCAGCGGAACGGTGCTTTTAGGCCACAATGAATTGGTTGCTGTTTAGTTAGCAAGACTGGCTGTGAACTGAATGCAATGCCTTCGATGGTTGCGGAATTACAATTCTGGTTGGAGATAGAATGGTGTTGGCGCAATACGCCAAGCAAGGATAACCTAATGAACATTACAAGACGTGACATCGGAAAGCTGGCCTTGGCCGCGCTGCCTACTGCTGGCCTTTTAGCCAAACCCAATTCGAAATTTGGTGGCGTGCAGATTGGTATTAATGCTCCCTACAGTTTTCGTGGCATGCCAGGAACTGCGGATGATGTTCTGAAATACATGACTGAACTGAATTTGAGTGCAGTTGAACTGCGCACTCAGCCAGTGGAAGCGTTTCTGGACGCTCCAAAAATCCCTGGTGCTGAGAATGGGCGAATCCGCGGCAAGGCTACGCCGGAACAGCAGGCTGCCTTGGAAGTTCTGAACAAATGGCGTTTGGGTCTTTCGATGGATAAGGTGAAGGGTTTCCGGAAAAAGTACGAAGATGCCGGAGTGCTGATTCAAATCGTTAAGGTGGATGGCATCGACACCATGCCTGACGACGTTGTGGATTACTTCTTCACCGTGGTAAAGACACTTGGAGCCAAAGCACTTTCCTGTGAAATTCCGCTGAGTAGAACTAAATGGTTGGGCGAGCACGCTGCACGCCACAAAGTTATGGTGGGTTACCATGGCCATGCCAACATGCATAATCCAGAGGCATTCGCCAAGCCGGAAAGCTGGGAGCAGGCAATGTCCTATTCAAAGTACAACGGAATTAATCTGGACATTGGCCACTTCATCGCTGGCAATAATGTTTCACCCATTGAGTTCCTTAGAAAGCACCATAGCCGGGTCACTCACATTCACTTGAAGGACCGGAAGATGAAGGATGGTCCCAATTTTGTATGGGGGCAAGGAGAAACACCCATTGTTGAAGTTCTCCAAATGATGCACAAGGAAAAGTATCAATTTCAGGCCACCATTGAGTTTGAATACAAGACTCCTGAGGGCTCAACGGTACTGCAAGAGATCGGTAAGTGCGTCCAATTTTGTAGGAAAGCCTTGACCTAGAATCCAAATAAGTTATATGAGTACTAGTACTTCTAGTATACTTGGGTAGCGAACAGTTTTTGTGAGGCCTTGCGATTTAGTAAGTCGCCTCTGGAGGAAAATTCTTGCTGCTCAATCGTTTAACGTGTGCTGCCGTTTTGGCATTTAGTCTCTCCCCATCGATTCTTGGGGCAGGAGCACCAGTCTGGACTGGAGCTGTTTCCCAGACCTGCGCGGTGAATACCGTTTGCACAACAATCCCATTTAACTTGGTATCGGGCTCCGGCCTCGGATCCGTTACCTTCTCCCTGACAAGCGGAGCAATTCCTACGGGCATGACCTTG
>JAYUSZ010000295.1:0-24551 GCA_043755435.1 Bryobacterales bacterium | reverse complement strand
AATTCTACAGAGCCGTGACCGCCAGGGAGCGGTTTTTCTAGCATTGGAGATTCTACAGTAATGAGGGAAATCTATATGACATTTACCGCAACCGCCTGCAACTGCGTGCTGACGCTTTCAACAGAACGAACTTTGGCGTAAATGGGACGGTAGGCAACCAAAACTTCGGACGCCCTACCGCGCCCCAGAATGTACCACGTACTATCACGGTGGGTTTGCGTCTTTGGTTCTAATAACATCTAAATTCTGCTTGCACTCTTCGCCCACTTGAATCAATAATCGAGAATACAACTGCGGGGTGTCTTCGTGAGATTCGTTGTCCTAAGTTGCGTATGTTTCACTTTGCTGGTGGCCAGCCTGTTCGGCCAAGGTACGGCAACCCTTACGGGAACCATCGCCGATTCAAAAGGTGCGTCAATTCCAGGGGCAACAATCCACGTTCGCAATGTGGATACCAATGGCATGCGGCAGATTGGGACCAGCGAAGACGGCTCATACACAATCACCAATCTAGCCCCCGGCAACTACGAACTTACCGTTGAAAGGCAAGGTTTTCGCACACATAAAGCCACTGACATGGTGCTGGAACTTGGCGAGGTGCAAAGGCTGGACGTCAGCATGCAAGTTGGCTCGGTAACCGAATCGATTAGCGTAACGGCTGATCCGCCACTGATCAATACTGAATCCGGCGCAATCAAAGGGGACGTGATCACCAATCAACAGATCAATGAAATCCCCCTAGACGGGCGCGATTTCGTTGACCTTGCGTTGATGGTTGCCGGGGTTGTTCCAATGGCACAAGGCGGTCAGGGGTCAGGCTTGAACGTAAACGGCGCCCGTTCAGACTCCACGAATTATTCTGTAGATGGCTTCAACAGCCGCAATCCTCGGGGTGCGGCATCTCAAGTCCGGCCGAATATGAGCGCCATGCAGGAATTCAAAATGGAGGTCTCTGGCTTTTCCGCAGAAAGCGGCCGCATGGCCGGCGGCGTCATGAACATGGTGATTCGCTCAGGCACCAACCGCTTTCGTGGTGAGGTTTTTGAGTTCATCCGCAATGACATTTTCGATGCTAGAGCTTTCTTCGACCAACAGAAACTACCACTGCGGCGAAATCAGTATGGCGCAACGCTCCACGGGCCAATCCGCCGCGACCGTACATTTTTCATGTTCAGTTGGGAAGGGTACCGCGAGATCCTCACTCAAAGCAGCATTGGCAGTGTGCCCACCGCCCTCCAGCGTCAAGGCGATTTTTCGCAATCGGTGGTGCCAGTCACCGGTGCCAAGCTTTTCCTGAAAGATCCCCTCGCCACGGGCACCTGCAGCGCTACTTCTGCTGCCGCCTGCTTTCCCGCCAGCCGCATTCCCGCCAGCCGCTTTAGTCCGATTGCGTTGAAGTTGATGGATTACTACCCTCTTCCCAACCGTTCCGATCCGTTCAACAACTTCATAACAACGGCCAAGGATGACGACCAGTTCAACAGTTACATGGTGAAGCTGGATCATCGATTCAGTTCGCAGGATTCCACCTCCTTTCGCCACCAATACCGCATCGCCAAGAACACATCGCCATTTGCAGGAAGCGAATTGGGGCAATGGCCCAACTACACCAACGACCCGCGCCACTTGATGGGCGTGGACTGGACCCATATGTTCGGCCCGACACTCATCATGGAAGTCCGTGGCGGCTTCAACCGCAATGCGACCAGGGAAAGCGCAAAATTCCAAGGGCAGGACATTGCCAGTCAACTAGGCATAACCGGTACCACTAACGACCCTTTATTGCGAGGGTTTCCGCGTTTCGCCGTACAGGATTATCTGCCCATCGGGTCATCATCTGGACAGCCGGCGCACTACATGGTGACAGTTCTGCTAGCCAGTAACAAATTCACTTGGATCAAAGCAAAGCATGCGCTGAAGTGGGGGTGGGATGTGGAACGTGTCCGATTCAATCAGCCATACTACGACAACGCGCGCGGCACATTCACGTTTCAGCGTAACTGGACGAACCACTCGATCGGTGACATGCTATTAGGCCAATTGCAATCCACTACCCGAAATGCCGATACAACGCGCAACTACCTGCGTTCCTTTAGTTTGGGCAGCTACATCAGCGACGACTATAAGGTGACCCGTTCGTTGACTCTTAACCTTGGCTTACGCTACGAGCTCGATATGCCGCCGGTGGATCGCTACGACCGAGCTTCCAACTTCGACGCAGGCTTGGGCAAGATCATCATAGCTGACGATAAAAATCTGCCTCAATTGGCTGAGCGGGTAGCCCGTTTCAACTTACAAAATATGGTGGTGCTGGCACGCGATGTGGGTCGCCCGCGTTCCCTGGTTTTTGCCGATAAGGTGAACTTTGCACCTCGATTTGGTTTCGCGTGGCGGGTACCTCATCAGCGCCGAATGATGGTGATCCGCGGCGGCTATGGCATCTTCTTTACAGGCCACTTACTCAATCCAATCCGCACGTCGTTGATGACGGGCTTTCCTTTCTCTGTGAACCAGACGTTCACCCGGCTTGCCTCGGACACCAAACTTGTAACGCTATCCAACCCTTTTCCTGACAGCCGCGCCACAGAAGGCAATTCCACTAACTCAAATGGCTACGATCCCTATGCAAGGTTAGGAGACCTGCAGAGTTACAACCTTACGATAGAGCGGGAACTTAGTTTGGGTTGGGCCATGGAAGTGGGCTTTGTCGGATCGAAGGGAAGCCACTTGGGCCGACAGTACGACATTAATCAACCACTTCGGTCTTTGGAATTATATCAGGGGAATGTTGCTTTTCCTCGCCCCATTGCAGGCATCAACACGATCAATTATTATTCTTTCGGTGCTAACTCTAGCTACAACGCCGGGCAGCTATCATTACGACGTCAAATGAGAGGTTCGTTCGTACGATTCAACTATTCATTTAGTAAGTCAATTGACGATGCCTCGCAAATCAGCGGTAGCTCAACAGGCGGATTTTCTGGAGCCCAAAATTCGCGGGACTTGAAGTCAGAGCACGCACGGTCCGATTTCGACCGCCGTCAGGTTATCACGGCTCTCTTTTCAACGCCACTACCCTTTGGCCGTGGCCGCCGCTTCTTGCCGCAGGCCAGTGGCTGGCGCAACGGAATTGTAGGGGGATGGCAAATGTCTGGCAGCGCCACTTATTATAGTGGACAGGCGCTGACAATCACTTCCGCCAACGTGGATACCAATTTGGGTGAATCGTCGCGCCCCAACCGCATTGGCACTGGAATTCCCGATGGCGGTGTCGGGCGCCGCGGCATAGATTACCCTTGGTATCTCCTCACCGATTTCGAAGCCGTCCCACGCTGCAGCTCGCGCACTGTCTGCGAGGTTAGCCCTAATGGCTTTAAGCCTTTCACATTCGGAAACTCTGGCCGCAATATACTGGATGGCCCCAGCCAGAAGTTCGTCAATCTTGCCATGCTGAAGAATTTTCGCTTCGGCGATCGCCGCAACTTTCAACTGCGCTACGAGCTGTTCAACGCTTTGAATCGTCCAAATTTTCAACTGCCAGAAAAACAGTTCAACTCCCTGGGCGGAGGCCTTATCACTGCAGTTGTGGACCGTGGCCGTGGCGGGCCTCGCGTGATGCAGGTAGCGCTAAAGTTCGAGTTCTAAAACGTTCAACGTCGATTGATATACAATTGGCCACCAGAGGTGATTCATGAAGACTCCCAACGGTCTCTCCAATGTACTAGTTGCAGCCATACTCTCGATGTCAGTTCTGGCGCAATCCGATAACGCCCAAGTCTCAGGTTTCATCAAGGACCCCAGTGGGGCGGTTGTTGTTGCGGCTTCCGTCGTCTTGCACAACGAAGCCACTGGACTGGAACGCCGAGCCACGTCGAATAACACTGGTTATTACGCCATCTCCAGTATTCCTTCAGGCACTTATACAGTTACTGTTGAATCACCCGGGTTCAAGCGTTTCGTAAAAACGCAGAACAAGTTGGATTCGAACGTAGCCGCCACTCTTGACGCCACGCTTACGGTTGGGGCTGTTGGGGAAACTGTCGAAGTCACAGCCAGCGCGGGATCTGTCCAAACTGAAACTGCAACCGTTGGAAAGCTCATTGAGAGTAAGCAGATCGACAACATGATGCTGAACGGACGCAATGTTTTGTACCTTGCGCTACTTAAACCTGGAGTCCGCGGAGGATCGTTGCAGACCTTTGATTTCGGATCCACGCTTGCCGGATTAAGTATCAACGGCTCTCGCGCGCAGGACAACATGTTCACATTCGATGGCGCGGTGGCCATTCGTACTCGGGGCAACAACACCAGTATTGGCGTGCCCGATATCGACACGGTTCAGGAAGTGCAAATTTTGGCCGCCAATTACACTGCCGAATACGGGCGCGCCGCTGGTGGTCAGATTCGTGTAGTCACAAAGAGTGGGGGCCAGAAGTTCCACGGTGCAGCCTACGAATACTTTCGCAACAATGAATTGGATGCCAACACTTGGGCGCGCAATCGCGCTGGACAAGTTCGCCCGGCTAATAAGTTTAATCAGTTCGGTTACAACATAAGCGGTCCTGTGTATGTTCCCAATAAATGGAATACGTCCCGCAATAAACTCTTTTTCCTGTGGGCACAGGAATTGGTCCGCTTCCGGCAGGAAAACACCAGCATCCAAATTGTTCCATCCTTGGCAATGCGCAAGGGTGACTTTTCGGAATTACTGGATGCATCGAACCCATTCTTCCGCCGAGTTCGTGCCATAAACGATCCCACAACGGGTCGGCCATTTCCCAACAACGTTATCCCCACTTCGCAGCTTAGCCCCAACGGCGTTGCATTCATGAACACTTATCCGGCTCCAACGCCCGGGTTTTTACAAGGCGCGAATAACTTTATTACCACCCGCCCGCAGCCTCAGAATCAAAGAAAGGACACGATCTCAATTGATTTCATTCCCACGGAAAAACATAACTTTCGTGTGCGGCACATGAACTACGGTTTCCAGCAAACGACGGCCTTCACCACTGGATTCGATCTGGCACCAACCATCAGTGATCGGCCCAATAAGACAGCCTCGGTAAACTACATTTGGACCATCAGCCCCACCATGGTGAACGAAGCGTTGGTGAGCGTAAGCCTGGACCGCGTCCGCATTGACGTGCTTCGTACAACCGGCAACTATGCTCGTGGAAAATACGGAATCAACTTTCCTTATATCTTTCCAGACGGCAAAGAAATTGGCGACAAGATTCCCACTGTGAACGTATCGAATTTCGGCTCTCTTGATGGTAGTCCTTACCCATCGAAATCCGCCGGACCGATCTACGTTTACTCTGATAGCATCACCAAAGTGGCAGCCCGTCACACTATTAAAGTCGGCGTTTCGTTTGAATATTCCGGGCAGAACGATTTGGACCAGATCAATATCCAGGGCGTTCCTGGAGGCACCAATAATCAAAACGGCCGCTTCGTGTTTACCGATACACGCAGTGGTGCACCCACAAGTAGCCTGGCCATGGGGAATGTAGCATTGGGCTTGTTTGATACCTATGCTGAAGTAGGCAAGCGATCCTATACTCCTTACCGCGGCAAGATGTTGGAATTTTTCGTTCAAGATTCCTGGAAACCCACCTCCAAGCTACGCGTTGAACTGGGCGCTCGCTACACTTTCCAAACGCCCTTCTGGTATAGCCTTTGGCGTAACATCGCAGTCTTCGATCCTGCCCGTTACAACCCAGGCAAGGCTGCTGTGCAAGATCCGCGCACTGGCTATATTCTAAGCGGCGAGCGTTATAACGGCGTCGTGATCCCCGGCAATGGATGGCCACAGGAGGCTATCGGCCGCGTTGATGTTGCTGGCAAAGGTACCTTCGATTATCTCTTCAGCGGCGGCAGCAAAAGCTGGGGTCAACAACAGAAACTGGATATTCAACCTCGCATCGGATTAGCTTATTCGTGGGATACCAAGACGGCCATTCGTGCCGGCTTTGGCAGATTTTTCTCGCGCCCAGGGATGAGTGGCAATATCCTGCTGGGTGGCAATCCACCATTTCAACCAGCAGCTTCGGTTGCTTCCGGCTCAGTGGATCGCCCGGGTGGTGCCACAACCGCTGGCTTCCCTTTCTACTTCATGACCACCGAACCGGTGTTCAAGAATCCTTCCGCCTATAACTGGAACTTCACCGTCGAACGCGAACTGGGATTTGCCACAACTGTTTCAGTGGCGTATATCGGCCGCGTCGGTTTGCATTTGGAACGAACTCGGGACTTGAACCAACCAGCACTTGGCACAACCCAGAATCCAGCCAATCGTGGCATCAACATCAACGTACTGCGCCCCTACAAGGGGTTTGCCTCAATCGACATGCGCGAAATGGCCACAAGATCCAAATATGATGGCTTACAAATCGACGTCAACCGGCGCTTCACCCGAGGCCTGAGTTTTGGAGGAGCTTACACATTATCGAAGAGCATGGATACTGGCTCCGATTTTCGCGCAAGGCTCTACAATGCTTTTGACGCAAGCAATTTCTGGGGTGCCTCCGATACCGATACCCGCCATGTGGCAGTTTTGAACTTTGTCTATGAGTTCCCATTTTTCAATAAAGCCTCTGGAATTTCCCGGCAAGTTCTTGGTGGCTGGCAACTCACTGGAGTGACTCAATTCCAAACAGGGACCCCATTCACCGTTGCCACGGCTGAAGACTTCGCCGGAATTGGCAGTAGCGATCCGCAGCCGTGGGAGGTTAATGGCAGTCCAGCGTTGGGTCGTGGTGAGCGTCAATTTTCCCAGAGTGCGGCTGATTCCAACTTCTTCTTCCGCACCATTGGTTCGGACGGTAAGCCGCTGTTCACAACACCATCGCTTGGAAGTTTCTCGAAGACGCAGTCACGTAACTCAAAGCTCTATAATCCTGGATTCCAAAACTGGAACCTGGCGTTTTTCAAATCGTTCCCAGTGCACGAACAGCACCGTATTCAGTTCCGCGCCGAGTTTTTCAATTGGCTAAATCATCCCAATTGGGGCGGGGCTGATGCCAATCCACGAAACGCAACTTTCGGGAAAGTCAGCGGTAAAAATGGCGAACGCAACGTTCAACTGAGTTTGCGATACAACTTCTAATCACTTGCTCAAGTAGACACGAAACGTAGTGTGCTCGCTCTTCGACCGGGCCACCAGCCTGATTGTCTTCACATTCCGCCGGCCAGGAAAATCAAGAAGCCGATGAATTCCATTGCCGTAGGTTCGCTCGTTGAAATCCACTACTTGAACCTCACCGTTTTCGAAAACTACGTCTGCAAAATCGAGTTCCGCGCGGCCGTTGATATCCAAGTACAGCGCGTCACCCCGTTCGTCAACGCCGAAATTGGATTCCACCCATTCTTCATCGCGGTGGATGGTTTCCGAATCCTGCCACAATAAGCGATCCTTGGCTGGCAGTGTAACTGCAACCGCCGCAGCGGAGAATACAATGATAGGAAGAAACAACGGCCGTGGCCCAACAACCACGGTCTTACCTGGAGTTCGCACAATAACGTTGCGATTAGCTGCTCGCAGAATCGGGTGCCCGGGGTGGACAACCAATCGAGTCCGAGTAACAACTACTCTCCTGCGTCTCTGCGCCGAAACAACACTTGAGGTTAAAGCAGCAGCAAATAGAAAACTTCGTCTTGTCAATGTCATTTGTAGAAAGCCTCATACCTTCTACGGGAAGCACCCGCCGGATGGAAGAAACTTATTCTGAACCCTGCAACACGAACCCAGCCCACAAAGCAGGATGTTCTGGTAATGTCATTGACCCCGCCGGAGTAGAAGCAAGAACCCGTCCACTTCGTAAATCATGCAATAACTTAAGCTGCGCTGCGCGCAGAGCGCGACTTTTGGTGGCACCAGAATTATACTGGCGATAGAATTCCTCAATAAGCCGCACGGTTGGTTCATCCGGAATGTCCAGCAGCGGAGCAATCACCGTCGCTGCACCAGCATAAAGAAATGCTCGAGTCAGCCCCAGCAACCCATCGGCGGAGACTTGCCCGGAACCACTTCGACAGGAGCTTAGCACGACTAAATCAGCCGTTATATGCAAATCATAAATTTCGGAAGCCATCAGCTTTCCGCGCTCACTCAAAGCCAGGAAGGATTCAAATGGTTTGCTTTCGTCGATAATTGCGTGCGTGGCAAAGTGAATGACTCTTGCCGCCGGAGCTTCTGCCAAAACACGCTTTCCAAGTGCAACTCCACCTGTGATCAACATACTTTTGAGAGGCGAAAGCGCTGCTATCGCGTCCAGTTCCTTCTTCGCTCCCGGTAACTGTGGCAGCGGTTTTCCCGAAACACCGGAAGGCATATTTGTTGGAGCTCCGATTAAGACCATTGGTCCAATCATTTTCCGGTTCCCTACTGGTTCAGCAAGAAATCCGGCCGCGAAGACTGTCCGCAATGTATGATGCTCAACCAGGTAATGGCCTGTAGTATCCAGCAAAGCCGCAAATGGAAGTTGCAACAAGCTATCGTGTGGCAGCACACTTAGTAACGATCCTGAACTTTTCGGAAGCCATTGCTGAACTGGTTGAATGATAAGCCGATGTAACTCCCGCCAAGCCTGAAGATCTGGTTTATAGGAAAAAGAACGTGCGCGGTCTACCAGCCGCCGTAATTGGCTATCCGTAATTCCGGTGCGTGCTCCGTGGATCTTTCCATCTGAACTCACCAACCAAATGTAAGTGGCTTGAGGATGCACCCAATAAGCAAGAATTGACTCTTTCCTTTTGACCGCCAAAGCCTTCAGTTGGTCAGCAGTAGGTGAAGTGGCAAAGGCACTACTGGCAAGCCTTGAATGCGGCACTGTGTCCGCAGAATTCCGTTGCGAGTCGCGGCTGGCAATCAAGTCCAAAAAGGCACGGCCGCGCGATTGTTCTGCAACGGTCAAGGCATCCGCTTGCCTTCCGGCGTGCCACAAAATAGCAATCGCATCGTCAGTAAAATGTTCTAGCGAATCGCCAAACGCGCGCTTTGATTCATCGTCTGGCATTAACTTTGTGCGAACGGCATCCTGCAGACGGACGGCCTCCAGCATATCCTTTGCGGCTTCATCGAATCGGCCAAGTTGATCCAGAGAACGCGCCCGCCATCGATGTGCCAAAAGGTTGGTGATGGATTGCGGATCTTCAGACCGGTTAATCCCGCGCGTCGCAACATCTATCGATTCCGGATATCGTTTTAGATGGAAATACGCTGAACTTAGAATCCAATAGGTTGCTAAAGGTGCCCGGCTGGGAAAGTCATCCAGAAGTTTCTGAGCAAAGTCTGCGGCTTTTTTGTAGTCACCTAAGTTCGCGTAACCTAATGCCACTCCGGCCATCCGCATGCGGATGGCCCTTGGAGCTTGCGGATCCTCTGCGTACTTGCGCACAGTCTCCAAAACTTCAATGGCTTTGTCTCGCTGCCCCATGGCGGCAAGAAACGTTCCGGTTTGCTGCATTGCTGCAATCATGCTTACGTTATCGCCGATTTTCTTCAGTAGTGCTTCGCCGCGTTGCAAAGCAAACATCGCCTCTGCATCTTGTCCGTGCATTAAGTAGGACCGGGCCAAAGCCAAATAGGCAAGTCCCGCCTCGCCGGGCTCACCTAGCTCTTCTAACTGTGAACTGGCAGCGCGTAGATTCTCAATTGCTCCCCTGAAATCGCCGGACAAACGCAAAGCTTGCCCCTTGCTGGCTTGGATTTTGGCGATAAGAACAGCATCGCCAGATCTTATGGCGGCCAACAAAGCTTCATCAATTAGTTTGCGTCGTGCAGGTCCGCTAGCCGTCGCAGCGGCAAGTACATCCAATGTAATGGCTAGACTCCGGGCATCCCCTGAAGCCCGAAATTCATTCTCAGCCAGCCGTCCCCAATAAATGGTTCCGGCAGAGGGAGTTGAAACTGTGATCCTTTCCTTTGCCAACCACAAAGCCATACGGCCCAAGAATGCAGCATCGCCATTTGTTTCAGCCAATTTCCCCGCTTGTCGTAAGAATGTTTCAGCGGCAGCATGATGACCTTGGGAATCGTCTAATAGAGCCAGCCCCACGTGTATATAGGCTTCTGAAAGTAGATCGCCCTTGGTTTGCGCCTGTGTTGCGGTTTGTTGTAATTCGGCACGAATTACTTCTGGAGCTTGACGTTGAGCAGCCTCGGCTAAAGCCTTTAGACGGTCAAAGGTGAACGGTAATGGATATGCCGCTTCAGCTGCATCGCCGCCTAATATGCCAAGCAACAATACTGCGGCAAACGGAATCTTCATTTTTGATCGAGCCCGTTGCAAGCCTCCGCACGGTAAACACCTTCCTTGCTGCACAACGCCTTCAGCAGTGCTGAGCTGTCGCTCCAATGTCCAGTGCGTTCCTGCGCCACAGCTAAGTACCAAAGAATGTCATCATTCAAAGCCTCGCCGCCAATCTTACGGGCTTGTTCCAGCAGCACAAGCGCACCAGACGCATCATCCAAGAGCAGCCGCGAAACACCCCTATAAAACAGGGGCTCCACCGCTTTGGGATAGCGCTCGCACAATCCTGCCAAGGCTTCGGAAGCTTCTTTGTAACGTGCCTCGTGATATGGCTTCAGTGCGTCGCCAAGTTCGGCCAGGTACTTCTGATTCCCGTTTTCTTCTTTCCCGCGAAGCAACAACGCAGCGGCGAAAGGAAGGCGCAATGGAGCAGGTGAAAGTTTCAAACGGTACACTAGGGCCGGTTGTGACACAGCTACAACGGCAGGTGCTGGCGGTTCGGAATGTCTTGCAAAATAGAGTCCGCCAACAGTCAGAAGTGCGGCAGCCGCCACCGCAACATAGCGAACAATTCCTGACGACGGCCTACCTCTACCAAGCACCCGCTTGCGAACGCGCGTAAGTTCCTCAAGCGTGGGTTCCACTAAAGGAGACTCCCGCAAATCTTGCTGCAGTCGCCTACAGACGAAGCAGCCAGCAACGTGATCGCGAATTTCTGCGGCCGTCGCATCCGGCAAAACGCCTTCGTCAACCACCGTTAACATGTCTGGGCGCGGGCACGTGTTATTCACTTTCATTCCTTTACTCCAAACGCGCTTCGTAACAGCTTCAGCCCATATTGCAAACAACTCTTCACTTGATTGTCTGTCAGCCCGGTGTGCGAGCTGATCTCTTTTCGCTCCATCCCATGAACGTACTGCAGCGTCAGACATGCCCGATGTTCCGGCTTCAACGCAGGATGAGCCAGCATATCCTCCCAGCTCCCTTCTGCCGGAAGTTCCATCGCCTCGCGGGGAACACTCAAATGCTTCCGCTCCGTTTCTTCCCGCCTCCAATAGTCAATTGCAAGGTTCTTCACGGTCGCCGTCAGCCAGGCGGCTGCGCGGGGTGGATCGATCGTGTCAAGGTGTTGGTACATCTTCAGGAAAGCTTCGCTGGTTAGCTCCTCCGCAATCTCGCGCCGTCCCGTGTATCGAATCGCGAAGCGCAAAATCTCAGAAGCATGGCGCTCATATACCTCCTGGAATTCTTCCTCACTCAACCCGCGACGGAGTCCTTCCTCTCTATCTACGGATGACGGGACCGTTTTGGAAGATTCCAAGGACACCATTCGAATATATCTCAGAGAGTCTTCCAAATCGGTCGGCTGATCCGTAGTAGAAGTTAGAACCCCAAATGAAACCGCTATTCTTCCTTCTCTTCGCCACCTTCTTCGTCAAGGCTCAGATTATACCCAACATTAAGGACACTACCTACTGCCCCAACACTCCTGACGGCCGTCCACGTCTGGCGCTCCCTACTAGAACTTCGGGCGACATGCAGAAGATCGTCCTCAACGCTCCCGGTGCAGTATGCAATGATGGCACGCCAGCCATAATGTATGTGAGGCCTGCGCGAGTTGGGGCCACTGAACCGGATGGCCCCTCCGCCAACCGCTGGCTGATTCACTTTGAAGGCGGCGGCAGTTGCACAACATTTGAAGAATGCGGCGAGCGTTGGTGCGGCTTAGGCTTTTATACCGCTCACCAAATGAGCTCCACTTTTGAAGAAAATTTCATTTCCCGACCCGGCTTGCTGAATCGCAATGGAACCAATCGCTTGGCAGACCGCAATCTTGTGATGTTGAACTACTGTAGTTCCGATAGTTGGTCAGGCCGTAAATCTGACGTTCCATTGCGCAGTGCTGATGATCCCACCAAGGCTTACAGTGTCCATTTTCAAGGAGCCACAATAACCGAGGCAGCATTCGCCGCTTTAGAGCGCGGCGTCACAGGAATGCCGAGACTCACCGAAGCCACTGATTTGCTAGTTAGTGGAGATTCTGCGGGAGCCGGTGCCGTCCGCACCCACCTTGACCGCATCGCCGCACGCATGAAAACTGTTAGCCCCAACGCTCGCGTGCGTGGACAAATGGAAGCAACCTTCTATCCGGATTTTAATGGCAAACAAGGCTTCCCAGCAGGCGACCCCCTCGATCCGCCATTTGCCAAAAGGACAGAAAAATTCAATCGAATCGATGTCGCATTGCTCAACGCTATCCAAGACGATTCCTGCATTGCCGCTCATCCGCAAGCCCAATATCTTTGCGGGGAAAGTGGCTACGTGGAGATGAACCACATCACAACGCCTTTCTTCCAGATGCAGGATGTGCAAGATCCGGGGATGCTTGAAAATTTGGAAGAAGCCGGCCTTCAAGCAACCGTTGCAGAGATTGCCGGGGGGTTGCACAACCAACTTACCGCGCTAACGGCCATTCGCAATACAGCCTTGGAGCGTGCTGCCATTACTCAAGCACCCGGTGTTGTTGCACGGAACTGTGGCATTCATGTTACTTGGAGTGAGGACGATGGATTCTTCGGCAAGAAATACCGCACTGCACCGGGTGCTACCGCTTACAGTTACTACGACTTACTTTGGAACTGGATGACTGGAACTTCTCCGTCCAACCTGTTTGTGCCTAAACCACCATCAACACCTGATGTACCCGTCATTGATTCCACTTGCACAGCCAAGGCTGCAACAGCTCCCCCACCCCCCAGTATCGCCACCGCATCCAGCGCAAGTTACAACTTCGCTGGAGAGGTTGCGCCCGATTCTATCGTTGCCACTTTCGGCACCAGTCTTGCAGCCGCTACTGCCACAGCCACAACCACTCAATGGCCTACTACACTGGGAGGCCTTCAAGTGATGGTGACCGATTCCCGCAGCATCACCCGCCCTGCTCCGCTTTACTATGTTTCACCGACTCAGTTGCTGTATCTCATCCCCACCGGGACAGCGGCCGGTCCGGCTCAAATCGCCATTGGATCGCAACGCACAACGGTTCAGGTGGCAGTAACTGCTCCCGGGATCTACAGTGCAAGTCAGAATGGCAAAGGCGTCGCCGCGGCCACTTACATCCGCATCACTTCAAGAGGAGTGCGGAGTGAAGGGTTACTCACTGACTTAGGAGTTCCGGCCACCGCTGGCGATCAAATCTACTTACTCCTTTATGGAACAGGTCTTCGCGGTGGTCCGGCCACAGCTACGGTTGGTGGAGTCAGTGTTCCCGTAGCCGGTCCAGTGGCGCAAGGTCAGCATCAAGGCTTAGACCAAATCAACCTCGGACCCTTACCTCTACGAATTGGTTTGGGCCAGAAAGAAATCGTCATTCGACAGGGCGAAACATTGGCAAATATAGTAACGGTGACGTTCCGCGCTGGTCCATAGGTTTTGTATCCTGGAGCAGATGCATTCCCAATGGAAACTGCTGGCGGCTATCCTCAGCATTGCGATGATCGCTTTCACTGTCATCGTGATGATCAATCAAACAGCGCAAGTTGTCCAGTTGGCCAACACTATCAACCCTGGCTTCGGCCGCATAGTGCTGCTCTCACTCTTGACGTTTTACGCGGCTGCCTTAACCGCCCCTGTGTTTATTTTCCTGCGAATGCCCAAAGCGCTTACTCCACCCGAAGTGGAATCATCACCTGAATTTCAGGTTTACCTCAAGAAACTCGGCGCACGCCTCGAAAAGAATCCAAACCTGAAGGGCCAGTGTTTACGCATCACAAACCGCGAAGAAATTCAGGCAGCCTTTAATCTGCTAGATAACCAAAGCACCGCCATCATAAAGCAGAAAGCCTCTACGGTATTCCTCACAACCGCAATTTCCCAAAACGGCCGGCTGGATGCCATCACTGTCTTAGTGGCCCAAACACGCATGGTCTGGCAAATCGCCCATCTCTACAACCAACGCCCCACTCTGCGGGAAATGACACACCTTTACGCCAATGTTGGTGCCGCCGTTTTATTGGCTGGCGAGATTCAAGATATCGACGTCAGCCAGCACATTGAACCAGTCATCCGCACTGTAATCGGCACATCTCTGGTAGCCTACGTGCCAGGTGCCACGGCTCTGTCATCCGTCGTGATTCACTCCATTCTGGAAGGCACTTCAAACGCTTATCTCACGTTGCGAGTCGGGATCATCTGCCAGCGATATTGCAGTTCGCTGAAGGAAGGAAATCGCACTATGATTGCCCGCAGTGCCAGCGTGGCAGCAGCGGCAATGCTGGGGTCCATCGTCACAAGTTCCGGTACCGCGATTGCCCAGGCCATTGGATCGGTAGCTAAGAAGGCCAGCTTGTCAGCCGTTGAGTCAGCCGCAGGAAGAGTGCGCGAGGTTGGGGCGAAGTTAAATCCGTTTGCTTAGAATTCGTCTGACGGATTGACGTTTGCCAAAAGAGGGGCATGTTAGACCGGCGGATACTCTTTGCACTCAAAAGAAAAGTTTCAACCCGAACTGCATAAGGCGCGGCATCTGGGCGGTTTCGGTCACAGTTCCAAAGGTAGTGCTTGAAGGGGAAGTGTTCGGCGGCGAGAATTGCGAATGATTGAAGGCGTTAAGAAACTCGGCGCGGAACTGGAGATAGATGTGCTCATTGAAATGAGTGTTCTTAATGACGGATAGATCCCAGTTATCAATGCCGGCGGCGCGAATGCCGCTGAACCGGCTGGGCATGTAGCGAATGTTGGAGCCAAGTTGACGGGCGGGGATTCGATCGAAACCGGCATCGGTATTGAACCAGCGGCTGATGGACCGTTGATCTCCAGAGAGAGGAACGCTCTTCAAGTCGCCATTGAAAATAGCGTTGCCAAAGCCAAGGGGCGGCCCACCTTGAAACTGATAAATACCCTGAGCTTGCCATCCACCGAGAATCTTATCAGCCGTACCTCGCATGGCACCGCCGAAGCGCTTGCCGCGGCCAATTGGTATTTCCCAAATACCGCTTACAACCAGTCGTTGTGTGCGGTCTTGATCGCTGACCACATATTCCGGCTTGGGATCTGTTTCGTTCAGATAACTGGTGCCTTCCATGAACTTAGACCAAGTGTAGGCAGTCATGATGGTATAGCCTTTTGAAAAGCGTTTTTCGAGCCGGGTTTGCAGGGAATGGTAGTTGGAATAACCGTCATTGTTGGCAATGGAGACGCCTGTGAATTGAGGGTATGGGCGCAGCAACTGGCTGCGGGTGGTGTTTGTAGTGGCAAGGTTTGTATTGGGCAGCGCGGGATAGAACGGATTGGGAACAGCACGTGAAAGTAAATCAATGGTGACCTGATCGCGAGTTAACGAGGTGCTTAGATATTGACGCGGAATGGGGTTGATGGCACGAGTGATGCGGAGATCCTCACTCCTGGAGCCCACATAGGCGACTTCCAGCGCAATATCCTTGACGAGTTCGCGTTGGATGCTGAACTGCCAGCGCTGGGTGTACGGAGTGCGGAGATACGGATTGAACCCGCTGACGCCTTGGCCAGCGAAGCTAAGCAGACCCTGTGCAGAGCCGGTTGGACGATCAATACCGTTTGGGTATGGTGCTGCGGTAGTGGCCAGAAAGTTCTGCCCATTATTGAGGCTGGGAACAATGAGAGTGCGGCGGCTGAAGCCCGACTGATTGACTGTCTGGCGATCCAGATCGTAGAAGCGACCGAAACCTCCGCGAATGGCAGTGCGGCGGTCCAATTGATATGCGAAACCGAAACGCGGAGAGATGTTATTGCGATCAGCATTCCATAAACTGCGAGGCTGGCCGTTGACACCGGCAAAGGTAAGTCCGCCGTTTACCTTGAAATTGGCAGGGGTGACTTCAGGGATGGGGGAACGTGCGTAATTGGCCTGGGCCTCGGCCTGTAGCGGGCTTATAACGTTGGCATCGAAACCACGGACCGTCCGATTGAAACGCTCCGTTGTGGGTCGACCTACTTCATAGCGCAGGCCCAGCGTGAGTGTGAGTTTGGGGCTAATCTTCCAATCGTCCTGCAAGTAGCCGCCAGAAACGATAGCCTGTTGGGCATACGTGTCGTTGAAATCCAGAAAGCCGGCGGTGGGGAGGCCTAGGAGGAATGATGCCAAAGGCTGGCCGAGTGGTGCAGTAGGAGAGTTGTCCAGCGGACCACGAGTCCAATCGGCGGCGTAATCGAAGCGACCGGAATTTAGGCCGAGGTTGATGCTGTAGTCGCGATAGACGCGGTGTTCGTAGCCATATTTTAGCGAGTGATTTCGAACAATGTGGGTAACATTGGCGGCCATCGAATGGGTGTCACGCGAGGCCTTGGAAACACCGGCGTTACTGATCGGCGCAAAGCCCCCAACGTTGAAATTGGGCAAGGACACTGCATTGGGTGCGATGGATTTGACTTGACTCACGTAGGCATCAGAAAAGCCTAGAGCCTTA
This sequence comes from Bryobacterales bacterium, assembly GCA_043755435.1. Taxonomy (GTDB): domain Bacteria; phylum Acidobacteriota; class Terriglobia; order Bryobacterales; family Bryobacteraceae; genus JANXSF01. The sequence continues at coordinate 7,855 of JAYUSZ010000295.1, read as the reverse complement.
ATATCGGTGCCCATGCTACGGGGGTCTTGGTTGTCGTAATACTTGGTGTAGCTGTAACGAGTGTTCAGCAGAAGATTAGGCCGGAAAACGTAGACATGATCCGCGCCGCCACCCAGATTGCGGCGGAAGTAGAGAGTCCCATAGGCGTCGTTGCCGTAGCGATTTTCAGTGAGCGAGCGGCGGCGATTGGCGTCACCGCGGATGAAGAAACGGTTGCGCTCGCTGACGTTGTGATCGACTCGGAAAACATGGCTCCAAAAGTCGTCGATGTCGGGGACAAGAATGGTGTAATTCGAACTGCCGTCGCGCGTACCTGGGAGATTTGCAGCAGGCCAGTATTTCTGAACGTTCTGTGCAAGTGGTGAAATGCGGTTGGGTGGGATGATGTTGCCGGGGATAGGTTGGCGGCTGAAGCGGCCATTAGCAGCGGCGGTGATAGTGGCCGGATCATAAAGTTGATACTGGCTTCCAACGCTGAGGAGTTGAGAGAAGTCACCACGGCGCTCAGCTTCCGTTGGAACAGTGTCGGTAACGGTAGCCCGCGGGAAGGTATCTTTAATGCCTTCGTAGCCGTACATCCAGAAGGATTTATTGCGGCCGTTATAGAGCTTGGGAATGACAACGGGGCCGCTGGCATTGACGCCGAAGCGGTGCTGGCGGATGTTGGCCGGGGGCTGCCCAGAGAGGTTATTAAAGAAGCTGTTGGCGTTCAGCACAGGGTTCTGGAAGAACTCGTACAGCTGTCCGCGCAACTGATTAGTGCCGGACTTTAGGCTAACGTTGACCACGGCACCAGAGGCGAAGCCATTGGATGCGTCGAAAGTGGCGGTTTGAATCTTGAACTCTTCAACAACGCCAGCGGGCGGGATGTAGGCGACGTTGCCGCCGGCACCTGTGGTGTTGGGCGCGCCGTCCAAGGTGAATTCATTGGTCCCCGTTCGATTGCCGCTGATGGCAATGGCGGAAGGCGAGGCGTTGTCAAACGGCCGGGACCAGCCTCCAGTAGAAAGATTCATGACACCCGGACTAAGGCTGGAAAGCATGATGGGGTTGCCATCTTTGAGGGGAAGTTCGGAGACGCGGCGTTGATCAACCACGGTGCCGAGGGAAGCAGAAGATGCGTCGACGAGCGGAGCGTCACCGGTGACGCTGATGGCTTCGGAAGCGCTTCCGACAGTGAGCGTGGCATTAAGAGTGATGCGGTCATTGACTTGAACGCCGATGCCGTCGTGAATCCATTGTTTGAAGCCAGCAGCTTCGACAGAGAGTTTGTAAGTTCCGGGAAGGAGAAAAGGGACCAGAAAGTCACCAGTTTGATTCGTAGTAATAGCAGTGGCGACATTGGTGGCCGTATTGGTGGCGCGGACGCTGGCTGCGGAAACAACGGCGCCGGAGGGATCGGTGACTCGGCCCTGAATTTGACCACGCGAGTCCTGACCAAGAACTGCCAGGGCCGTCATCACCGCCAGCAGGGAAACCTTTGTGAATAGCATGGGAACATGCTATCACCAACTGAGCTTAAACGACACCTCAGCTACTAGCTGGACAACGGCGACTCTTCCGCACCAGACGCTCCACCAGCACCCCGCCGCATCTTCACCCACTCCCCTAAATCATCAAACAATGAGTAAGCCACCGGAGTAACAATCAACGTCAATACTAACGACAAGCTCTGTCCGCCAATCACGATAATCGCAATTGACCGGCGCTCCTCAGCTCCTGCTCCGGTCCCCAGCGCCAAAGGCAACATGCCAGCCACCAGCGTCAAGGTGGTCATCAGAATCGGCCGCAGCCTGTCACGATTCGCGCGCATGATAGCCACTAGCCGGTCCATTCCCTCACGCCGCAAATTGTTTGTATGATCCACCTGCAAAATGGAGTTTTTCTTCACTACGCCGAAAAGCACCAGAATGCCCAAAGCCGAATAAAGATTCAGTGTTTCATTGAACATCCACAGCGAAAGAAACCCGAAAGGCACCGCCAACGGCAAGCTCAATAAAATCGTAATCGGGTGCACCAGACTTTCAAATTGGCTAGCCAGGATCATGTACATAAACACAATAGAAAGCAGAAAGGCCCACAGGAACTCGGTGAACGTCCGTTCAAATTCTCTCCCACGGCCTATCACCGTTGTGGAATAAGTCTTGGGCATATTCAACGCATCCGCTGCTTTCCGAATTTCTTCCAAACGGTCTGCCAAAGCATAACCAACCGCTACGTTGGAACGGATACTAACGTGCCGCTGCCGGTCCAGCGCTTCAATTCTGTAAGTCGACATCCCCTCCTGTATCTTCACCACGTTATCCAGCCGAACCAACTTGTTCTTACTCGAGGGCACAAACAGCTTCCCAATCGTCTCCGGACTGTCGCGATCCGTATTTGTCAGCCTCACTTCCACGTCGTAATCGTCCGCCAGTTTGGTATCGCGGAATCGCGACACTTCATCATCGCCACCAACCATCAAACGCAATGATCCAGCAATGTCCGCCGCATCTACACCTAAATCCGCTGCACGTTCGCGATCAATAAACACCCGCAGTTCAGGCTTGGTGATGCGCATCGTGGTGTCCACATCCTGTATGCCGGGTATCTCCATTTCCGCTTCGCGCAGCGCTTCACTATACTTATACAATTCCATCAAGTCAGGACCGCGAATACTAAAGTCCACATCCACTGGTGCCGAGCCCTGGTTTAAGCTCGTCAGGTTCGATATGCGGGCCCGGATATCAGGCATATTCTTGATCTTCTTCCGCATAGCCGCCATCACATCACGCTGCGTGTAGATGTTAGTAAACGTATCCATTGGCTTACCCGCCAACAAGTTCCGCCAGAACCGGCTGGGCGAAACCACGCGCTCTTCCACATTCGTAATTCGCGCATATCCACGGGCATTGTTAACCTGCTGCAAAAGGCCAGTGCCTGAGGCGAACAGCAGATGTTCCACTCCAGGGAGTGTCTTCCATTGCTCATCCAGCCTGATCAAAACGTCCCGCATCGCAGTAATGCTTGCCCCTTCTGGAGCATTCACGTTGATCTCGAATTCACTCTCATCCACATTGGTTGGAATGTATTCCTGCCGCACCATTTTATATAGCGGCACTGACGAAGCAACTACTGCCAATGCCATCACCACAATCACAGCCCTATGTTCCATGGCCCAAAACAGCATGATTTCGTATGCCCGGTCCACCTTGGCGTAGAAGCCGCCGCGCGAATCTTTGTGCGATGCATCACTCGCGGGCTTCAGCATTCGCGAACTCATCATGGGCGTAAGGCTGAAGCTCACCAGCAAGGAAACCAAAATCGCCACAGTCGCCGTGAAACCAAAACTATATAGGAACCGGCCTGAAACACTGGACATGAAGGAGACCGGCAGAAACACCACCACCAGGCTGAGTGTAGTTGCCATCACAGCCAGGCCAATATCCTTTGTGGCGGCCACGGCAGCCTGCATTGGTGCCATTTTCTTTTCTTCAATAAACCGGTGAATATTTTCAAGCACCACAATTGCATCGTCAATCACCACGCCCACCATCAACACCAGCGCCAGCATAGTGATGTTATTCAGCGTGAAGTGCATGGCATACATGGCTCCAAAGGTGGCTATGATTGATGCCGGAATCGCCACCCCTGAAATGACCGTGGCTCGCCAATCCCGCATGAAAACGAACACCACAAGCGAAGCCAGAATACTTCCCAGAATCAAGTGCATCTGCACTTCGTGAAACGCATTTTCGATATAGCGCGATTGATCCTGCGCAATGTCCAACGAAACTCCCGGCGGCAATAGATCAGACACTCGCGGAAGTTTTTGCTTCACGCCGCGAATTACTTCAATCGTGTTTGACCCTGACTGGCGGCGTACTTCAAGCACCACCGCATCCTTTCCATCGTAAAGGGCGGCCGTGCGTTGCTCCTTGTGGCCATCTTCCGCATAACCTAAATCCCGCACTCTTACAGGAGTGTTGCCGATGGTGGCCACCACAAGGTCATTGAACATTTTCGGATCTGGATACCGGCCAAACGTTCTTAAGGTCAGCTCTCGAAAGCCTTCGTCAACACGGCCTCCGGGGATGTCGGAATTCTGCCTTGCCACCGCATCGCGTGCCTTCACCGCAGCTATGCGATATGCCGAAAGCCGATTCGCATCGAACCACACATTGATGGCCCGCTTCTGCCCGCCAACAATATTTACCTGCCCCACACCGCCAACCGATTCAATCGCGTCCTGCACAGCACGGTCGGCGATTTCATAAAGTTCACGAGGTAGCTTGTCGCCGCTCACAACCAGGGTCATGATCGGCGATGCATCGGCATCCAACTTCTTAATCAACGGAGCCTTTGCATCTTTCGGTAACTGGTTGATGACGGTGGCTACTGCGTCGCGAATGTCCTGCGCCGCCACGTCAATGCTGCGGTTCAGGTTGAAGTTCACTACAACATTCGACGTGCTTTCACTCGACGTGCTCCGGATCTGATCAATGCCTTCAACCGTCGCAACGGCATCTTCTATGCGCTTTGTAATGCTGGATTCAATTTCTTCCGGCGATGCCCCAATCAGCATCGTGCGCACGCTCACAATCGGCAGGTCCACATCGGGAAAGCGATCAACGCCCAGTTTTGTATAGGAAACGGCACCAATCACAACCAGTGCCAGTATTAGCATCACCGCGAAAACAGGCCGCTTGACGCAAACTTCCGCTAGCTTCTGCATTGCGTCCTACGATCCTGCAATAGTCACCTTTTGACCTTTCATCATTCGATCGGTAGCCTTGATCACTACCTTGGAATTCGCTTCAACTCCTTGAAGCACCTCCACGCGCTCCCCTGGTAAACGCCGCCCAGTCTGAATTACGTGGTCTTCCAGCGCTCCCTTGTTGACAACGAAAACACGCTCCGTGCCTGCAAAACTAACAATCGAACTGAACGGCACTGTGATTCCGTTGGCTGATGCATTCACGGTAATGCGTCCTTCCGCAAACGATCCGGGACGCACTTTGCCATCTTCATTCGGAATCTCACCTTCAACAGTTAGCGAACGGCTTTGCGCATCAATGGCAGGACTCAATCGCACCACCTTTCCCGTTCGCCTGCCTTGGCCACCTTGAATATCAATCTCAATCAGCTGCCCAAACTTCACTTTGACCGCCTGCTTTTCCGGCACTTCCAATCGAATGCGTAACGGGTGCTGACGAACAATCGTTGCCACAGGAGAGTTCACAACTAAATACTCTCCAACAGAAATCTGCCGCTTAGTGACACCACCGCTAAATGGAGCTCTAATCACCGTGTCTGAAAGCTGCTGTCGAGCCAGCGCAAGCTGCGCCCGCCGTTCAATCAACTGCGCGCGAAGTTGGGCAACCTGCTCCATCGCCGCTTGATAACGGGCTTCCGCCGCTTGCTTTGTGACTCCGGCTTTTTCGTTGTCCACGCGGGAAAGCACGCCTTGCTGGAAAAGCTTCGTTGTATTTTCGCCAATTAAATTAGCCTCTCGTAAGCCTGCAGCTGCTTGCCGCACCATCGCAGTGTTTTCCGGAACAACGGTGTCGGTGGAAGTGCTTCCAATTCCCAGTTGCGCCCGCGTCTGCTCAACTTGCCCTTCCGCTTGTTTGACACGGAATTCGTAATCATCCTTTTCCAGTTCGCCCAGCACTTGCCCTGCCGTCACTTGGCTACCCAAGTCGACATTCAACTTCACCAGTCGACCAGGAACCTTCACCCCAATGGAAGCCACGTCTTCTGCAAACAACTCACCATTTGCAACGATAACTTCTGGAAGAGATTCCACAGCAATTGTTTGAACGGACACAACTACCGGCTTTTCCGTGCTGGCAGTCGCCGTCGCGGGATTAGAATAAGGACCACTGCAGCCCGTCAAAAAGGACAGCGCAGCCAAAGACGCAAACACAAATCGCATAAAGGCTTTGCCTCGATTTTCTCACACTAGTGAGCATGCGTCGTAATTCAAGAGATCCGGGGAAGAGATCCGGAGAGATCCGAGAGATCCGGGGAGAGATCCGGGAGAGATCCGGGACGGTGGTAACAATTGCAGTTGCAGCCATATTTGGCACCCCAACTGTCAAGTTCGCGCACTCATTGGGTTTGCTCTTGAATTGTCACCACCGGTCTTCTTCTACTCCCCTTTTCGATTCACAACGGTTTTGATATTTCTATCTCCCGCACTTTCAGCCCGATACATACTGTCCTACTCTTAAAAACTTGCACTCACCTGTTAGGCTTGAATCAGAGAGATAAGTTCCGGCCGGAATGCTCTTGTTTCAAAGTCTTCCCCGCAAGGTGGAAGCACTCGGATCGATTCGAGTCGCAATTAAGAATCAGTGGGCCGCTAAAACAGAAATATCCGCGTTTATTGCTTGGCTGGGGAGTCAAGCAATAGAGCCTTTAGATAAGGCGAACTTCTTGGCGGGAGCTTCAACGGATGAAGTCGCGGCGGCCTTGCTGGTTTTCTTGAAATTCAAAACACCGTTCGCAAGGCCGTAGTGTTTTTCGTCAAACACTCAACAAATAGCCCCGGGCACTCTTGCCTGTAATTCGCTCCAATGCCAACAAGTACCAGCGAAGTTGATTTTCATAACGGCGCTTGCGCCCTGGGTCGTAGGCATCAGTCTTGAAGTCCACAACATTCCAAACATCGTTTTCCAAAAACGCCAAATCGATGATGCCTTCAAACAAGCCTTCATCCAACTCCACCCGTAACGGCCATTCGCGATGCAGACTTGCTGATGCGCCCGCTCTTTGCATCATTGGATGATCTAAGACCCGGCGAACAGCTTTGTGGGCAGCTGCACCCTCCGCTTCGGATGCACCAGTAACCCGAGAATGTAATTTAGCCAGGGCACCAATTTGTTCGTCCCCATCGTCCAAAGCAATATCACGCAAAATGTTATGAACCAATGTTCCGAATCGCGCTCCACTAGGGCGTCCAATCTCGCGCTCCACCAAAATAGTTTCAATCCCAATCTTCTCTGCCATGCCCTCAGGCAATGGCTGATTACCCGTCGCTAAAAACACTTGATGCCCAAGCTTGCTACCCGTTTCTATCGCTGCCGACCGAGCCGCTTCCCATGCCCGATAAGCTTCCATGCTGCTGTTGTTCCCCTCAGCCAGCAACTGCTCCTGCTTAATGCCGAAGTTCGGTTCCACTCCCAAATTCAACTTGCTCGGATCCCACCAAACCACACCATGGTCTCCAACGGCGGGCTTGTGCAACCCTGGCTTTACTGAGCTCTCCTCTTCAAGCAGCATCTCCGCCGGACGTTCCAACACGGAAGATTCCCCAAACGCCGGACACCCTTCCGCTTTCTTCGATCGGCGACGAGTCAATGGATGAGGATACAGCGCTTTATTTAGCGGACTCACCCAACTTCCTTCCAGCGGACTATCGCCCACAGCCGGAATCACCAGCAAATCGCGGGCTCTGGTTGCTGCAACATAAGCCACGCGAATGCCCTCCGCTTTTTCGCGGGCCAGTTCCAATTCTCTGTTCACCACCAGTTCCCAAGGAGTGCAGCGAAGCAATGTCATGGCACAAACTCGTCTGGTCAAATCCACGGTGCGGTCCGGCTCCGCTTGCGATAAGTTCGCCGTGATATCGGCCAAAATTACAACCGGAAATTCCAGACCCTTGGCATTATGCACGGTCATCAACCGCACGCCGCCAGCACCTTCTTCTAGCACTGGCGCTTCCGAGCTTTCTGACTTCTCCGATTGCCGCGTCAGCAATTCCACAAAGCCACGGAACGAAATACCGCCCTCCATTTCAAAACTCCGCGCCAGCCCAGCAACGCGCAAAACATTGCCCAAAACTTGCTGCCCACCAGGACGTAGCGCAAAG
>JAYUSZ010000294.1:0-24553 GCA_043755435.1 Bryobacterales bacterium | reverse complement strand
AAAGATCCGGGACGGAAAGATCCGGGACGGAAAGATCCGGGACGGAAAGATCCGGGACGGAAAGATCCGGGACGGAAAGATCCGGCGGGAGGAATTGTTACCACCGTCCCGGATCTTTCCTCCCGGATCTTTCGGATCTTTGGATCTTTTACAAGATCTTTTCTCAACCTCCCGATTATTTGGCCAGGAAGCGGGCGATGTAGCCGGTGTCGAAATCGCCGGCCTGGAAATCAGCATCGGCAAAGATGCACTGGTGAAGCGGGATGGAGGTATGAATCCCTTCCACCACAAAAGTATCCAGAGCTCTGCGCATTCGGGCCATGGCTTCTGCACGGTCTTTGCCATGGACAATTAACTTGGCAATTAACGAATCGTAATAAGGGGGGATAACGCAATCGGTATACGCTGCGGTATCGACACGCACGCCGATGCCACCGGGAAGGTTGAAGCCTGTGACACGACCTGGAGAAGGGGCGAAGGTGACGGGGTTTTCAGCATTGATGCGGCATTCGATAGCATGCCCTCTCATTTGGATGGGGCCGGTTAAAACATTAGAGAGAGGTTCTCCCATGGCGATGAGGATTTGGCTCTTCACAATGTCGACACCAGTGACAAACTCAGTAACGGGATGCTCTACTTGAACGCGGGCATTCACTTCGATGAAATACAAGCTGCCCGTTTCATCCATTAAGAATTCCACAGTTCCGGCGTTGGTGTATCCAACGTCCTTCATGGCCTTGCGGAGCGTATCGCTGATCCGTTGGCGAAGTTCCGGAGTGACTTGGAGGGAGGGAGATTCTTCGATCAACTTTTGATGGCGGCGCTGGATGGAACATTCCCGCTCACCGAGCACTTCCACATTGCCATGCTGATCAGCAAGGACTTGGAACTCAATATGACGCGGCTTGCCAATGTACTTTTCGAGATAAACGTCAGGGCATGAAAACGCAGCGCCGGCTTCCGATTGGGCAGAAGCAAGTTGGCTGGCCAACTCCTCCGCAGCCTGGACGATGCGCATGCCGCGCCCCCCACCACCTGCGGAAGCTTTTAGAATTACGGGATACCCGATTTTATCGGCAAGTTCGACGGCTTCTTCCGGACTTTTCAGAATGCCTGCACTACCGGGAAGAATGGGGATGCCGGCTTTCTGCATTGCAGTTCGGGCGTGCTGTTTGAAACCCATGGCACGCACCACGTCTGGTTTCGGGCCGATGAACTTGATACCGCTGGTTTCGCACACTTCGACGAAATCGGCGTTCTCGCTGAGGAAGCCATAGCCAGGATGAATGGCGTCCACGTTAGTGATTTCTGCGGCGCTGATGACGCTGGGGATATCGAGGTAGCTGCGGGCACTTTTGGCAGGGCCGATGCATACGGCTTCATCGGCAAACCTCACGTGAAGGCTGTGACGATCGGCCTCAGAATAAACGGCGACCGTTTTAATGCCGAGTTCTTTGGCGGCACAGATCACACGTAGGGCAATCTCTCCGCGATTGGCAATCAGTATCTTTCGAAACATCTTAGTTAGTGTGGTTTAATCAAGAACATGGCTTGACCATATTCCACTGGGTTGCCGTTTTCCACCAAGCATTTCACAATGGTGCCGGAAACTTCCGCCTCAATTTCATTCATCAGTTTCATGGATTCGACGATACAGAGAACCATGCCTGGCTTAATGGAATCGCCCACGTTAACAAATAGTGGAGTATCGGGCGAAGCCGCCGAATAGAAAGTTCCTACAATGGGCGACTTGATGGGCACCAGTTCATCTTCAGAAGCGTTGCTGGGTGGAGGCGGTGCAGCCGGAGCAGGTGCAGGTGCCGAGGAAGGGGCTGCTTGCACAACTACAGGAGCAGGGGCCGCAGCATGAATCACCACTTCCTGTTCCGTGGGTCCTCGCCGTATTTTTACGCGGTCTTCGCCTCGCTGTACTTCCAGTTCAGCTACACCGCTGTCAACTACGCATTGGATTAGTTCGCGAATCTCTTCGATGTTCATCCGTGATCGTTCGATTCTACTCTATCTCTTGCCAAATAGGCTAGAGGAGTAGCATCTCCTTTGGCGTCGGAGTCATGATCTCCGCTCCTTGTTCTGTCACCAGGATAGTATCCTCAATGCGGACACCCCGGTGACCTTCCATATAAACACCCGGTTCAATTGTTATTGTCATTCCGGCTGAAAGCACAGTATTCATTTTCTTGCCAAGGCGGGGAGGTTCATGAATTTCCAACCCCAGCCCATGACCCGTGGAATGTGTAAAGAATTGTTCCATTCCATGACTGCGCAAAACTCTTCGGGCAACCGCGTCCACTTTTTTTGCCGCCACTCCCGGTTTTACTACTGCTTCAGCAGCTAAAACCGCTTCCAACACGGCCTTGTGATGGGCCTTAGTACTCCGGGAAGGGGGGCCGAGATGAGCCACGCGAGTCATATCACTTGCATAGCCACACCAGAACGCTCCCATGTCTATTAATAATAACCCATTGCACTCGATTCGTGCTTCTCTTGGATGGGCATGGGGCAGTGCTGAATGCTGCTCAAAAGCAACGATGGTATCGAAGGCTGGCTTCTCAGCACCTAAGCGGCGCATCTGGTACTCAATTTCGGCAGCAAGGTCTCGTTCGGTCATGCCAGGGCGAAACAATTTCATTGCGGCGTCGAAGGCTGCGGAATTCACTTGCACTGCGCGACGGATCAAGGCGATTTCAGCAGGGCTCTTTACCATCCGCAACTCTTCGAGGAGCGGACCCATGCCCTCCATTTTTGCCTTCTTGGGAAGTAGTGCCGCAATGGCCTGTTGGGTATGGAATAGAATTCTTTCGTTTTCGAAACCAAGCGAGCGGAATCGGGCCAGCCACTTCTTCAGACCAGTGACAAGAGGGCCTTTCAGAATCACCGTGCGTCCCTGGAATTCCTGCGCCGATTGAAGGGTATAGCGGGGATCAGTAAAAAGAACGATTTGATCGGGCAGAGCCAGAGCCAATGCGTTACTACCGGTAAAGCCGGTGAGGTAACGAATGTTGGGAAGCGATGAAATTAAGGCGGCATCCCAGTGCCTTGCCTTCAGAACGGGGGTTAGCAGGTGAGCCATGTTCAGTCTAACGACAATAACAGCTTCCCAGTAGTTTTGCGGCTGGCGAGGGCAATATGAGCATCAGCAACATTGTCCAGCTTGTAAGTACCGCCGATGTGGATTTTCAATTTACCACTGGCGATCCAACCTAAGACGTCGCCTGCGCGCCAGTTCAGTTCCTCTTTGTCCAGGCAATGATGGGCGAGAGTGGGGCGAGTTAGGAACAATGAGCCTTTGGTGTTTAGCAGCAGGGGCTCAATGGCTGGAACTGCACCACTGGCGTTCCCGAAGGTCACCATCATGCCGCGAGGACGTAAACTATCGAGGCTCTTTTGGAATGTGGAAGCACCAACGGAATCATAAACCACGTCCACGCCCTTTCCGCCGGTGAGGGCTTTGGCTTCGGCGGCGAAATCCTGGTCGTTATAAAGGATCACATGGTCGGCTCCGGCGGCCTTGGCTTCCAATGCTTTTGCTGGTGTTCCGACGGTGCCGATGACAGTGGCCCCACGCATCTTTGCCATTTGAACGATGAGTTGACCGGCACCTCCGGCTGCAGCGTGAATCAATGCCGTGTGATTGGAAGAGAGGGGAAAAGTGGAATGAGTAAGGTAGTGGGCCGTCATCCCCTGCAACATGCATGCGGCGGCCAATTCAGAACTGACGCCGTCGGGAATTTTGACCAGTTGCCAGGCGGGCACAACGGCATATTCAGCATAGGAACCGCGCTGCATCGCGTAGGCGACGCGATCGCCAGCGGCAAGATCGGTGACACCCTCGCCAACTGCTTCAACAACTCCAGAAGCTTCCATGCCAGGAGTGAAGGGGAGTTCAGCTTTATACAGTCCAGACCGGAAGTAAATGTCGATGAAGTTTACGCCGATGGCGGCAATTTTGACAAGAGCCTGTCCGGCGGCTGGCTGGGGGACAGGGATTTGATCGAGGGTAAGTTTCTCTGGCCCTCCGCATTCGGCAACGCGGATGGCTTTCATGGTTCTGGTGGACATGTTCTATCATCCTACCAAGGCGGCCGAGCTTACAATTATTGATGATGGAAATTAGGCAAGCAAACATTGCGGACGTGGATTTATTGGTTCCGCTTTTCGATGCGTATCGTCAGTTCTACAGGCAGGCAAGTGACATCGAGCGGGCGCGAAGCTTTCTTCAAGATCGCTTGCAACTTGAGCAATCTGTGATTTTATTGGCGTTCGAGGGTTCTAAGGCATTAGGCTTTACTCAACTCTATCCGAGTTTTTCTTCGGGGGCGATGGCGCGGATCTTCATCTTGAACGATCTATTTGTGTCGCCTGAATTCCGAAGGCAAGGGGCGGGATCGGCACTTCTTGAAGCGGCGGCTCAGTTTGGAAGAAACGCGGGTGCACTGCGGCTTGCTCTATCTACCGAAATCACCAACAACGCAGCGCAGGCAGTTTATGAACGGCAAGGCTGGAAGCGGGATACAGTTTTTTGTGTCTACCAACTGGCACTCTAGTGCCATTCTGGCCGCTCAAATGACGACAAGTTGTCGCAACTTCGTTGCATAGAGCGTCAACTTGTATGGCTATTAGGTAACTTTTTACTCCAAAGAAACTCTTTTTCAAAGACTTGCAAATAACCCTTCTTTGGCTATTCGATTGCACCTGATTGCAGCAGCGAGTTTGAGAAAAGCCGCGAATATTGACCGTCACACGAGCTCCGCTAGTTGGCCCCCCAATTGACGGAGGGTAAGGAGTAGGCCATCCCCCTGGACTGCTCCTGATTCCTCTTATCTTGCGGAGGCAATCAAGCTGATTTTCTGCTTTGTCAAACCCTCTAGAAGCCGTTCTGGGTTATTGTCCACCATAAGAAGATTGCGATAGGTGGACTTTAAGAATCCATCAGAAATGGCCCGGTTGATTTGGGATATGAGTGGATCGTAGAATCCGGCTGTGTTTAGCAATCCGCATGGTTTGGCGCGACGGCCTAATTGCGCGACAGCGAGTAAATCGAACAACTCGTTGTAGGTACTCAGGCTGCCAGGAAGCACAAGAAAGGCATCGCTCCAACTGTCGATCAGTGACTTCCGTTGCTCAATGGAATCGACTACTAATAGGGAAGTGAGGCAGGGGTGCGCGACATCACGGTTCACCATGCTTCGGGGAATCACCCCGTACACTTCCCCACCACCGGCTAAGACGGAATCTGCAACCACTCCGATTAGACCTAATCTGGAACCACCACAAACCAGGTTCCAACCGACGGAGGAGATAATCTGACCAACTTGCTGTGCCTCCTGCGCATAAACGCGCCTGCTGCCGAGGCTCGATCCACAAATCAAACCAATACGCCCTTGCCTCATCTAAAAACCCTCTCAATCCATGGCTTAATCAAGTTTCCCGCCTTGGATGGGAACCGGTGCGGACCTTCCATCAAGCAGAAGGTGACATCGGTGGCATGAACTTCTAATCTTTGCTGGAATCCGCTGGAAACCGAGACCGGGAAAAATTCGTCCTGATCGCGCGCGATATGCAGAATGGGAGCCTTGACGGGTTCATACTTGCCTGATTCCTCCCAGTCTTTTGGGACACCGCCGCAAATGGCAATTAGTCCACCAATAGATTCTGGATGCGTTCCGACGAATCGGTAGTTTAACCCAACTGGTTGGGAATATCCCATTAGAATGGTTCGGGCAGGCTTGATCCCGAATCTTGTCTGCATTTGCTGCCGCACGGTTTCAACCATCGCCGAGTGGAGCCGAATGGCCTCTGCCCAATGATTCCGTGTTCCCCAGTTGTAGCCAACTGAAGAAGTTGCCGGGTTGGGGTCAAGAAACTGTTCATTGGGTGCAGCTATTGAGGCGATCACCTTATCGTTCCCAACGACCATTTGCGTGTATTGAAGCATTACTTGGGGATTTTGCCCATAACCATGCAGTGCTAACACCATCAGCGTGTTTTCCGAAACGGAATCAGGGATTTGCAATAGATAGCGGCACTCACGGGTAACTTCAAATCGGTGCTCTTCCCAGTTTTCTTTAATCGCCAAAAGAACTCCTCAGACGTCCTCTAATGTTTCACTATAGGTCCGCCGATATTCCATTAGTAGTAAACATTGGTTCTACAGGTACCAACAATCAGTACCAATTGACCAGAAAAGTGCTCTATTATCAAGGAAGGCCGACCCAATATGGAATTTTCAGTGGAATTAGCCAAGCTCGATAAGGCAGTCGCTCTGGATAGGCTCGGAGGCGACGAAGAGTTGCTTCAGGAAGTTGCCGAATTGTTTCTGGAAGAGTACCCACCACTTATGACTCAGATTCGCTCGGCAATTGACTCCGGGAATAGCCAAGAGTTAGAACGGTCAGCCCATAGTCTAAAGGGCTCTGTTGCTAATTTCGGTTCCGATCTAGCCTGGCAGGCTGCGCTGAATTTAGAAGCGATGGGACGCGCCGGAGATCTTACCGGAAGCCTGGAAGCATTCAACTATCTGGAACAAGTTATGGACGCTATCCACCCACAGCTTGTCGCCCTGGCGAATTGATTGGCTACCGGGACGCCATGCACTAGCATTCTGTGATAGTTGGGCGCGAGGGTGATCCGCGCTAGCGCAAGGCGGCCGGGTAGTGGCTTGGCGCTCATCTAGCCAATAGCCCAACGACTTGACCAAACAAATCTTCCATCCTGTCAGCATTATGCGCCTCAACGGCCAGACGGAGCAGAGGTTCCGTATTGGATGCACGAACATGGATCCAGCCATCAAGCCAGGTCAACTTTAGTCCATCGGAACGATCGGTACTGGCTTCGGGAAAATGTTCTTCCAATGCTTGCATAAGAGTACCCAATCGACCGTGCTCAAAAGCGACTTTTCCTAACTTGCGATAGTAGCGCGGCAAGGCAGCCACGAGTGCAGAAACGGTCTGCCCTGTTTGTGCAAGCAATTCCAGAAGAAAAGCCATGCCTGTGTAACTGTCACGGCAATAATGGACGCTTGGGAAAATTACGCCGCCATTGGAACCTTCCCCACCGATGGCGCATTTGACGGCCAACATCATGTCCACCACATTGGCTTCACCGACGGCCGTGCGAAACACTTTGCGGCCATAGTGGGCAGCCAGATCTTCCATTACTGAAGAAGTTGTAAGATTCACAACCACATCCCCAGGGAAACGAGGCAACACGTGCTTGACGACCAGTGCCAGAACATCGTCGTTGTCCAAAACTTCTCCGCGTTCATCAACAACGGCCAGGCGATCCCCGTCTGGATCCTGCGCAAAGCCAATGTCAGCACAGCTGCGCTTCACAAGTTCCGACAAGTCGCCTAAGGTATCAGGACGGGGTTCGGCAATCCGCGGGAACACTTTGGTGGGATCAATGGCAATGGCGTGCAACTGGCAGCCAAGTTGATTGGTGAGAAACCCAGGTGACATTACCGAGCCAGCACCGTTGACTGAATCAAGTGCAACACGAAAGTTTTTCGAACGAATCAGTTCCACGTCGACATGGGACAGTACACGGTCAGAGTGAATTTTCTGAGCGGTAGCACCTTCGCGGCGAACCTGGCGGATTTCGTGATTCAGAGCTTCGTCGAAACTCCTTTGGTGGTAAAGATCAATCAATTCGGAACGTTCGTAATGATTGAAAAAGAAGCCATCCTTGTTGAAGAGTTTCAGTGCATTGTATTCCGGGGGGTTGTGGGAAGCCGTCAAAGAGATGCCGCCTTTGGCACCTGTGTGAGCAACGTAAAGTTGAATGGTTGGTGTGGGCATTACACCGACGTCAATCACCTCGCAGCCCGCAGCGAGCAGGCCCGAAGCCACAGCATGTTGCAACATTGGACCGCTGGTGCGAGTATCACGTCCGACCACTACTCGTCCACGGCCGACGTAGGTACCAAACGCTTGAGCAAAAGAAAGTGCAAGGCCAGGGGTTAAGAAATCACCCACAACACCGCGGACACCGGACACACCAATTTTCAGAAGATGTTCGCGAGGCATTAGCGGTATCCCCTAACTTGATCCATCAAACTTTCAAACAGTTCAGTGGGCGGACCGCCTCGTTGTTCTGCAATGACGCGGATAATGGGTTCGGTCTGGCTTACGCGAACGTGGAACCACCGGTCAAGCCAAGAAACGCGAAGGCCATCGGTTGCATCCACAGTGCCGCTGGAATAGCGGTTACGAAGATCCATGAGCAATGCGGGAATCCGAGAGCTGGAAATGGGGAGTTCTCCTTTTAGAATCGAATAGGGAGGATAGCTGGCCAGGATACTCGAAAGAGTTTGCTTCCGCTCCTCCATCATAGAAAGAATGGCCAGCATGGAGGCAATGCCGTCATACACGAAACGGAACTGCGGCATCATTACAGCGCCAGTGCCTTCTCCAGCAATTGCAATTTGCTCGGGACGGTATCCAGACAAGGCATCAATTGCCGCTTGCCGACCGACGGCAACTCGCAATACCCTGCCCTGATGCCTAGCGGCGATCTCTTCTACCAAAACGGTGGAGGAAAGATTCGTTATGACCAGTTTCCCTTCGGCTTTTGGCAGCAAATAATCGGCAAGCATGGGGAGAACCAGTTCCTCAGAAACAGGGTTTCCATGTTCGGTGGCAAAGGCGATGCGGTCGGAATCGGCATCGAAGAGGAACGCGGCGTCAGCGCCTAGTGGTTTTACTAGAGGTGCGAGTTGCAAGGCGACGGTTGCGGAGGAGGTGTTGGGTTCATGTGCAAAGGCTGCACTACCCAGCTTCTCGTTGATTAGAATGAACTCAAAGCCAAAGCGTTCGTTCATCCGTCTCAGAATTAGCGATGATGTGCCGTTGCAGCAATCCACCACCACTTTGAAGCGCCGCAGTTTGTGAAAGGAGTAAACACGAGCCAGATCCTCTAAATAGGCATCCAGGGCTGAGGCGTCCTCTTGAAGACTGCCTAACTTATCCCAGTTCTGATAGTTGAATTTCTTGAGGTGATAGATGTCCAGCAATTCGCTGGATTCGGATGATGAAAGATAAACCCCTCTTGGGCCGAAGAAGCGGAGGGCGTTCCATTCCGCAGCGTTGTGACTGGCGGATATGGAGATGCCACCGGCTCCATCCAGGCGCACTATTGCGTGTTGGATTACCGGGGAGGAGACGACACCCAAGTCGATCACATGATGACCGCAAGCCATCAAGGCACTAACCACTCCTTCGCGAATCATGCGGCCACTGGCGCGAGGATCTCGACCCAGAACCACTGGCTTTCCTGGCTCGATGAACGTCCCAAAAGCGGAGGCAAAATCCATGACATGGCTTGCGCTCAAACCGCGGCCGACTACACCGCGGAGCCCTACTTGGGAAATACGAAGGGTATGACCGCTGTTCACTTTTTCTTTACCAGCCGGATGCGTCCAAACGCTTCGGGGACGTGATTGTTCAGCACTCCTGTTTGCTGCCAAACGATGTACTTCTTATTTTCATTCGCGCCTTGGATGCGGAAAAAATTGACGCGCAATTCATTGCCATCGTCAATCGGGCGTGAATCAATTGCGGCAAGAGGAATTTCCATTTCCCCATACCAGACCTTTTTATCACGATCGAGCCGTGCCTTCACTTTGAAACCGGAGTTCCACCTCCAGCCCCCTTCGGGCAAAGGATTCTTGCGGTTGATATCGAGATCCACCCACTCACTTTGAGGCGAAACCTGGACTTCTTTGTATTGCCAAATTTTCTCAAAATCGCTGCCAATGAAAACTTCGGCCACATCCCATTGCCATAGCTTATTGGTTTCTTCTTTCGTGTTGGGGTCAGGTTTCAAGTTCAGGTTTACGTAGGGACATGTGAATAAAATGTACAGATGGGTCTTGGTCCAGCGTGAGCGGATTTCGGTCCGATGCCCCTCCACCGTTTTGCCAAAATGATCCTTGTCTGCAATGGTTGGTACGATGCTGCGCCAGTGGCTTGCAGAAGGGTTGGCGGTAAGAGGAATCGGTCTTCCAGAATAGATGCTATCAATCCGGCCTTGATTTTCGGCCTGCAAGGCACTACAGGTTAGGAAGGCGACAAAGAGTCTATACATTTTCAGTTATCCTCATTTAAGATTAAATGGTCTCACGGAAAATAATGAGGTGCTAACTGGATGGATACGGAATCAAGCAGAAGACGTTGGCTGAAATATAGTGCGGCTCTTGGTGGATTGTTATCCGGTTGTTCGACCGATGCGACGAAAGTGGCAGAGGAAGAGGATGGGCCGAACAATCTAGGCCGACCAGTTGGCCAATATGGTGAACGCTCCACGGAGCAGAAAATCGCCCGGCTTCCTGGAACCAATAAGCATCTGGAAGCCAGTTCCAGCCTCACGCCATTGGCGCAAACGATGGGGATTATCACGCCATCCTCCTTACATTTCGAACGGCACCATTCCGGTATTCCACCCTTGGTGGAGGCGACTCACGAATTACTGTTGCACGGGCTTGTTTCCGATCCTTTGTCATTTACGCTGGAGGATCTTCGCCGTTTCCCATCTGCTTCACAAATCAACTTTGTGGAATGTTCCGGAAACAGTGGGCGAGAATGGTCTGCCAAAGTTGCGGTGGACGTGCAGACCGGATTCGGATTAGCCAGTTGCAGTGAATGGACGGGAGTGAAGCTGTCGACACTACTGCAAGAAGCCGGGCTAAAGCCAAATGCAAAATGGATTATTGCGGAAGGAGCGGATGCTTGCCGCATGCATCGCAGCATTCCAATAGAAAAAGCATTGAAAGACATTCTGGTTGCTTATGGACAAAATGGCGAAGCATTGCGTCCTGAACAGGGCTATCCACTACGCCTTATCGTTCCGGGTTGGGAGGGCAACATTTGTGTGAAGTGGCTTCGTCAACTGAAGGTGACCGAGGAGCCATTGGCCAGCCGCGAAGAGACGTCAAAGTATACCGACATGATGGCGGATGGAAAGGCTCGGCAATATACATTTGATATGGAAGCGAAATCGGTAATTACTACTCCTTCGGGAGGACAGCGCCTAAATAAACGAGGATATCAGGAGATCACAGGATTAGCGTGGACGGGAAAAGGCCGCATTGAATCAGTTGAGATCACCACCGACGGAGGCAAGACTTGGCGGAAGGCGAAATTGCAGGAGCCGCGCTTGCCTATGGCATTTACCCGGTTTCGACTGGATTGGAGTTGGGATGGTGAGCCTGCCAACATTGCCTCGCGTGCCATTGACGAGAGTGGTTATGTGCAGCCGACTCGGGAAGCGCTGCTGGCAGTGCGTGGTGCAAATTCGCACTATCACTTCAATGGCATCAAATTCTGGCAGATCAATGCTGAGGGGAAGGTTGCTCATGTTGAAGCTACTTAGCGTACTGATGGGGCTCGTCATTTTCAATCTGTCGGCGCAAACGCCGGCGGGTAAGCTGAACATTGGTCGAATTGCGGTGGGAAAAGATATTGCGGCGAGAGATAAGTTCGTCACGCCCGAAGGGAATGGTTTGCCGGCCGGGCGCGGAACGGCCCTTGAGGGAAAAGTGATTTTTGAGCGCCGTTGCGCCAAGTGTCATGGTCAAAAAGGGGAGGGGGCGGATGACCCTGCCTTGGCTGGAGGCATTGGGTCTTTGGGCCAGCCGAAGGAACTACGAACAGTGGGAAGCTATTGGCCACACGCTCCGGGAGTTTGGGATTACGTCAATCGAGCTATGCCTTTCAAGGATCCAGGGAGCCTTACTGCAGACCAGACCTACGCGGTTGTGGCTTATGTTTTGTATCTGAATAAGCTGTTCGATGAAGGCAAAGAGCTGAACGCGAAATCGTTGGTGAAGGTCGAAATGCCAAACAAAGATGGTTTCATCAAGGATCCGAGGCCAGACGTGAAACGCCCCGCCAAATGAGCGGGGCATTCCACAGCAAAATGATTTCAGGCTTGAATTACGCGAGGGCAGTCTTCATGAAAGCCACACACTTCTTTACTTCGGTGGTGGGGTCGCTTGCACCCTGATATTCATATTCAATATCAGCTGGAATCGGATACTTTTCCTTCTTCAGTAATTGCAGTACGGCTTTGATCTGGGTATCGCCTTCACCCCAAATGGTATTGGGACCGTCATCCTTCTTGCGATCTTTAATGTGCAGATTAGTGATCCGTTTGTGATGCTGTTTGATATAGGCGATCGGATCGAAACCAGCTGCTGTGAAGTGGCCAATGTCCAGGTTCACGTGGAAGTTCTTCGACATGGCCATAACGGCGGCAAAGGCTTCGGGCTTGGCGAATTCGTTGGGGTCCTTCAAATTGGAATGGTTGTGCATGGCCACAATCATTTTGTGTTTATCGGCAAATGGAGCCAGCTTCTTGGCCGCGCTTACGGTGGATGATGCGGTGATTACCTTCACGCCTAACGCCTTGGCCATCTCAAAACCACGATCGATTTCTTCGTCGGTGAAATCTTCGCGGAAACTCAAGTTATAGGCATGCAGCATAATTCCAGCGGCATCGAATTTCTTGCGGACGTCTTTGAAAGCATCCATAGAAACCGACAAGCGCCACTTGCGCATGTTCTCACGGGCCTCGGGATTAGGACGGAATCCGCCACCTTTTTTCTTCTGCTCACTACCAGTTGGGCCGGAAGGTGGAGGTCCACCAGCAGCTGCTTGGGGAGGGCGAGGTCCACCGGGGCCAGGGCCGCCACCAGGAGCGCCGGCGGCGCGTTCCGCATGCGAGGCGAACAATTCGCATTCATGCAAATCGCATTCCACCATAGCCTTGATAGCATCGTCTAACGGCATTTGGCGAAAGCTGTAGGATTGCACACCGATACGCACTCCATTGAACTTGCTGTTAACCGCAGCCCTGGCGTTCATCGCCGGCAATGCGCCTAACGTTATTTTTGAAAAGTCTCTTCTAGTAAACATGTCACATTCCTTTTACAACAAAAATGCCGCCCGCCGCCTTTTAGAAAGCACTTTGAGGCAACGGGCAGCACTTGGGTTCGTTTTAGCTAAATCAGCTTAGAATTGGAATCTGGCTGAAATTTGCATGTTGCGTGGCGGCCGCACTGAAGTGACTGCCCCGAAGCCACCTCTTTGTGCCGCTGTTTCGGCACCAAGATTTGTAGGCGTAAAGTTCGTCAGGCTGGTTACATTGAGTGTAGTGTTGATGCCATCAAACTGTGTGTGGTTCAAAACGTTGAAGGTATCTAAGCGAAGTTCCAACTTCATTCTTTCCTTCCATGTAAACGACTTAGACAAAGTTGCATCCAAAGCGTTTATGGGAGCGCGATAAAGGAAGTTGCGTCCTGATTCAAGCCCTTTGCTGCCCAATCCTGGTGGTGTGAAAGCCGAGACATTGAACTGCCGGTAAGGATCGTCGGAGGCACCAGAACCCGGATTGCCAACAATTACAATGCGGCCGCCTTCAATCTGCTGGGTGCCTGTCACCCCATAGCCTGAAAGTCCGGGAATGTTAAATCCGATGTTGTAAGGAGCGCCAGTCTGGTAGCGGTAGATACCAGAGATTTGCCAGCCGTTGGTGATGTAGCCAAGGGCACGGTTGCTGGTGACCTTTGGCAGTTCGTACACCCAGTTGATGTTGAAATTGTGGCGGCGGTCAAAATCCTGCGGAGCGTAATTGGCCTTGCGTTGATTCAAGTCAATCCGCGGTGCGCCGAATGAGTTGATGCCAGGAAGATCAGCACCCTGGGTACCCATGGCCTTGCTCCAGGTGTGAGTTACGCCCAACAGCAATCCCTTCTTGAAACGGCGATTGAGAGACATTTGAAGAGAATGGTAATTGGAACTGGAAGCGGGCTCAATGTAAGAGATGTTTCCAAAGCCCTGGTAGGGGCGCAGGAAGTCAACTGGAAGCGCGGAGGCACCGTTGGCGTTGAAAGCCACAGTGGGATCCTGGTTGCCAGGCTGATAAGCCGCCCCGTAGTTGGGGGCATTAATGTTACGGCGTTGCAGTAAATGTTGGCCGAGTGTTCCAACGTAAGAGACGTCAAGGACGGATTCAAATGGCAAACGCTTCTGAACGCCCAGGTTAAAGGCATAAGAGGTGGGTGAATTGCCGGCCCGGTCGTAGGCTACCAAGGCGGGAGGAGCAAGCAGAAGCTGTCCCTGATTGATGGTCTGGATCTGTCCGAACGAAAAGCTGGGTTCCAAAGTGGTCGGCGGGTTGCGAACCAAGTCGAATACCACATTGCCTTGGGGACGATCATAGAAAATACCGCCGCCGCCGCGGATTACGATGCTGCCGTTGCCCTTCAAATCATAGGCGAAACCAAAGCGTGGAGCGAATTGAATGCCACGATTTTTGTAGAGTCCTGGTTCGATACCAGCACCGGCTTGCACTACACCGTTTGCCAGTTTGCCGCTGTTGGGGACCAAACGGCCGATGTAAGCACCATCGATAGTATTGGCCGCTGTTGGTACAAACCCGGTTACCAGTGAAGCGGGATCCACCGCACGCCGTGTGGCGTTAGCGCAGGTTGCCGCATTGTTAATGCAAATTGGCCTGAACAATCGCGATGCATCCGATGAGTTAAATCGGCCTGGCAGGAAGTTGGCTGTCTGCAAGTCTTCGTCGTACTGGGGTTGAATCCAGTAGAAACGGATGCCGTAATCGAGTGTCAAACGGCTGGAGACTTTAAAGTTATCCTGGGCGAAAAATTCAACGTTGTTATAACGGTACTTGCCGATGTAATAACCGGAAGCCTGCTGGAAAGTATTGTAGATGCCCAAAGCGGCGTTGGCGAAACCGAATCCGGAATCCAGAGGATTGGCGGTGTTATCGGAGAAATTGTAGACCCCATTGTTAGGAGCGAAGCTGCTTTGGGGTTTGAAGCTATTCTGCCAAAACGCCCCCACCTTCAAGTTGTGCGATCCTGCAACCTTGGAAAGGCTGGCCGACCAATCACGAGTGGTGTTGAAATTGTAGAATGGCGAGTTGCTGGAACCAATGTTTGGAGGATTGGCAATGCGTCCGCCGAATACGAACTGGGGCGGAGAGTCGATTTGCACGGCATTGGGAAACACCACCGGTAAACCGCTGAGTCCAAGGCCTGCCCGGTTGAACTTCGGGTTGCCTGGGTTGATGTCAATCGAATTGTGACTGCTGCCCATCGTGGCTTCAAAAACCATAGTTGGAGTGATGGAGCCGGTTACCGTAATCGCGAAGCTGGTGCGCGGGTTTGGGAATGTGGCGTTGTATTGCGGCATGTTAGAGGCAAGCACGAAGGAGCCATACGGCAGAACCTGCTCGTTCTTAACTTTGACATAGCGGCCCGAGGCGCGCCAGGAACTGGAGAGATTGTAGTCTATACGAACCAGATCTTGAATCTGAGGTTGGCTGGAAGGCTGTTCCGTCTGGTAGTTATAACCCGCTGTTCCAGCAACATTGGGCTGGGGATAAATGTTCAGAATATTCAGACCCAGGTTGTAGAGCCTGCTGGGAGGAATCTTTCCAATAACACCGCCATCCTGAAAGCAACCCAACGAAACCGTGTTGCTGCAAGCTTGGCCGGTTGTGTAGTCGCGGATGTAGGGAAAGGGGTTACCGGAATTATCTACTGTCTTCGAGAAGTCACCAGCACGTTCCAAGGCAGTAGGCACTGTAACTCGGGTTGGACCTGTTGGCGGGATAAAGCGCTTCTGGTCTTCGTGGCTGTAGAAGAAAAACAGTTTCTGCCGGTCGGTATTGAATACTTTAGGGAAATAGATTGGTCCGCCAATGGTGAAGCCAAGGTCACGTTGGTCAAGGCGAGGCTTGTTAATTTTGACAGCGGAATAGGCGCTATCACGGTTATTGATCCAGGTATTGGCGTTCATGCCGTCATGACGGCGGAAACCATAAACGGAGCCGTGAAAATCTTTGGTACCACCGCGGGTCACAGCACTAATCTGCGCACCTGCAGACCGGCCATATTCTGCCTGATAGTTTGAGGTGAGCACTTTGAATTCAGAAACTGAATCCAGGTTCAAGCTGAGCAGTGTTCCGTTGTTGCCCGTGTCCACAATCGCAACGCCGTCAAGCGTCAGGTTGTTGGCACTGCCGCGGAGTCCGTTGGCGAAGATGTTTTGAATAGCGTCTCCAGAACCGTTGTTGGTGTTGAAGATGATGCCAGGTACGATGGAGGCAAGTGGTGTGAAACCACGACCGTTCACAGCAATACTGCGCAGGATTTCACCTTGAATTGCAAGGGAGCGTTCCGCGCTTTCAGACTGCACTAGCGTGGCTTCTGCGGTGATGGTGACTGTATCCGTTGTAGCACCGACTTCAACAGTGATGTTCCCTAATGCCAGTTTGTCGTTAGCAACCAGTGCAAGACCAGTTCGTTCAGCTTTCTTGAAGCCTTTGGCCTCAATAGACAGTACGTAGTTGCCAGGAGAAAGGGTTGGGAAAACGAATCGGCCTTCTTTATCAGTAGTGGCGGTTAGAATAACGCCTTTGGCTTCATCTTTTATTGTAACGGTGGCACCGGAGACAGCCGCCTGTTGTTGGTCAGTTACGCCGCCGGCAACAGAACCACTGGTGGTCTGAGCAAAGCTGGCGATAGCACTCATTAGTACAAGCAGTCCGCTGATCAGCGCATTGCTGAAACTTGGCGGAACTTGAAAGTTCTTCATGTTTTTCCCCTCTGAAACCGAATTGTAAACTTGTGTAGAATTCGATTGTTGGTGAATTATATCATCACAATAGGCTTCAACAGTGGCTAGAAACATTATTCTGAGACTAAATTAACTAAGTAAGCGCTACCTTTAATTTTCTTTCACTTGACTCTCATAGTTCCCGCCTAAGGCAGCGCTAATGCTATGAATAGAAGGCGAATCAGCCATCAGTACTCTGTGTGGAAACCAGAAGGCATCGGAAACACATTCCTCCGCGTTTGGGCATTTTTCAACGCGGCAACCACCTGCGAGATAAAGGGGGTTTTGGTAAAGAGTGTGAGGGTAAAACGGAGTGCAAGGGATGCCCAATGCGGATAGGTCTTTGTGCAACTGATTCCTTGTCCGGCCGAAGGTGGCTGCGTCGATTCGTCCTAGCATCAGGTACCAGCAATTCGATGTCACCTGTTCTGGAATGTGTTGCCAAGTTAGACCCTTCACTGTCCGGGTGGCTTCGATGATGGAGGCGGCATTGCGTGCGCGAAGTGCTATTTGAGCAGGCAGCCGCTCAAGTTGTGCAAGCAGGACAGCCGCTTGAAATGCCGAGATCCTGGCGTTTGTGCCCAACTCAAAATGAAAGAAGAAATTCTCTCCAGCTTTGCGGCCAATGTTGGTTAGCGAGCGCAGCTTCAAAGCGAGGTTGGGCGAGTTGGTGGTCATTGCACCACCTTCGCCGGCGGTTAGGATTTTGCCATTTTGAAAGCTGAACGAACCGGCCCAACCCATGCTACCTGCTCCTCTGCCACGCCACGACGCACCTTGGGAGTGTGCCGCATCTTCAATTAAGATCAACTTTCTGTCATCGGCTAGTGCCAGTAGACGGTCCATGTCGGCAAGCGGGCCGCCAAAGTGGACGGCGATGATAGCTTTGGTTTTGTTTGAAATGGCACGCTCAACGCACGTTGGATCAATGTTGAAGGTATAGGGTTCAATATCCACAAATACCGGCGTTGCACCAACACGAGAAACACTAGTCGCGGTGGCCACAAAGCTGATGGCAGGGACGATTACTTCATCACCAGGACCAATGCCCGCAGCTGCAAGGAGCAATTCCAAAGTGATCGTTCCATTCATCGCGCTGATGCAATGGTCGACCTTTTGCAAAGCGGCAAACTGGTTTTCAAACTGGCTTATGAAGGGATGATATCCGCCCCATTGGGGACTTTCCAGCACTTGACGGATTAGTTCCAGTTCACGTTCACCCGCAACGGGCCAATTGGGTATTTGCATGCTTCTATCTCTACAATAAAGGAATCCATGTCCATTTATGTCGAACGCCGCGAAGAGCTTGAACGCTATGAATTTCAGTATGGCCCCATCCGGGGAAAATTAGCCATGACGTTGGACCTATTAACCGATGCGTTAACCATGACAGGCCAGCACGGAGTTTATTGCACCAGCGCCCGCAACCCAGCGAAACCCGCCATGGACTTGCAACTGGTTTTAAAGGAAATTGAGGATGCCAAAGAATTGGTCCGTGACGCCATGCAGTTGGCTGCGAAATAAACCGGCTTCCTGTTAACTTGGTTAATGATGCAAGGCCACGTTGTCCAAATCAATATATCCAATGGCGGGGTACCGAAATACCCAATTGCTGAAGCAATGATCACACTGCTTGGCGTGGAAGGTGACAAACACGCACATCCTCAAATCCATGGTGGTCCACTGCAGCGTGTGTTGGTAATCACAATTGAGGCTATTGAGGAATTACGAATGAAAGGTTTCCACGTGGAAGCGGGCTCCCTTGGTGAGAATATTACAACCAGGGGTATCGACCGCCGCAAACTACGCATCGGACAACAATTCCGCATTGGACAGGTGGTGATTGAACTCACAAAAGTTCGTGCGCCATGCAAGCAACTGGATATCTACGGCGCGGAAATCCACAACGCAGTATATGATAAGGCAGCCACAAAAGCTAATGACACAAGTTCGCCAACTTGGGCGATCAGCGGGTTCTACGCTTCAGTGGTTAGTCCGGGAGCCGTCAGGGTGGGAGATCCAATTTTGCTGCTGAGTGAATCGGCGTAGAAAGTGGCTACACCAACTCCAGAAATTCCATTCCGGTTCCGGGAGCGGGCTCTTGAAAACCTGCGCAAAGTTTCCAAAGCATTGCCAGAAAGCGCATGGATTAGAGTGTGCATTTTATTGGCCGAATCCCCCGATCCGGATTCGGTGATCCATTATCTGGAAAAGTTATTGGAAAGCTCCCCTATAGATTTCCACCGTCTGACAGAAAACATTATTGCCGGCCAGTGCCTCGTGATTGTGTTCGCGCACAGTCAGTTTTTGAGCGAAGAAATTTTACGCCGGCCAGGATTACTGAATGATTTGTTGGAATCCGGAGACCTTCAGCGAAACCTGAATGACACGGAATTTATTATTCAGTTGGAAAAGGAATGCGCCGATGGCATACCTAACCCTCTTTTACTTGCCACCTTTAGACGGCGTCAATTGCTGCGAATATTGCTAAGAGATATTCGTGGACTGGCGACCCTTTCCGAAACTACCGCCGAGCTTTCCGATTTAGCCGGAGCGATTCTTCAAGTGGCCTATCGCCATGTGCTGGCCGCGTTCCGCAAACGCTACGGCACGCCCCAATTCCTTACATCTGATGGACGTGAGCATCCGTGTGAATTTTCCATCATCGCCCTCGGGAAGCTGGGCGGACAGGAACTGAATTATTCCTCAGACATTGATCTGCTGTTTCTGTATACAGCAAATGGAGAAACCGATGGTGCGAATCCCATCGACAACAAGGAATTTTATAAGCGAATAGCCAATGCTTTGACAGAACTTCTTTCTACGTATACAAGCGAAGGAATCTGCTACCGGGTGGATTTGCGGTTACGGCCTGACGGAAAGCTTGGCGAACTGTGCATGCCACTTGCGGGCGCAAAGGCTTATTACAAATCGCGTGCTCGCGATTGGGAATTGCAGATGCTGATTAAGGCGCGTGTTGCTGCCGGGGAACAAGGGCCGGGGGTGGATTTGCTGGTGAGTGTGGAACCACTGATCTATTCCAGCACTTTGGATTTCGGAGCAGTGGAATCGGTTTCCGAAACTCGTCTGCGCATTGGGGAGCAACTTGCACTAAAGCGAGGCGGATCCACTGACTTGGATATCAAGTTGGAACGCGGGGGAATCCGCGATATTGAATTCCTGGTGCAATGCCTGCAAAGGCTATATGGCGGACGTGACCCTTGGGTTCGTCATGGTGGCACACTACTTGCACTTTCGCGCTTGCACGACAAAGCGTTGTTAAGCCCGGTGGAATACGCCAAACTCGCAGCTTGCTATGAATATCTGCGCCATATGGAACATCGGCTGCAATATTGGGATGACCGGCAGACTCACACGTTGCCCAGGGACACGGAATTGCTGGAGGTGCTGGCGCGACGCATGCCTGCCTGGCAAACCGGTGGGCGCGCATCGGCTTCAAGGCTGGTGAAGCAAATACATTTTCATTTGGAAGAAGTACGGGAAATTTATGAGCGTGTGATCCATGCCCAACAGCCCGTTTTTATTAGTCTGGCGGAAAGCTTGGAAGCTCCCTTGGATGAGGAGATTGTGCCGCCCAATGAATTTTCATCCAGCAATGTAGCTCGTTTTTTGGACCAAAAAGCACCGAGGTTTGCGGCGCTCATCGAAAAGAAGAAGACTAGGCGGGGCATTGCAAGTCTTGAGTTATTTCTCGAAAAAACAATGGGACACCAGGCAGGAATGACTGCGCTTGACGCCGACCCTCTTTTCGCTAGATATGTGTTGGACCTGTTCGAATCCGGCCCTTATTTGGCCGAGCAATTGATTCGCACCCCTGATTTGATTGAAGAGTTTTTCCGCTTCGGGGCGGGGTTGAACTTTCGTGATTATTTTGAAGATCCGGTGGAGCTTAGGCGCTACTACCGAAAAGAGATTTTCCGTATTCAGGCAGAAAGTATCTGCCTGCGGCAACCTATTTTTCATACGCTTGATCAAACCAGCCAACTGGCGGAATTCGCCATTGAATCGGCTTACAGGGCTGCTATTCAGCAAGTTCTGGCTGTGCGTCCACCCGTTTCCGTGCAATACACACCAAGGGACCAGATGATGGTGATCGCTTTGGGCAGATTGGGGATGCGCGAATTCGATTTAGGCTCCGATGCCGACCTGGTGTTTGTGCTTCCCGATCAGGATGCTTCCGAGATTAATTTTTGGCGTCGAGTGGCGGAACGCGTCATCGATATCGTGTCGGCTTATACAGGCGAGGGCATGTTATTTGCGGTGGACACCAGGTTGAGGCCTTCCGGTCGAGAAGGAGATCTGTTGCAGTTGGAATCAGCTTATATGGACTATTTCGACAAGCACGCACAGGCTTGGGAAGGGATTACATACATGAAGGCTCGCGGTGTTGCCGGGAACATTGAAAAAGCTACTGATTTCCTGAACAAGTTGCAGGAAGTGGATTGGCGTCGATATGGGCAAAGTGGCCGGTCGCAGAGCGAGTTACGTAAAATGCGGCTTCGTCTGGAAAAGGAGCAGGGAGAAAGCAATCCTTTGAAAGCCGGGGTGGGAGGATATTACGATATTGATTTTTCACTGATGTACTTGCGTTTGAAAGGTGCGGGAATGTTTTTCAAGCTGCTGAACACTCCTGCGCGAATCGACATTATCGAAAAAATGGGTCACTTGGAGCGTCCCGACGCAAATTTCTTGCGGGATGCAGCGACTTTCTACCGATCTATAGATCATGCGATGCGGCTTCTTTCCGGCCATCCGGAAGGGAGTTTGCCGAAGGCCCAAGGGCAACTCAACATTTTGCGGGAATTGGTGGAGTTGTGGGTTCCTGAGCATCTTTGTGATCAGCCATTACCGGTTGAGCATGCGCAGATTCAAGATAGGACACGAGAGTTTTTCAATCGGCTATTTCCAGGTTAATGTATGCATCGGCGAATTTTTATTCAAACACTACTAGCTGCTTCAGCATCGGCGACGAACAGCAATACTTCCGTTGACCGTGCTTTTTCCCGGCTCTATGAATTCGATTTTAAGGGTGTCCATGATTTGACGGCTTCGAATCTCAACGACCCATTGGCTCATGGGGTAAGGGCGGCTGCAATTTTGTTCCGGGAGTTTCAGCAACTGAACATTTGGGAGGGTGAAGATTTTTTTGAGACGGGCAAGCGAAGCAAAGCTAAGCCCAATGCGGACGTGAAAACGGCATTTTACGGAGAGATGAAAGAAGCTCGCCGATTGGCGGATGAGGCTATTCGGATCAATCCAAAGGACACTAACGCGCTGTTCACTCAGACCATGAGCTATGGCCTGGAAACAGATTACATAGCTTTTGTTGAACGCCGATCTCTAGCCAGCTTTGAGCCATGTAAAACAAGCCAGCGATGGGCGGACAAATTGTTGGCAATCGATCCAGGATTCCACGATGCACATCTCACAACGGGAGTGAACGAGTACATGCTAGGGGCGCTGCCGGGAATTCTGCGTTGGGCTGTCAAGGTGGAAACAGCGAAGGGTGATAAGAAGAAAGGGTTGAACCACTTGGAAATGGTTGCAAAAGGGGGCCGCTATTTCCCGGGCTTCGCCAAACTGCTGATGGCAGTATTTTATGAACGGGAAAAGCAGGCAAGCAGAGCGGAGGCAATGTTACTGGATTTGTCGCGTAGCTACCCGCAGAATGAGCTATTTCGGCGGCAACTGATGCGGTTGACGGCAAAAGTGGAAAAGACGATTTCCCGATGAAGTGCGCGGGGCGGGAAACCTTTAACTGGCAAATGCCGTCCTGTGTCATAGTGTTATCAATGCGCAACGTTCGATTGCTGGCTATTTATCTGTTGTTATGCGCAATCCTTGCACCAGCCCAGGTAATTGAATTCGAATCAGGCGGCCTAATTTACCAAACGCTGACCCGCAATGGCCTGACGGTGATGTTTGCCCAGTTGCCTGCCCTCATCCGCGAGTATAGTGTTGTGCAAGTAGCCGTTTCCAATGGCTCTTCTAAGCCTCTGATTTTGAAGCTGGACGATTTCACTTGGGTTCGCGCAGATGGAACGGTTGTGCGGCCCTCTGTACCTCGCCATGTGGTGCAGGAATTTCTGGATAAAGCCGGGCGCAATGAAGTCACCAAGCTGGTTTCGGCTTATGAGCAAGGGCTCTATGGAATGAAGAACCTACGATCAACGAGCGGCTATGAACAACGACGTTTGTCAGCTTTGGCTGAAGTGAGTTCAGCGAAGCTGAAAGCAGCGGCTGCGGCCAGTGCAATTGCCTTTGTTCCATCGAAGCTGGTACCTGGGGAAAGCACCGATGGGGCATTGTTTTTGGTGACAAACAACAAGCCGCTTGGCTCAGGGAAACTCCGTGTGCTGACCAATGGGATGTTGTTCGATTTCAATCTAACAGAAGAACAACCTAAAGTTCTCGGCAAACCGGATTCGCACTAACTAACATTCTCAACATTCCTGCCGATTATATATAGATGGGCGGAGTCTCACGTCAAGCGGGTCTACTACTCTTAGGATTGCTTCAAGTCCTACCCATCGTTTCAGCAAGTTCGCCAGAAGATCTGGAAGTGTTTCTAAGCCAATGGGTTACTGCAGTCAAGCAAAAGAATTTGACAGCCTACCGCAAATTGGTTCATCCAGCATCGAAAGAATGTTTGGTTGGTGAAAGCGAAGATTTCCTTATCAGGCACATTGAGGCTAAACTGGACACGGCAATTTTCGAACCCATCTCTTTTCACATTGTGGATTTACAACCGAACGCAATTTACGGAGCAGGTTCCATATTCAATTACCCGATTGAGCCCACGAATCTAATTACTATCCGCATTGGACAAAACTCAATTGGAATCGGTGCCATTCGTCAGAAAGGTCGATGGTTTGAAGTACTGCCATGTGTCAACGATGGGGGCATGGAGCAACTGCGGCGTCAATGGCTTCTGATGGACCGGGTGGAAAGTACTTCAGCGAAGTTGAAAATTCTTCATCCATCTTTGTCCTTAAGACGGTAAGATCTACAACCACGATAGCTTTCAAGTAGTTGAAAGACCGTGCTTTCCAAATTTGGCCAATCATTTGCTTTGTAGATGTCATCGAATGGCCTGATTGAGAGCTTTCAAACCAAGATATAATTGATAGAAGCCAATCGCTAACAAAATCTAGGAGAACTGATGAGTTTCAAAAGTATGATTCGGCAAGTGTCGCCGATAGTTACAGCTTTGTTTATTTGCACCAACGGCTGGTCTGACCAGATCGTAATGAAAAACGGTGACAAGGTAACAGGAAGCGTCGTAAAGAAGGACGCCAAAACCGTCACCTTTAAGACCGACAATTTCGGTGTGGTCACGCTTGATTGGGACAAGGTGACATCAGTAATTGTCGATACGCCGATCAACGTGGTGTTGAGCGACGGCAAAACGGTACAGGGCACGCTAGCAACAGCGGGCGAGAAGGTAGAGGTTACGGCAGCAGGAGCCAAGCAATCAGTTCCAGCGGCTGAAATCGTGACCCTTCGGAACAGTGCAGAGCAAGTGGCGTATGAGCGCCTGTTGAAGCCGCATTTTCGCGACCTTTGGATTTTCGCCGGCAATATTGGTTTGGCGGGTACATCGGGAAACGCAAAGACAACCTCGTTCATTACTCCAATCAGCGGCTCACGTGTGACCAATTCGGATAAAACAACCATTTATTTCAACTTCATCAAGGCTTCAGCCACCGCGAATGGAATTTCGTCTCCAACCGCTCAGGCAGTCCGCGGCGGATGGGCTTACAATCGTAACCTGAAGCCTCGCTTATTCGTGAATACTTTCAACGATTACGAATATGACAAGTTTCAGAGTCTTGACCTGCGCGCAGTCTTCGGTGGCGGCCTTGGGT
>JAYUSZ010000293.1:0-3656 GCA_043755435.1 Bryobacterales bacterium | reverse complement strand
TGGAAGGCGCGCGATCCACGTCTGGATCGCACGGTTGCCATTAAAGTTTCGAAGAGCGAATTCAACGAGAGGTTTAGACACGAAGCCCGCGCCGTGGCAGCGCTGAACCATCCGCACATTTGCCAGATCTACGACGTTGGTCCAGACTACCTAGTGTTGGAGTACGTGATTGGCAGTCCACTAGCCGGGCCTATGACTGCGGACAAGGCAGTGGAATACGGCTCCCAAATTCTAGACGCTTTGGATGCGGCGCACAAAAAGGGCATTACGCATCGGGACTTAAAACCGGCGAACATACTGGTTACAAAGCAAGGCATAAAGTTATTGGACTTCGGCTTGGCCAAGCAAGCTTTGCCAGTGTTGAAGTCGACGGATGCCACGTTAGTGGCCGGTGTGTCTGTGGAAGGACAACTCTCCGGGACACTGCAATACATGGCACCCGAGCAATTGCAGGGCAAGCCAGCCGATGCGCGCAGCGATCTGTTTTCCTTCGGTTGTGTGTTCTATGAAATGCTGTCCGGCAAGCGGGCATTTGAGGAGAAATCTGCGGCAGGGCTGATAGCGTCAGTGATTGAGCGTGAGCCTGCGCCGCTGAACTTAAGCGTCGGCTTGAATCGCGTGTTGCGGACTTGCCTGGCGAAGGATCCCGACCTGCGGTTTCAAACGGCAGTCGATTTGAAGCGGAACCTGCGCTGGGCGATGGAACAAGACGTCACTATTCCAACCAAAAGCAGCAAGTTATGGTGGGCTGCGATTCCTGTGGCGCTAGCCGCCGGCGCATTTGCTTGGGCCATGATGCGCCCACCGTCCACGGTGCTACCCAGCCCACCTGTCCGCATCACACGCAATGGGCGATCTTTCGCACCGGCGCTTTCTCCGGACGGCAAGCTGATTGCATTTTCGTCTGCGTCGGAGGACGGAAATAGCGACATCTACGTTCAGCAGGCGAACGGCTCTACTCCGATCCGGGTGACAGACGATCCAGCGTCCGACTTTCAACCAGCATTTTCCGCAGACGGGGCCAAAATTTATTTCTTTTCCACCCGGGATTCTAGGGGAATCTACGAAGTCCCGGCATTGGGTGGGAGCGCACGGTTGGTCATAGCCGGCGCCAGCAATCCCAAGCCTTCACCGGACGGAAAGCGGATGGCCTACCACATGAGCGGCCAATTGT
Organism: Bryobacterales bacterium; assembly: GCA_043755435.1. GTDB lineage: Bacteria > Acidobacteriota > Terriglobia > Bryobacterales > Bryobacteraceae > JANXSF01. Next base: position 2,482 of record JAYUSZ010000293.1, on the reverse strand, counting down.
TTGTCGATTTTCTTCCCGCAGTGCAACCTGTTGCCATATCACCTATCGATCCTCGCCAGACTGCGGCATGGTCGCCCGATGGATCCAGGCTGATATATGGCGGTCAGGAAATCTATTCCGTTTCTGCGGATAAGAGGGACCGGCAGCAGATTGGCTTGTTCGACAACCTTCGCAAGCGAAGAATGCAAAGCAATTTTTTTACGCGAATAATTCGATGGTTCCCCAACGGAGATTTGTTGTTCACAACGCCTTATGGAGATGCCTATAACGTTTGGAAGATTCCGTTGCGGGAGGCGCACATGGGTGTTCCCTCTCCGGTAACTTTGGGAAACTCACAGGGAATTGACGCCGACGCTGTTCCGGGAAGAGTGGTCTATGCCGTCAGCAATTCAACGAATTCTCTTTGGAGTCTGGGTTGTGATCTAAACTCGGGAAAACTTCAAGGCTCCCTAAAGCGGCTGTTGGATCTTAAAGCGGATGCGTTGCATCCCGACATTACTCCAGACGGTTCCAAACTGGTCTATGCTTCTCGTGGTAACGGCCCTCAATCCATCTGGATCAAGGATCTTCGAACCGGCAAAGACCGGTTGCTGGCGCAATCGAATCAAGCAGGGGATGACTATTCGCACATGATGTTCAGCCCAGACGGCAAGCAGGTTGCGGCGCTGCTCAATGATGTTCTCCAAACGACTTTTCCGTCGGGGCACGGAACTGTTTTGATCAATGCCCTTGGCGGATCCCCAAAATTGGTTGCAGAAGGGGGCAACCGGATTAGGGGCTGGACTCCCGATGGCCGCTATCTAGTGCTATGGAGCATTTTGGGAACCGGTAAGATCTCTATCCTTGAAGTCAGCACAGGTAAGAGTTCAGTCATTCTGCAGATGCCGGATAAGCACTTTAGCGAGCCGCGGCTTTCCAGAGATGGACGATGGCTTGCATTTAGGGAAGGCCAGTCGCAGTACGGTCCGCTTTACTTGGCACCGTTTCATGCCACCCAACCAATAGTGGAAAAGGAGTGGGTGAAAGTTGCTGACATGGCCAGTTTCCCAACATGGTCGCCCGATGGAAATACGTTGTACTACGTTAACAGCATTGCGGGAAGACAAAAGGCCGAATTGATTCGTCAACCACTGGACCCGAATACGAAGTCCCCTAATGCGCCGCCTACAATGTTCTTCCGTTTTGAGGGACAAGGATTCTCCCGTCCCATCACAAACCCAATCGCCGTAGCGCAGGATCAGATAGTGGTGGTGCTGGATGATCGAGTTTCTGATATTTGGTCCATGGATTTGAAAAACTAGCTTACGTAGGCAAAACGCAGGGAAACTTCGCTGTACTAAGCTAAAGAAGAATGCCCTTAAAACAGTTTCAGGAGTACGAAGAATTAGCCAAGGCTGCACATGGTCATATGTGCGCCGGGCAAGTGCTGGGGCTTCGCCTTGCCATCCATGGTTTAGAACTTCTCGGCATTGACGATCCTTATGGGCAAGACCGCAAACGGCTGGTGAGCTTTGTTGAAATTGACCGCTGTGCAACGGATGCTGTCACCGTCGTAACGGGCTGCCGTATGGGGAAACGTGCGTTGAAGTTTCGTGATTTTGGGAAAGTTGCGGTGACGTTTTGTGATTTGCAGAGTGGCCGGGCTGTGCGGGTGGTGGCTCGGGAATCGTCGAAGCAGCGAGCCAAGGAAGTGTATCCGGAAATTGAAGATAGGAATCAGCAGCAAATGAAAGCTTACCGTGAGTTACCGGTGGAGGAAATGTTTGAGTATGCCTGGGTAAGGGTGACACTGCCGCCGGAGGAGATGCCGGGGTTCAAGGGTCCGCGAGTGAGTTGCGGCAAATGCGGTGAAGGGATCAACTTCAAACGCGAAGTGATTGTGGACGGCCGAACGCTTTGCAAGTCTTGTGCTGGCGAGTGCTACTACGAAGTATTGTGATTCGCTGCTACATCACCGATAGCCAATCAGCGGGCGGCGTTGAGCCATTGATGCAATGGGTTGGGAAGGCTATCGCTGATGGGGTGGATTGGATTCAATTGCGGGAAAAGCAGATGGCGACGGTTGAGTTGGTTCGGCTGACTAAGCGGGTGATGGAGTTGGCTAAATCTACGGGAACGAAGGTGATTGTAAATTCCAGGGTGGACGTGGCTCTGGCTTGCGGCGCGGATGGAGTGCACTTGCCATCGGATGCAATGCCAGTCCAACGTGTTCGCCAAATTGCACCGAAGCCGTTCGAGATTGGGGTTTCAACGCATTCGCTGGAAGAAGCATTGCTGGCTGAACAAGAGGGTGCCAGTTACGTGTTCTTCAGTCCTGTGTTTACGAGTGTTTCGAAACCGGGGTATGGTCCGGAAAAGGGGTCCCTGGCGGGACTTCAAGCGTTACAGCGGGTTTGTAAAGAAGTACGGATTCCGGTACTGGCGCTTGGCGGTGTGGATGAAGGAAACGCTCTGCAGTGCAAGCAGGCGGGCGCTGCTGGAG
>JAYUSZ010000292.1:0-56836 GCA_043755435.1 Bryobacterales bacterium | reverse complement strand
CCGGCGCCAGCGAATTGCTGAATCAGACCCGCAAGGCCATTGCCTGAGGAGTGTTTGGTGATCATCTCGGTGACCACCGTCATCACGGGGTTCGGTGGATTGCCGCCGGCATTGCCGGAGAGGGCGCCGAGGGCGGATTGGGCGAGGTCGCTGAAGAGGCTCATCGGATTTGAATTTGGGTTGAGGCTCAAGAGGCCCCGAAGGTTTCCAACTGTCAATCCTGCGGGATGCGCTTTCCCTCAACTCGATACCGATCAGTCCCGTCCCCGCCCTGCGCGCTAAGCGATGAGGTCGCTGACCACGTGGCCGTGGACGTCGGTGAGGCGAAAGTCGCGCCCGGCATAGCGGTAGGTGAGCTTTTCATGATCGAAGCCGAGGAGCCGCAGCATGGTGGCGTGGAGGTCGTGGATGGAGACGCGGTTTTCGACTGCTTTGAAACCGAAATCATCGGTTGCACCGTGGGCTAACCCGCCTTTGAATCCGCCGCCGGCTACCCACATGGTGAAGCCGTAGGGGTTATGGTCGCGCCCGGTGCCGCTTTCTGAAACTGGAGTGCGACCGAATTCGCCGCCCCAAACTACAATTGTGTCATCGAGCATGCCGCGCTGCTTTAGATCCTGAATCAACGCTGCAGCGGCTTGGTCCATGGCTGGCACTTTTTTGCGATAGGCTTTTTCAATATCCTTATGATCGTCCCAATCGCCGGAGCCAACATTGACGAAGCGCACCCCTTTTTCCACTAACCGCCGGGCGAGAAGGCAACCGTTTCCGAACGGGGTTTCCCCATACAGGGCGCGAGTTTCGGCGGATTCTTTGCGGATATCGAAAACGTCCATTGCCTCAAACTGCATTCGGAATGCGGCTTCCATGGACTGGATGCGACCGTCGAGGTAATCGTCGGCTCCAAAGGAATCGCCGTAGTTTTTGTTTAGGGCTTGAAGGGCATCCAATTGGCGGCGCTGCGAAGCTTTGTCTGCAAATTTGTTGCGCAGATTTGGAATCATCTTTTCGGGGTCGGGTTCGGTGTGATTCACGGGAGTGCCCTGATGTTCGGCGGGTAGAAAGCCGGAGCGCGTGGCGGAACCGTTGGATGCTAGGGCAACGAACGCTGGTAGATTTTGATTTTCTGAACCTAAGCCGTATGAAATCCATGAACCCATGGAAGGTCTGTTTTGCAGGATGGAGCCTGTGTGATACAAACTCACGCTTGGGGTGTGCGTGGGATTGAAGGAGTACATTGAACGGATGACAGTGATGTCGTCAATAACGCCACCAAGTTTGGGAAGCATTTCGCTAACTTCGACACCGCTTTTACCGCATCGGCTGAATTCGAAAGGAGAGGGCATGAGGCCGCCTGTTTGGCGTTCAGTGCGCAACTCTACGGAACCCGGACGTTGGCCTTGGAACTTCACTAGGAGTGGTTTGGGATCGAACATGTCAACGTGAGACGGGCCGCCTTGAAGAAACAAACTGATGACTTGCTTGGCTTTGCCTGGGGTTCGCTTTCCTGTGTAGCGTCCGAGTGCGGCGGCTTGGGCATGCTGGGGGCCGAGTAAAGCACTGAGTCCGAAAGTTCCGAGGCCGCCAAAGGCGGATTGAAGTAAATTACGGCGGGATAGGGGCGAACTCATGGCCAAAAAATCTCCTCGTTGGTGGACAACAAAACTTGGGCGTATTGTTCCAGGGTTCCGGTTGCAAGAAAGCTGAGGGCAAGATCGAGTTCACCGGGGCTTGGATCGCGGGAAAGAAGGCGACGGTAGAGCTCGGTCATGCGGGCGGTGCCGGTGGGTTTGTCGGCTACCGCCTTACTGATGGCGGAGGCGGAATCGTGCAGGAATGCGCTGTTTAGAACGAACAATTGCTGAAGGGAAGTGGTGGTGAGATCGCGGCCACCGCTGCTTTGCATGGGGTCGGGGAAATCGTAATTTTTCAGAAGAGGACTTAGACGGCCACGAGCTACGCGGCCATAGATGGTGCGGCGCAAGTTGGTGGGCAATTCCACATCTTCGGAAGGGCCATACATTTTGCTATTCAAGCGGCCGGAGACGCGCAGCAAGGTGTCGCGGTAGGATTCGATGTCCATGCGGCGGGGGGACATACGCCAGAACAGGGTGTTGGTAGGGTCTGCTTTTACTAAATCGGCTCGCGGATAGCTGGATTGCTGGTAGGTTTTCGACGTCATGATTTCCTGGTTCAGCCATTTTAGGGACCAACCGTTGGCGACGAAGCGGGCAGACAAATCGTTGAGCAATTCCGGATGGGTGGGCATTTCGCCTTGTACGCCGAAGTCGCTAGGCGTGGGGACGAGGGGACGGCCAAAATGCCAATCCCAAACACGATTGACAATGACGCGAGCGGCCAGCGGGGTTGCGTCGGTGAAGATCCTTTCGGCGAACTCCAAGCGGCCGGAGCCTTTTGTGAAGTTACTTTCGCCCTTTGATAGAACGGTTAAGAAATGACGAGGAACGATTTCCCCAGGCGTGGCCACGTTGCCGTTGCGTAGCACTGGCAGGTCGCGCGCTTCACCGGGTTTATAGACGACGAAAGTGTAATGGTCATCGGACCCATCGACGAATTGGGCAGCATCATAGACGGAGTTCATGTAGGGTTCGGTGGAGGTGAGTGCACGCTGGCGGCCGGTGGGTGCGGCTGTGCCTTTGGCTCGAGGAACTGGCGGCGTCCAATATTTTTCAAGGCTGGCGATCAGCTTGGGATATTTTTCGCGCAAGGGCAGCATTTCGTTCTTGAGTGTTTGGATCTCTGCTTTCCAGCGGGCAACTCTGGTTTCACTATCGACTACAGTTGAGGCTTCGCCGGTGAGCAGGTTGGCGGAGTAGCTGAGGTCGATAAGGCGGCGTTGCACCCAAAGGTAGCGAGCTTCGATTTTGGGATCCACATCATAGAGGGGCTGCTCGGTTCGCATGGTGGAAGCGAACATGCCGGCCAAGCCGTAATAATCTTTTGTGGGAATGGGATCGAATTTATGATCGTGGCAACGGGCACAGGCAACGGTCATGGCTAGCAAGCCGCGGGAAACGGCGTCCACTCGTTCGTCCCAATCATCGGTCATGAAGCCGCCGATGACGTCAGCGGAAAGGCGCTGGTCTTTGTGATAGATGGGGGCTGCGCCGAGATAGCCGAGTGCTCGGAGATCTTCGCGTTTGGTGTTGGGCATCTGGTCGGCGGCTAGTTGCATTTTTACGAAACGATCGTAAGGGATGTCTTGATTGATGGCTTCAATGATCCAATCGCGATAGCGCCAGGCGTATGGATAGGGCTGGTTGGTTGCTTCTGAAGTTGGATTGTCTTCTCCATAGCGGGCGACATCCATCCAATGACGGGCCCAGCGTTCGCCGTACTGCGGCATGGATTGGAGCCTTGTGATGAGGGTGGTCCAGGCATTTGGGGATTGATCGGCGGCGAATTCTTCCACCTCTTGATAGGTGGGTTTGTAGCCGAGCAGGTCGATGTAGGCGCGTTTTACTAGAGTGCGCTTATCTGCCTTTGGGGAAGGCGTGATATTCTTTGCGTCAAGCTTGGCGAGGACAAAGGAATCGATCTTATTGGTGATCCAGCTAGTGTTGTTCACCTTTGGAGCTTTGAGTTCGGCGATGGGTTGGAAGGCCCACCATTTTCGGCCGGTCTCAATGGACATGCCTTTCAAGGCGGCAGTGGTTTCAGTGGTTGTGGGGGCAGTTCGAGGGTCTGGGGCACCGGAGCGGATCCAGTCTGCGAAGTCGGAAATTACGGAATCAGGAAGTTTGCCGGAGGGCGGCATTTGCAGATGAGGATCAGTAAAGCGCAGAGCCTTCAAGAGGCGGCTTTCGTCGGGCTTACCTGCGGCGATCACCGGGCCGCCGGATCCGCCTGTGGCCATGCCCGATTTGGTGTCAAGCACCAATCCACCCATGGGGGCTTTGAGTTTTGCGGAATGGCATGCGTAACATTTAGCGACCAATACGGGGCGAATTTTGGATTCGAATAGAGACAGATCCTGCTGTTGAGCCCACAGGATTGGGGCGAACGAGAATATGGTTAGCAGGAGTCGCGACGTCATAAAGGCTATGACGGTATGCTATCAAATCCGCCTTACGCTGCGCCGATAGTGATGTGGTCTTCAATGGCTGTTACACCTGGGGCGGCCCAGGTTGCGTGCAGCACCTCTTCGTACTCCGCGTGGGAACGAGTGGTGCCGCGCAAGCTTGCCACACCGTGAGTTACGTGGGCTTTAATGTGGCTGCTATCGACCAGAGCGTTGCGGCGCAGGGCTGCTTCGATAAGGGCTTTGGCGTCTCCTTGACTCGCAGCGGGTTGGATGACGATGTTGTTTAGAATGCCGACGATTCCAATGAGTGCACATAAAGCGCGGGACGCTTCTTCCTTCTGTGCTTGACGCTCAACGCTGCCGGAGAGAGTGACCCAGCCTTGGGTGACTTGGACCTCGACGGTGGGTGGTACTTGGCAATTCCATTCGAGGCTGCTCATGGCGGCGATGGCGATATCGTCATCGTCTCTTTGTTGATTGAAGGGGATGACAACGCGAATTTCGTTGGTCACGCGATTGACGTGGGCCACGCGCCAGGCGGCGTTTTGGGCGGCACACTTTTCCCAGAAGCTATCGACGTGGCCACCCAGTTCGACGGCTCCGCCTTTGACGGCTACGCTGATTTTTGAAAGGCTGCCGTTGAGTTCCCACCCAACTTCATTTTCGACATCGTGCTGCAGGCCTACGTCATTCCACATGATTTGGTCCTCCGGTCAAGCGACCGTAATTTCCTCACGAGTGTATCAGTGATTGGGGTGAGGTGTGTGGGAAAGATGATTGCTGGAAAGATGATTGCTGTGGATTGCCGAGCAAACTTAGGCGGGAATGAATGTTGCTTTCGGAGTTCCGGGAAGGGCCTCGCCGTGCTCCCGACGGTCGGCGATCAGACGAAGGGCTAACGCTTGCACAGCGGCGGTTGCTTGTTTTTTGGTGCGACCATAGACCGTAACACCAGGGAGTGTTGGAATGTCAGCCAACCAGCTTCCATCCGCTTCGCGATCATATACGATGGCTAGAGAGAATCCTTCGGCGGGCAGGGATTTCGACATGTCTCTATCATGCCGCTGAATTTGCTTTAGAGGAAACTGGATTCACATTACTGTGATTCCGTGCTTGATAGACTCCATTTGCACGCATTACGACCTCGCGAACATGAAGACTTAAAATTCATTTCCACTGGCGTTCCTTTTTAATCTTCTGGACTGCCTACTCATGCAGCCTACCTTACGGCTCCTATTCACGGTGCTCGATCGTGTTTAGGATTCAGACTCTATTTAGAACGCCAGCAGAGTTTAATCAACCCGCGGACTTGATAGTTTGGGAAGTTGCTGGCCAGCAATTTGTCTTCCTGTAATGAGCTTCTCATGCGTGTTGAAGGAAAACAGTGAGGCGTTTTGGCAAGCCGTTGATAAGAGGGCAAATTGCGATTTTGAAAGGGTGTGAATGAAAATCAGGTTGCATTCTAATTTTGCCGTGAAGCGCCCATTTGGCTATGGTTTTAGCGGAGTTCGCTGCGTTCTTCTGGCGCGTAAACGCCGATTCACGCCGATAAAACCAACTTCCATGGGGACTTGTCATCTGCAGGATGGGTCACCTGTTCTCCATTCGGAGAGGATGGGGCACGATCCGACATGGACAACAATGAAACGAACCTCCGCGTGGCGAACCGCAACAGTAATCAACCTGAGAACAAGGACCGAAATACAAGCGGACGGTTAGCTTGCTATCTGTGGTTTTGCTGAATATGGAGCGCTTGCTTACGCGCGTGCCTCTGTAACCAACGGGGAAGATCCGGGCAAATGTTCGAAGGAAACGGGGGGAATTGTTACCACCGTCCCGGATCTCACCCCGGATCTCACCGGATCTCTCGTCCCGGATCTTTCGTCCCGGATCTTTCGCCGGACGTTTCTGGATCTTCCATCTTCAATGCTACTTCGCAGCTACCGTGGCTTTCGTTGCTCCCGTGGAAATTCCGCCATCCACCAGCATCGTCTGGCCAGTGTAATATTCGCTGGCGTCTGAGGCCATGAAGACTACTGCGCCATCCAAATCCTGAGGGGCTCCCGGGCGGCGCATTGGGATGCGGTCGATGATGTATTCCAGCCACTCTTTGTTTTCGTAGAGCACGGCGTTCTGCGATGTTTTGAACCAGCCTGGGGCCAGGCAATTTACGGTGATGCCGTGCTTGCCCCAATCGTCGGCGAGGCTCATGGTCATTTGTTTGACGCCGCCGCGGCTGGCGCAGTATGGCGTTAGGCCGGCGTATCCGAACACGCTGGTGACGGAACCAATATTGATGATGCGGCCGTAATTGCGGGGAATCATGGTTTCGCGGGCGACGGCTTGGGCCACGAAGAATTCGCCGCGAAGGTTGGTTTCAAGGACGAGATTCCATTCATCCCAAGTGAGGTCCACTGCGGGCTTTCTGACGTTCAAACCGGCGTTGTTCACCAGGATGTCAATTTTGCCGTAGTGGGCGACGGCGGATTTCACTGCGTTCTGAATGCTGTCGTAATTGCGGACGTCGAGTTGCACGGGGAAGGCCTTGCGGCCCATTGCTTCCACTTCGGCTTTGAAGGGGTCAAGGTCGGCGATTTTACGGCTGGTGATTACCAGATCCGCTCCCGCGCGGGCTAATGCGCGGCCCATATATTGACCAAGGCCCCGGCTGGTGCCAGTGACCAAGGCCACTTTTCCTGTTAGATCGAAAATTTGGCTCATGGCTTCAGCACCACTTTCATAAGGGTTGGATCTTCATGGTTGTAGAGTTTGTTGAACCAGGCGGCACCGTCGGCGAGGGGCACAACTGCGGAGATGAGGGGAGCAACCTTGATAACTCCGCGGGCCATCATATCGATGCATTGCGGATACTCGCCATTGGAAGCACAAGACCCTTGCAGGCGGATTTGGCGGGTCACTACATATTGCAGTGGGATTTCGATGTTGGGTTGCAGGTTTCCGATGAGCGTTACGGAACCGCCCTTGCGGACGGAATAAATGGCCGTCTGGACGGGGACGGTGTAGCCGACACATTCAAAGGCAACGTCGGCACCGCGGCCACCGGTGAGCTCGCGAACGGCATCGGGCACATTTACATTTTTAGAATTGATCCCATCTGTTGCGCCCATGGCAATGGCGGCGGCGATTTTGGAATCTTCCATATCGACGGCGATGACGCGGGTGCATCCGGCGGCTTTGGCGGCTTGCAACGTCACAAGGCCAATCATGCCGGTTCCGATGATTACTGCGGTATCTCCTAATTTCACTGGAGTGATGGCGACGGCATGGACGCCGATTGACACCGCTTCGATCAGTGCTGCCTGTTCAAAGGGAAAGCTATCAGGCAAGCGGTACATGATACGGCGGGGGATGGAAACGAATTCGGCGAAGGCTCCGTGACGTTTGAATTCTTTGGGTGCGACGCCGACCACTTCGCGGTTGTCGCAAAGATTCACGTCTCCTTTGACGCAGAAGGCGCATTTGCCGCAATAAACGGTGGAATCGAAAGTGACGCGATCACCCACCTTAAGATCTTTTACATTGGCCCCCAGTTCGGCGACTTCGCCGGAGGCTTCATGACCCATGATGAGAGGCGGATTGCGACGGCCGGAGGAACCGTCGAACCCATGGACATCGCTACCGCAGATGCCGCAGGCACGGACGCGCACCAGAACGTCGTCTGGGCCGATGGTGGGCATGGGGAAATCCACCAATTCTAGTTTCTTGTATTCAGTAAGCAGGAGTGCGTTCATTTTACTTTTCCGATTGTATCGAATTCCTGGGAGACTTCGGGGAAAGGAATTTACCTGAATCGGGGCTGTGTTTCGCCTGATACTTTGCGATACTTTTAGTCAGATGACACTGATTATGAAGCCCCTTGCCGCGTCCTTGATTCTGTTTCTGGTTTTGGCGACTTCCCTGATGGCCGCACCAATGACCAAGCTGCGCATAGAAGTGAAGAAAGCGTCCACGCAAAAGCCTGTGGAACAGGCCAGTGTTATAGTGCGCTTTGTGAAGGGGCGATCCACGGTGAAGTTAGGCGCGAAAGTTCGGACCAGCTACAATTTGAAAACCGGGATTGATGGTGTTGCCTCCATTCCCTCCATTCCGCAAGGAAAGATTCTGGTGCAGATTATTGCCAAGGGCTTCCAGACGTTTGGTGGTGAATTCGATGTTGCGGAAGAGGAAAAGACTATCGAAATCAAGCTGAACGATCCGCAGGCGCAGTTTTCGGCGCATCAATAGACTAGTCCTTCAGATAACTCAAGCGAGGCTGAAGCCTCGGGCAGACTGAAGTCCGCCCCACAAATTCTCTCGACATGACTGATCCTGTGTTCCACTCTACGTTGAGGAGATGGCGGCGATTGCGTCTATTTCTACTCGAACATCGCGAGGGAGCCGGGCAACTTCGACGGTTGCTCTGGCGGGCAAACTGGAACAGAAGTATCGGCCATAGACCTCGTTCATTTTGGCAAATTCGCTCATGTCTTTGAGGAAGACTGTTGTCTTCAAAACTGATTCCATGGATGAACCTGCGGCTTCCAAAACGGCCTTTAGATTTTCCAGCACGCGTTCCGTTTGAGCTGCAACATCGCCTTCTACTATTTGGCCGGTTACTGGATCCAATGGGATTTGTCCGCTGCAATAGACGATGCCGTTGAAGGTGACGGCTTGCGAATAGGGCCCGATAGCTTTTGGGGCGCTTTCGGTGGCTACGATAATTTTGGTCATGAATTTTCCATTTTAGGGCATCTGGAGAGTGCCGACTAGATCGCGGACATTGTGAACATTTTCTTGTTTCAGAAATTGGCCGAGTTCATTGGCGATGCGAATAGGGGAGCAGGGGTCCCAGAACGTTGCTGTGCCTATTTCGACTGCAGTGGCACCGGCGATCAGGAATTCAGCGGCATCCTCACCACTGCCAATGCCGCCAAGCCCAACTATTGGGATCTTTACTGCGCGGGAAGCTTCGTAAACCATGCGGAGAGCAATCGGTTTGATGGCTGGACCAGAGAGGCCGCCAAAGCCAGCGCCAATCCGAGGTCTGCGAGTTCGTGCATCCACTGCGAGTGAAATGAACGTGTTTACCAGGCTGATGGCATCCGCACCGCCTGCTTCAGCGGCCTTGGCAATGATTGCGATGCTGGCGACGTTTGGGGAAAGCTTGACGATCACGGGACGCTTGGCGATCTTTTTTACATCGGCAACCAGTTTTTCAAGCATGCCTGGATCGCTGGAAAAGAAGATACCGCCGTGCTTTGTGTTGGGGCAGGAAACGTTCAGTTCATAGCCGGCCAGCCCTGGGGCGTCTTCCAGAACCTGAACTACTTCCACATAATCGGTTTGCTCATACCCGAAAACATTGGCCAATATGGGTGTGCGATATGCGCCTAGGGCAGGTAGTTTTTCCTTGACGAAGGCACGCACGCCAATGTTCTGCAGACCAATGGAATTGATCATGCCGCCTTCAGCTTCCCAAATACGTGGTGGAGGATTGCCTTCGATGGGTTCGCGGGAAAGCCCTTTTACAATTATGCCGCCTAGCTGATTGAGATCGACAATGGATTCAAATTCAACTCCGTAGCCGAATGTTCCGGATGCGGCCAGCACTGGGTTGGATAGGTTAATGCCGCAAATTGAGGTTTGCAAAGGCTGGTTGGTTTCTTGATTCAACTGTTTGACTTAGTTTAGCGAACCTTACAGCAGAATTTGATTCGTCTTAAGGTCTTCGCCCAATAGGCCAATCATGATTTTCGATGGACTATGGGGATGCACCCCAATAGGTATAAGCTTGTCAGACAAATCCACCAATTCGGCACCGTTTCGGTCACTATCGGTTAAGTTCTTCCGCTTCACGTCCATGCTGGTGATTTGGATCGTAGCTGTTATTCTTGCCTACGACATCAATCAAGGTCATTTTAGTCCGGCGAAGGGGTTGTTCTTGTGTGCTTTTGTATTGTTGGTTGCCTGGGCAATCGCGCGGTTTACCATTGGACTACTGATTAAACCAATTCGAGTACTCCAACTTGGTATGGAAGAAGTAGGGCGTGGGAATCTGAAGCCGATTAAGTTCACGCCGACAGGTGATGAAATCGAGTATTTGGCCAACAGCTATAACAGTATGATCCAGAAGTTGGGGGAAACGCAAAAGCATTTAACGGAGCATCAGGAAAGATTGGAAGAAATGGTGAAAGAGCGGACTCACGCTCTGGAAGAAGCCATGAAAAGCGCGGTGCATGCCAGCGGTGCGAAGAGCGAATTTCTTGCCAACATGTCTCACGAACTTCGAACTCCGATGAACGGCTTGCTGGGGATGATTGAACTTGCGTTGGAATCGCCGGCATCCCCCGAACAGCAGGAACAGTTGGAAACGGCGCAGCGTTGTTCCTTTTCGCTTTTGTCACTTGTGAACGATGTTTTGGATTTATCGAAAATCGAATCCGGCAAGATGGCTTTGGAGAAAGTCGATTTCGATTTGGTTGGGCATTTGGAAGATATGCTGAAGGGCCATGAAGCGAAGGCGCGTGAGAAAGGTGTGCTGCTTCAGTGGAATTTTGCACCCTCTTTGCCGGCTGAAGTTTCAGGGGATCCTTTACGGTTGCGACAAATTGTTAATAATTTAGTCAGTAACTCAATCAAGTTCACTGAAGAGGGTGCAATTGAAGTTCAGGTATCGGCATTCAAGAGTGCGGACGCCACCAAATGGAATGTGGAACTTCACGTGATTGACACCGGAACTGGCATTCCAAGGGAGCGGATCGGCAGCATTTTCGAAAAGTTCACCCAAGCTGACAATACAATTACGCGCCGTTATGGGGGCACAGGCTTGGGTTTGGCGATTACCAAGAAGCTGGTTGATCTGCACAATGGCACGATCACAGTGGAAAGCGAATTGGATTTGGGTAGTAAGTTTTCGGTTGTCCTGGAGTACGGAATCAAGAGTCCAGTGGTTGTTCCTGAGGAGCCCGTTGTGGAAGCTCCAAGCACTGAGCCTGTGCCAGTCTCCGCTAATAAAGCCAAGACTGTTGGATCCGTCCTTGTAGTGGAAGATAACGTTGTGAACCAGAAAATTGTTATGGCTGTGCTGAAGAAGCGCGGCTACGAGATCGAACTAGCTTGTAACGGGGAAGAAGCGTTAGCAAAGCTGGAGCAGCGTTCCTTCGCGGTGGTTTTGATGGACGTGCAGATGCCAGTGATGGACGGTTTGGAAACCACTCGCAGAATGCGTGCTGATGACCGTTGGAAGGATATTCCAGTGATCGCAATGACGGCCCATGCCATGACTGGGGACAAGGAAAAATGTCTGGCTGCGGGCATGAATGCATACATATCAAAACCGGTGCATTCGGCACACTTGACGGCAACGATTGAAGCGTACACATCGCGGCCTGCTAAAGCAAAAGCTCCCTCCCAACCACACCAATCCGAATGGATGAAGCCCTTCATTGAAGAGGCGAACGAAGGGTTGGCGCGTTTGCGCAAAGCAGTTGAAAGAACCGATTTGGCAACATTGCAAGTGCAGGTGAGTTTGCTTCGTGAGGCGGCCGAGGCTATTGACGCAACCGGCGTGATAGAGTGCGCCAAGCGCGTGCAAAAAGCTGCCATTTCAAAAAATGCTGACGAAGTGGCGCATAGCTTGCTTTTGCTGGAAGGCGAAATTACACGGCTGAATCAGCAAACCATTATTACGAGTTATATTCCGCAACCTTCTTAAAAAACAAACCACCGTTGAGCCGCGCTGTTCTGTTGTGGAAGTATAGAACATGATGACTCGACGGCAAGCGCTTTGCATACTTGGTTTTGGCACTACGGTAATTGGTCAGCGCTCCACACAACGTCCCAATATTCTGTTCGTCATGACAGACGATCAGGTTCCCCAAACCATGGGGTGCTATGGGGGCACTGTTTTGCAAACGCCGAACTTTGACCGATTGGCGCGGGAAGGAGTGCGGTTCACAAACTGTTTTGTCACCAACTCTTTGTGCGCTCCAAGCCGAGCCAGCGTGCTTACAGGAGCCTATTCGCACGTTAATGGGATTCGTGGAAACTCAGAAGCTGCGGATGCTGTAGAGAAAATAAACCCGATCGCCACTTATCCGGAATTGTTGCAGAAGGCTGGATATCGCACGGCAATGGTGGGCAAATGGCACCTTTCACACGACCCGCGTGGTTTTGACTATTGGTGCATTCTGCCGGGACAAGGACTGTACTTCGATCCCGATTTTATTGAAAACGGCAACAAGAAAAAAATTCCGGGCTACTGCACTGACGTCACGACTGACCTTGCCCTGAAGTGGCTGGAGGGTCAGCCCAAGAGCTTCAAGCCGTGGTGCCTGGTGTTTCAGCACAAAGCGCCGCATCGCCCGTTTAAGCCAGCCCCGCGCCACGCACATTTATTAGATGGAAAGGAAGTCCCTTATCCTTCGACGTTCAATGACGATTACGCGACTCGGCCGTTGGCGCTTGAAGCGCAGGACATGAAATTGGAAATCAGTTTAGCAACTGATTACCCTGAGCTTCCAGCGAATCTTTCCCCCATTGAGAAGAAGAAATGGCTGTTTCAACGGTTCGCTAAAGACTACTACGCAGCTACGCAAACGATTGATGAAAATTTGGGAAGAGTGTTTGAGTATTTGGATAAATCAGGGCAAATGAACAACACTCTCATCATCTTTACCTCCGATAATGGTTTTTTCCTGGGGGATCATGGTTGGTACGATAAACGTTTTATGTACGAGCCTTCCTTGCGCGTTCCTTTGCTGGTGAGATATCCACCGCTTGCAAAGCCAGGGCATGTGGAAAGCCGTTTTGTGCAGAATATTGATCACGCTCCGACCATGCTGCAAGCGGCAGGTTTGAAAGCGCCGGCAACTATGCAGGGCCGCGCTTATACGCCTTTGCTTCAAGCTAAGATTGTGAAGAATTGGCGCAAGTCGGTTTACTATACCTACTACGAAAACTCCTGGAATTTGCGGGACAAATCGAAGGACGCATTCACCGATCCTAGTTTTCAATACTTCACTGCACATCGCGTGAGTCCGCATCGAGGAGTGCGCACGGAACGTCACAAACTGATTCATTACTACAGTGAAAAGAATAGTTGGGAGCTGTTTGACTTGCAAACGGATCCCAATGAGCTGCGTAATGTGTATGGTGACTCGGGGTACAAAGGTGTACTCAAGCAGATGAAGCAAGAATTGGAAACGCTGCGCCGGCGATTTAAGGATTCGACATGAAACAATTAGCTGTTGGACTGCTGGTTTCGCTCGCATTCGGCCAGGATTACAAACATACCTCAGATGAATGTGCTGTGTGGAACCGCGAAGCGGGGTTCGCTAATTCGGTTTCCAAGCACGATGCAGGGGCATTCGCGGCATTTCTGCATCCTGGAGCACTGTTTAATGCGGCCTCGGATGCGCCAACACGAGGGGCGGCTGCAGTGGCAAAAAACTGGACTGGAATTATTGAAGGCAAAAATGTAATTCTTCGATGGCTGCCCCAATACGTAAGCATTGGTGGTGATCCTAACATTGCCATTTCACGCGGGCCGTTCACACTGGAGAACCCGAACAGGGAAGGGGCTGGGAAATTTTCAATCGGTTATTTCACGTCCGTTTGGGTACGAGAATCCAAAGGAAAGCCTTGGTTGGTGCTGTTTGACGGAGGCGGAGCACCGCCACTTCCTGCGGAAAATGCCGAAGCGGCAGCAAAGCATCTGGCGCAAGCACCGAAGGTTTGCCCAGGGCTGGCATCTCAAAAATAGCTATTTACCAGCGACCAGCACCAGGTTGCATCAGTTCTGTCGCGAACAACAAAGCCATGGCGCCACCTCGGGCATCCACTCCCATTACAGCAGTTCTTTCAAAATAGTCCTTGAGCGTTTTTTGCTTTCCTGTATTGGTGCAAACATCGATCAATTGGCCGGTATTGGAAGTTCTTGTCTTTATGGCGGTCCAAGCTCGCGCTGCTGCTGGACGGTATGTTGCCGCATCCAGCCAACCCAGACGCACGCCCTTTGCCATGGAAAACCCGATCATAGCTGTTGCCGAAAATTCACGGTAGGAACCGGGGACATCAACTACCTGACGCCACATTCCGGTTTCATCCTGATGCTTCAAGAGCACTGCCATGTGGCTGCGAAATGCTTCCAGCATTTCAGCGTAATCTGGTCCCTTCGGCATGTCCTCCAGACTTAGAGCCAGGCCCAGGGCAGGGAAGCCGTTGCCGCGTCCCCAAGCGGCTTCATCCAGCGGCGAATGGCGGTACAAGCCATCAGGACGCAGGCAGAGTTTCCGCATAAAACCTAGATGCTTTGTGGCCATTTGAAAGTAGCGAAGCTCGTTTGTAAGCTTGCCCGCCTTAACAAGAATTGGAGTGCCCATGAATACGGAATCGCTCATTTCATTGTGATAGGGCATGGCTTCGCGGGGTGTCCCATCCCATTCAAAGCCACTATCGGCAGCGGTGCGGACCAATTCTATATAGCGCTTGTTTTTGGTTCGCTCGGCTAATTCGGCAAAGATCAGATGGCCTGAAAGATGACTGCTGGTGGCCTTATCCATACTGTTCCGCTCGCCGGAAAGGTATGGGGCGACGATGGATTCCACGTCTTCCATTACATCCACGCCACCCAATCGCAGGCGTCCAACCAGTGCCATAGCTGGAATGTAGACCACTTCTTTCAATTCGTGACCGTAAACAGTTGCGAGCATTTTGGCTAGGGCACTAGGGGTGCGATCGACCCGCCATTGAACTTGTACGCGTGCAGGAGAGGTTGTGATGGTTGGACTGAGAGCGATTTTCAGAGAGTTAGCTTTTAGCTCGACTACCTGTGATGGAATCACGCCTACTCTAGCAGCCGCAACGCGGGACAATGCTTTAGCTAAGCCTGGGGAATCATCACCTGCCACGATGACCAAGTCTGGAGCATTGGTTCCGATGAATCGCCACAAATAATGGGATTCAGTGAGCTTTGCATAGGCGTCACCTGAGGGAGGAAATTGAAGACGCACCTTTTCAGGGTTGGCCATGGGAATGGCTGAAATGGCTATCCTGTCTGAACTTTGCAACTTTTCGAACTGCTGCCGGACGAACCTCGAAGAAGCTTCCGAACCATCCAGGCCACCTATAAGAAGCACATGTTTTTTCAATGTTGCAGGGGCTAACGATTCTGCGGAATGAAGAATATCTATGCGCTTGCCTGATCCGGTTAGGCCGACTGCGGCGGTTAGTACTGCAACAGCCAAGAGCATGTTACTGATTCATTCCTGAAGCCAGGAATCCTCCATCAACAGCGATGCTTTGGCCTGTAATGAAACTGGCGGCATCTGAAGCGAGTAAGACTGCAGCACCAACTAGTTCCTGAGCATTGCCGAAGCGCTTCATCGGCGTACGAAGCAGGAACTCTTTACCACGTTCTGTGCCATTGAGCAGTGCCGAGTTTAAGTCGGTTAGGAACACGCCAGGGGCGATTGCATTGACGTTGATCCCATGTTTCGCCCATTCTAATCCCAGGCTGCGTGTTAAGGAAAGAACTGCGGATTTAGAAGCTGCATAGGCAGTTACTTCAAGCAGGCTGACGAAGGAACTAAGCGAAGCGATGTTAATAATGCGGCCACGGCCGTTCCTCGATAAGGGCTCATAGAAGACTTGGCACGATAGCAAAGTGCCGGTGACATTGGTATCCATGATGCTGCGCCATTCTTCTTCAGTAACATCAATGGTTGGACGCCGCACAGTGCGGCCGGCGGCATTCAGCAGAATATCTACTTGACCAAATTCTTCCAAGACTTTGTCGCGAAGCGCTTCCAATTCACTCTTGTTCAGAACGTCGGCTGCGAAGCGCAGGGACCGGCGACCGCGAGCTTCAATCTCCGTTGCCACATCGTTGATCATGTTCGCACGGCGTCCAGTGACCACAACATCTGCTCCGGCGTCAGCCAAGCCAAGGGCCAAAACGCGGCCTAAACCAGATGTGCCGCCAACCACCACCGCAACGCGGCCGGTTAAATCCATTATGTTCTTTAAATTACTCATTAGAAAATTTCCTTATGCCATTTTGCGCTTGCGTAGTTCGTCAACAGTTACCGCCAGAATAATTACTGCGCCGATAATTGCCTGTTGAAGATAAGGCGAAATGCCCAACAAATCCGACCCGTTGGCGAGCAAGCCCATGATGAAGGCACCTACCAGTGTACCCAGCACTGTACCTTCCCCGCCACGCAAACTGCCGCCGCCGATGACCACTGCGGCGATGGCTTGCAGTTCATAACCCTGGCCGGCAGTCGGTTGGCCAGTCATCAATCGCGAGGCTTCAATCATACCGGCGAGACCGGTCAACATGCCGCAAATTGAATAGACGGCGACGGTGTGAAAATTCACGGGAATGCCTGCATAGTATGCCGCATCGGGATTACTGCCGATTGCAAATGCATAGCGGCCCAAACGAGTATGTTCCAAAACGACGTGCACGGCCAAAGCGCAAATCACGAGCAACCATAGAACGAATGGAACGCCAAGCAGCATGCCTTCGCCCAAGTACGAAAACTCTTTTGGAATTTGGTGAACAGGCAGACCGTTTGAGATCAACAGAGTAAGACCGCGAATGATACCCATCGTTCCAAGGGTCACAATGAAGGGGTTGATTTTTAGGCGCGTAACTAAAAGTCCGTTGACGAAGCCGCAGAAACATCCGGTGAGAAGCCCAACGGCAACACCTAAAAGAACGGGCTGGCCTGCTTGCATCATCATAGTGCCGAACAAACCGCCCATTGCTAGAATTGAGCCCACGGAGAGGTCTATGCCGCCGGAGATGATAACTAACGTCATACCCAGGGCCATAATATTGATCACCGCTGTTTGGCGGACTACGCTGGATAAATTTGTGCCGGTCAAAAAGTAAGGCGAAGCGAAGCACAGAACAACAAACAAGACGATGAGAGTCAAAAACGGTAATAAACGCTGAATCATGAAATCTTCCCCGGACTTTCAAAAGCGGCCAACCGCATGATTTCTTCTTGAGTAGTGCGCCCGGGCAATTCACCAGTGAATCTGCCTTGCCGCATAACGATGATGCGATCGGCCACCTGTAATAGTTCCTGCAGTTCGCTGGATACCATTAGTATTGCCGCACCTTGGCGAGCCAGTTCGTCCATCACTTCAAAAACTTCAACCTTAGCGCC
The DNA here is from genome assembly GCA_043755435.1 of Bryobacterales bacterium. Taxonomy (GTDB): domain Bacteria; phylum Acidobacteriota; class Terriglobia; order Bryobacterales; family Bryobacteraceae; genus JANXSF01. Next base: position 39,610 of record JAYUSZ010000292.1, on the reverse strand, counting down.
GACGTCAATCCCGCGCGTCGGTTCGTCAAAAAGGTAGACACGCGCTCCGCGGTTAACCCACTTAGAGATAACCACCTTCTGCTGATTGCCGCCGCTTAGCCGGCCAGCCAACTGATTTCCGGATTCGCAACGAATACGCAATCGTGCAATCGCTTTGTCGGTTGCTTTATTCACGGCACTGGTGTTCATCATCCCGCCCGGGGAAACTGCATTCATGTTGGCCATATTGACATTGAAGGAAATTGGCATGGCGCGCGTCAGACCTGTTTTCTGCCGATCTTCAGGCACCAATGCTACTCCAGCCGCGACCGCTTCGCGTGGGGAACGGATGTGGACGGGTTTGCCTTCGACAAGAACGTTGCCCGAATCAATTGCATCAACCCCGAAAATGGCACGGCACAGTTCTGTTCTACCGGCACCCACCAGGCCAGCGAGGCCGACGATTTCACCGGCACTTACAGTTAGATTCAGATCCCGCAATAACTTACCCGAATTGAGATTTTTTATCTCCAACATGGTTTTGCCTGGAGGGACGGGCTCGCGTTTGTAGATGGAGGAGACCGGCCGCCCAACCATGTATTGAATCATTCGATCGGTGGTTAGGGTTGCCAATGGTTCGGAGTGAATGGTTTCACCATCACGAAGCACGGTGACCTGATCCCCTACTTCGCGGAGTTCATCTAAACGGTGGGTGATGTAAATTACGCCAACTTTGCGTTGCCGCAAAGTTCGAACAATACCGAAAACTTCGCGAGTTTCCGATTCGGAGAGGGACGACGTTGGTTCGTCGAAAATCAGCAATGAGGAACCATGCTGAATTGCGCGGCAAATTTCAACCATCTGCTTGCCTGCGGGGCTCAAACGATCCACACGCCATTCGGGCTGCAAGGGAAAGCGATGCTCTTCAATCAATCGGCGGGCCTTGGTCATCATGGAGGTTCGATTGACGAAACCCATGGGGAGCAGATCTTCGCGGCCAAGGAAAATATTCTCAGCCACGCTTAAATGAGGAGCCAGCAGCGATTCCTGATGAACCATTGCAATGCCCATGCGCTGCGCTTCAGCAGGATTGCGGAAATCGACGGGCTTACCCTGCCAAAGAAAATCGCCGCCATCTTTGCGTTGCAATCCCGCAACAATTTTCATCATGGTGGATTTGCCAGCGCCATTTTCGCCCATCAGAAGGTGCACTTCACCAGCTTCAACGCGCAAATCACCCTTTTTGAGGGCGTGCACACCACCGAACCGTTTTTGGAGACCGCGGAGCTCCAGCAGCATAGACAGAATTGTTTAGTTTATCAGCAGTTTACTCAGCCAGGTCTCCACCCACATCTTCCATCAGGTTTTCGAACTTGGTGTATTGGTGCAGGAAGGCCAGTTTTGCGGTCCCTGTTGGTCCGTTACGTTGTTTGGCGAGAATGATTTCAGCTTTGCCACGCAAGCTTTCGTCGTCGCGTTTGTAGTATTCTTCCCGGAACACAAACATTACCATGTCGGCGTCCTGTTCAATGGATCCCGATTCGCGAAGATCGCTCAATTGGGGACGATGGTCACCGGGCCGCTGTTCGGGGGCGCGGCTCAACTGACTGAGGACAAGGAAAGGTACTTTCAATTCTTTGGACAAAAGTTTCAAGCCACGGGAGAGAGTGCTGATTTCCTGGGTGCGATTTTCCGACTTGCCGCGAACGGTCATCAACTGCAGGTAGTCGACAATGACCAGGCCCAAATCCTGCTCTGCTTTCAAACGTCGTAACTTGGCGTGAATGTCCATCAGGTTGGAACCTGCAGAATCATCAATGAACATGGGTGCTTCCACAATTTCAGCAGTCCCCATTTGCAATCGCCGCCGTTCATCAGCATTCAAATATCCTTCACGGAATTTCGTTTGGTCCACACGGGCTTGTGCGCAAATCATACGGGTAAGCAGCGATTCGTTGGACATTTCGAGCGAGAATACCGCGACAGCCCGCGAACCACGAGGGTTCATAGTCACGTGTTGCCCGATGTTCAACGCAAGTGCTGTCTTCCCCATGGCGGGGCGGGCAGCAAGAATAATCAGTTCGCCAGGCCGGAAGCCTCCGGTCAATTCATCTAACTTCAAATAGCCGGTGGTGGTTCCCTTAATGCGCTTTGAAGGATCGAGGAAGGCATTGATTCCACCTTCGAAGGTTTCAATTACTTGACGTGGGCTGACAAGCGTGGTGGTTGATTGCGCTTCACCTAATTTCAGCAGCGCTTCTTCGGTTGTGGCTAAAATCTGATCGGCTGACTCTTCACCGATGAGGCATTTATCGATGGTTGACTGGGCTGCCAGAATCATCCGCCGCAGCAACGACTTTTCCTTGACGATGCGGATATAACTGTCCAGGTTATAAATCTGCGGAAGACCGTCGTCCAGCGAAATCAGATAAGTTAACCCACCCACCGACTCAAGCTGGTTGTAACGCATCAATTCATTGGCTAAAGTGACGCGGTCCACTTTTTCAGCGCGCGTACTTAAATCAAGCATGCGAGTGAAAATGCGGCGATGACTCTCTAGACTGAAATCGTCCGCGTCGAGGCCACCGGCAACAGACACGAATGCTGAATCGTCCATGAGGATTGCTCCTAGGACAAATCGTTCCGCCTCCGGGTTGGCGGGCAAGCCTTTTTGGAAAACGAGTTCGCTCGACGCCATGAACTTAGCCTACGTGGAATTGGGCGTACAATTCAAATGTTCGCCGCCCACAGCTTTTCCACAGTTTATTAGAAATCAAGGCCGGACGCGAATATTTCGACTTTTGAGTGTCTCGCCGAGAGCTTGAACTAAGCGGGCTGATGCTTTATTAAAGTCCAGTTTCGAGAGCAGTTCCCGACGCCGAGCATCCAGAAAATCGTTCTGCCGGGTGAGGACGAAAAAGTTGGTAGACTCTCCGGTTTGGAATAGCCTCACTTCACTTTCAAGCCTGTCTTTGGCTGCTTTGGCGCCTGCCTGGGCTGCTACAATGCGTTGTTCCGTTGTTGCAATGGCCTGTAGGGCATTCCTTACTTGTGCACCAATGGACTGTTCCAATTGAGCGCGTAGGATCTTCAATCTACGTTCTGCAATCGCGGTTTGTTCCACAGCAGCTTTGCCTTGATAATTGTGGCTGCTGAAATCGATTTGCAGCCCTGCCTGCGCCGTTGGGTACCTGCCGGCAAAAACATTCCCCAAGGCCGAGCCGTATCCGCCCACTAAAAAATCAGGCAGATTCCCTTGTACTGGGGGTACAAATGGAGACAAACCAGCAATCGAACTAAGGCGGTTCAGCCTTTCGTAAAGTGGAATGTTGGATGAAGTGAATGGGTTCTCTCCTGACCTTAGAGTTCCGGCCAAGCCAGTTAACGAATAGCCGCCAACAAAGTTGACACGAGTTTTCAATTGGTCTTGCGCCAAACGCGCGTCAACCTCATTTACTTGTTGCCGTTCGTCTACTTGTTTCAATTCCGGCCGCTGGGATAGTGCTCTTTTCAAGCCAGGTTCCAGATCTTTAACATCTAGAGCAGCGTTTGTACCAACGTCTGTTGGAATCAGTTCCTGGGTCCAAATTTCAGCGTTCCTATCCTTGGCCAATAGGGGCTTTAGTTGATTTTCCATTTCGGTTACAACACCCAATGCGGTTAATGATGCATCTTTGCGGCGTTCCAACTCGGCCTGCGATGCGGAAAGTTCAATGGGTGCCAGGGTGCCAGCAGCAATCATTCGTTGATTGCGTTCCAACTGCTCTTCTGCTAATTTAACGGCCTCAACTTTTACTTCCAGATCTTGCCGACTTGCCACCAAATCCCAATAAGCCTGTTCCACCCGAGCCACAACATCGATTGCGCGGATTTCAAAATCAATCTCGGAAATACCGAGCTGCTTGTTGCGAATGATTAAATCTGCCCGTTCTCTGTCGATGAGCCTACCTTGCAGCAGAGGCTGTATGTAATTGACGCCGAGCCTGGTGCTGGATAGAGGGCTTAAGCTGATAAAGGGGTTGGTTGATGTTTGCCGCGAATTGTCAAAACTGGCGACTAGGTTGCCACCATAGAACTGAGTTTTCTTGCGGAACTCGAAGTTGTTGTTAAAGAACTTTTCATTAACCTTGCCGGTGGTTCCTTGCAACGAACTTGATGTTGGCGTGTTGCGATCTTCAAAGGTTGGCGTGTATTTGAAGTAGGAATCAAAAACTCCTTTCGCCGCCCTGGTGGCGATCCTTGCTGAATCCACATTGGATTTTTCTACTTCCAATTCCAAATTGTTCTGAAGCGCCATTTGAAAAGCTTCATCCAGGGTGAGCTTTCGCTGTTCGGCTGTGATGCCAACGCGGGGTTGCGCATTTGCCATAACCGCTAGAAACAAAAACATACCCGTTGCAATGGCTGGCGATTTCACTCGCCTTTTGAAAAAGGCTGCTACGTCGTCGAATAGTGAGTAATAAACCGGCGTGACTAGAAGCGTAAGAATCAAGCAGAGCGACTGTCCGCCAATCACAACAATTGCTACAGTGCGGCGAGTACCGGAGCCAGCCCCGCCCCCAAGTGCAAGCGGAATCATACCGGCTACCAGTGCTAGCGTCGTCATCAAGATTGGTCGCAAGCGATCCTCGCAGCCTCTAAGAATTGCCTCTGCGCGAGGAACCCCCTCTCTACGAAGTGACTTGATGTGATCCACCTGAAGAATGGAGTTCTTCTTCACGATTCCGAAGAGAACCAAAATCCCGACTGAGGTGTAGACGATGGAGAAATTCTCACCCATAAGGATCAGGGAGATTAACGCAAACGGGATGGACAGGGGCAGGCTGAGAAGAATAGTGATTGGATCAATAAAGCTTTCAAACTGGCTGGCCAGAATCATGTACATAAAGATTATGGATAGACCAAAGGCGAACATATAACTTTTGCCCGCGCGAGCCAACTCCTTGGTTTTGCCTAATGTTTGCGAGTGATATTCCGGGCCAAAATTCATATCACGGATTGCGTCCTCCGCCGCAGTGACAACGTTTCCTAGAGACTGGTTGCCCGTTACGCTGGCGGAAATCAAAATCTGCCGTTGGCGGTTGTAGCGATCAATACCTATGGGTCCAATGGAGCGTTCCAAGCGAGCTACGTTTGCAAGGGGGACATTGCCAAGAGTGGTGGACGGAACATACAATCGTGACAACGCTTCTGGAGAATTGCGAAATTGTTTGTTGACGCGCAGCATAACGTCATAGCGGTCATCTCCTTCGCGATATGTCGTTGCCTGTTCATCGCCACCCACCATTGTTCGCATAGCTGTAGCAATTGAGGCTACGCTAACGTTCAGGTCTGCCGCCTTTTCGCGATTGATGAGGATGCGTAGCTCAGGCTTGCCGGTTTCGTAGGTACTATCAACGTCTGCAACTCCGGGGAGTTCCCGCAACTTCAGTTTCAATTGGGTGGCGTACTTTTCCAGTTGGGCAAGATCAGGACCTTGCAAAATATAAAGGAAGTCAGCATTCGGTCCGGCACCCTGAATCACCGATGGCAATTGAACGCCAATTACCAGGTCTTTATATTTACGAAGCTTTTCGCGCGCCTGCTCCATTAATTCCTTTTGCGATTCCTTACGGTCTGCGACGTCCACCAGCTCGATAATTATGCTGCCGCGATCCACCTGCTGTTGCACATCGGCACCGATTTGCGTAAGCATGTTGCGGACTCCAGACAGGGTCTTCAGTTCACCTTCAATCTGCTTCATTACCTCCGATGAACCATCTAGTGAGGACCCAGGAGGCATTCTTACCAGCACTTCAAATTCACTCTGGTCATCACTGGGAAGGAAGTCTATGCCCACCCGTTTCATCAATGGACCAATGGATGCGAAGACTGCCATTGAGATCAAAACGATAACCCAGCGGTGATTCATTGACCAACGAAGAAGCGCTTGATAGGGAACGTCAACAATCTTAAATACCCAGTTATCTTTGGTGGAATGACCGGAATCGACAGGCTTCACTTTCAGGAAGCGGCTGCAGAGCATCGGGGTCAACGTAAAGCTGACTAACAGGCTGACCATGACGGCGAATGCAGCAGTGTAGCCGAAGCTGGACATGAAGCGGCCAACAATTCCACTCATTGTGGCGACGGGTAAAAATACAACAGCCAAGCTCAATGTAGTTGCCAATACTGCTAGTCCAATGTCCGCAGTTCCATGTATTGCCGCATCCATAGGGCTCATGTTCTTTTCTTCCATGAATCGGAAAATATTTTCCAGGACCACAATAGCGTCGTCAATCACAATACCCACCATCAAAGTTAAGGCCAGCATGCTGATTTGGTTTAAAGTGAAACCCATAAGGTACATCAGCGTGTAGGTGGAGATAATGGACGCGGGGATGGCGATTGCAGCGATCAATGTGGAGCGCCAATTTCGCATGAACAGTAGCACCACAATCCCAGCCAAAACACCGCCGAGTACCAAGTGCTCCTGCACGGCTTCAAAAGAGGCTTGAATGAATCCCGATTGGTCACCTGCATAGGCGATCTTCATATCGGGAGGCAGGGAAGGCCTTACTTCTTCTATCCGTTCCTTGACTCGATTAATCACTTCCAGCGAGTTGGTCCCTGATTGTTTTCGGATGGATAGAACCACACCTTCAACACCGTCGAGCCGGGCTAAAGTTCGCGGTTCTTCTGAGCCGTCGCTGACGTCCCCAACATCGTTGATCCGCACTGGAGTACCGGCAACGCTAGCAACAATGATCCGCCCAAAATCAGCAGGACGTTCCAGTCTTCCCAAAGTACGGACGCTGGATTCACGATTTCCTTCATCCATTCGGCCACCGGGAATTTCCACATTCTGCGCCGAAAGCGAAGCACGCACCTGATCAATATTCAGGCCATATGCGTAGAGTTTGTCGCCATCGAGAGAAACTTGAATCTGGCGTCTACGATCTCCAACAAACTTCACCTGTCCTACGCCGTTCAGTGATTCCAGATTCTTCTTAAGTATGTCGTCCACAATTTTTGTGGTTTCCCGCAAGTCCCGTGGACTTGAGACCACAACGCTGACAATGGGGGAAGCATCAGTGGCCAACTTTTCAACCACTGGTGGGTCTGCGTCTTTCGGCAATTGGCCAAGGATGGAGGAAACTTTGTCTCGAACTTCCTGAGCTGCAATATCGGAGTCTTTTTCCAGAACGAAGGTGATGGTCACCCGCGAAAGACCTTCATAGGAATTGGAATTTAATTCATCTACGCCAGCTACTGTATTGATGGCTTCTTCAATTCGTTTGGTGACTTGTGTTTCAACTTCTTCTGGAGATGCGCCGCGAAGAGGTGTTGTAACAGTGATGATTGGGAATTCAACCTTGGGTAGGAAATCCACTCCCAGCTTGCGATAGGAATCGAGCCCCAACACCACCAATGCAAGGATAAGCATGGTGGCAAAAACCGGACGCTTGATGCACAGTTCGGCGAGTTTCCTCATGAGTTATTGCCTCACCTGCATTTTGTCGATCAGCATGTTGAGCTGGCTAATGGCAACCTGATCGCCTTCATGCACCAGATCGCCAGGAATTTCCACGGAAGTGCCTAAGTCCTGTCCGGGGATGAATCGCTTTTCATAAGCGCGGCCATTGGCGATGACGAATAGCTTGTTCAGCCCGGCTACGGAATAGATAGCTTGCTTAGGTACCGCGACGATTTTTGTTGCTGCAGCAGTGGTCAACTTTACCTGGACGAACATGCCTGGACGCAGACGCGGATCGTTCTTTGTTGCGCGGGCTTCAGCGGACAACGTGCGGGACTTGGTATCTAGGGTTGGATTCAATTCACGAAGAACAGCGGGGAAAGTTTCACCGGGAATTGCGTCGGTTGTGAATGTAAGGTTAGTTCCGATTCGCAGCAATCCTGCGGCGGATTCCGGGGCTTCCAAACGAACTCGCAGAGGATAGTTTTTGACCAGCGTGACAATAGGCGTGTTCTCTTTCATGTATTGGGCTGGGGAGACCATGCGGGCTGAGATCACTCCATCGAACGGTGCGCGGACTTGTGTGTCGCTTCGGTGTTTTTCAGCAGAACGAAGGTCGGCCTTCAACGCGGCTATCGCAGCCCATTGTGTACGCATTTCGTCCTTTGCAGCGGCAACGGATTCCTCACGAGCACGCAGACCTTTTTCTAATTCAGTGAATCGTTCGCGGGCAATATCGCCGCTTTGAACCAACTTTGCCGCAGAGTCGAATTTGCTCTTGGCATCTTCCAATTGCGCGATAGCCTGGCGAATGGCGGGCGTCGATTCTGGAGTTTTCTCGAAATTGTTGGGGTCTAACCCCAGCCTTGCCATCGCCTGGGAAATCGCAGCGCGTTTGCGTTCAATATCGATTTGGAATTCAGTGGTTTCCAACTCCACTAATACGTCGCCTTTCTTAACAGCCTGGCCAAAATCGCCATGAATTCGAGCGATGCGGCCCGCCACCTCGGAACTGACGGATGCTGTTTCGTCAGGTTGCAACGAACCTGTTATGAGAATGGATCTTTCCACGGTGCGCGATTCAGCAGTCATGGTTTTTACAGCAAGTACTTCCGCAGCAGGGGATTTCTTCGTTTCAGTGGACTGCTTTTTTTCGCAGGCTGCCAAGGTTATAGCCAGAACTACAAGTGGGATAGAGTGTCGCATTATTTTAGAATTCCATTCACAAAAATATCGACCATGCCTTCAATCACTTTTTTCCGTGAGGACTTGGAAATAGTGAAACCGAAGTGGATGTCGTAAAGAAAGTATTGATTGACCATGCCAATAAATACGCGGGCCGCATTGGCCGGGTCACACTGCCGGATTGCTCCAGATGCGATATCTGCGCGTATACGGTTGATAAGCATGGCGTAAAAAGGTTTCATGCGCTGTTCAAAGTGCAATTCAGCAAGGCTGTGGCCTTCCAGGGCACTAAAAAGGACAAGGCGTGAATAATTGGGGTTTTTATCAAGAAAACGAACAATGTTTTCAGCCAGAACGCGAAAAAAAACAGGAGCTTCAAGTTTTGCCGCAAAAGCTTCGTCAATACGCTGCGCCAGGACGTCACCATCGCTGCAGGCTTCCTCAAGAATTGCGCAATAGAGTTCTTGCTTGTCGGCAAAGTGTTCGTAAAGTACTGGTTCTGAAACTTCGCAAGCTCTTGCGAGCTCTTTAGTGGTGACTCCGCGAAATCCGCGGGCTGAAAACAAATTGACAGCAGCTGCAACTATGGAGGAACGGCGTGCGGCGGCGGTGAGTTTCTTGCGTGGCTTCATTACTTAGTAAACACTAACCTAGTAACCACTAGGTTAGCACATTACCGTTCCTCATGATATTGTCGAATGTAGACAAGCGTGTTTTCCCGTCATCAAAGAAAGACCCGGATCCTTTTCGCCATCTCCGACGTGGTGTTGGTTACTTTCGCCTTTGCCGTCGCCTACCGGATGCGCGCTTCCGTTGAGTTATTTCAACGGGAATTCTTCTTAGATGCTTCAATTCAGTTCTTGATTGCAATCGTTGGCGGGATTTCCTGGGTGTTTGCTGGCCGTTGGATGGCTGTTTACGATCGCCTTGATTCGTCGGAAGCCTTCGTTATTATTCGCGACGGTTTGCGGCAATCCGTTATTGCAGTGACCAGTATAGTGTTGGTTCAATTTGCCCTCCGGCTGGATCTCAGCCGTTCTTTTCTGGTTCTCTACGGCAGCTTGGGCGGGCTTTTCCTGATTGTTTTCCGGCTAAATGCCCGCGTGTTCTATGGCTCAATCAGGGAACGATTCGGCGCGGTCCATCATGTGCTGGTAGCTGGTGATGGACAAAAGGCAATGGAGTTAGGGGCTTTGGTAGATAAGGCTTCAAGCTATGGCTTCCGCCTGGCTGGATACCTTTCTTTATCGCCGAAAGTGCAGCAGATTGACGGAAAGCCGGTGTATCCAATGGAGCGGCTGAGCCAATTGCTGCGGTCGCAAATCATTGATGAAATACTTTTCGCCGTGCCTCCCGAAGACGTGCCTAAGTTGGAAAATGTTTTCCTCCTCTGCGACGAAGAAGGGGTTCGCACGCGGCTGGCGATGGATTTCTTTCCTCATGTGAACAGTGAAATATACATGGATCAATTGGGGACACTCCCTATGCTGACTTTTTCAGCTGCGCCTCATGATGAATTTCGCCTTGTCCTGAAGCGCGCGTTCGATGTGTTGATGAGCACCTTTGCTCTTTTATTGATCGCTCCCGTCATGATGGTTATCGCAGCAATGATCAGGCTCAGTTCGCCGGGGCCGGTGATATTCAGTCAGCAGCGCTGCGGACTGAACGGCCGCAGGTTTGTTTTTTACAAGTTTCGATCCATGTGCAACAACGCCGAAGAATTGAAAGCTTCTCTTGAACACTTAAACGAAAAGCAGACGGCTTTCAAAATCACGAATGATCCCCGGCTGACCCCTGTTGGCCGTTGGCTGCGCAAGTTTTCAATTGATGAGTGGCCCCAATTGTGGAACGTGATGCGGGGCGATATGTCGCTGGTGGGTCCTCGTCCCGCAGTACCTCAGGAAGTGGAACAATACAAGAGATGGCAACGAAGGCGATTGCGAATGCGGCCCGGTTTAACATGTTTGTGGGCAATCAGCGGTCGCGATACTTTGGACTTTGATTCCTGGATGCGCCTGGATATGCAATATATTGACAACTGGTCCCTGTGGCTTGATTTGAAAATAATACTGAAGACCATTCCTCACGTGGTTACCGGAAAAGGAGCCAATTAACCCCATGCAAATTATTCCTTCGCAAGATGAAGTGATTGAACTTTTGAAATCCACTGGCGCATTACGTTCGGGGCATTTTGTGTATCCCAATGGATTACACTCCGATCTTTCTTTGCAAATTCCTGTGGCCTTCCGGCATTACGAACATGCCAAGGTTTTAAGCGTTGGGTTAAGCCGCTTAGTGCGCGCCAACCCCGAATTGCGCGCAGCTATTTCCGAGCTTTCTATTGTCTGCCCAGCGACGGGCGGCCTCCCTGTGGCGTTCGGAGTCTGCGAAGCTTTGCGCGCTAAGCGTGTCTATTGGGCTGAGCGTGAAAACGAAAAGGAGCCCTTGCGTTTTCGTCAGTTTCAAGAAGTGGAGCCTGGTGAAAAAGTGCTTTTGGTTGATGATATTCTGCGGACCGGGAAGAAGTTGATGGAGTTAAAATCCTTGGTGGAAGCTGGCGGAGGCACCGTGGTGGCATTGGCGGTGATTGTTCACCAACCTGCGCCAGACACGCCTGATTTCAGTCCTCTCCCTATATACTCCTTGGCGCAACTGGACGCGCTTTATTTTATGGATGACGACCAGGCCAAAGGGAAGTTCTTGGAAGAACCTGTAAAGCTCTGGGCCTAGATATTTGTACTTGACTTCCATTTCCTTACTCCTTACAATGGGATTAAGGAAAAGATATGACTGATAGCACATTGTCAAGCAAAGGCCAAACCACTCTTCCTAAAGAAGTCCGCGATTTACTTGGACTTACAACGGGCGATAAACTCATTTACGAGATTGAAGGCCGTACAGTGCGTGTCCGAAAAATGGAACCGTTCGATGCTATCTATCATGCCGCTTTGTCGCAAAACATGAGTGAATGGGCCAGTAAGGAAGACGAGGCCGCCTTCGGTGATCTGTAATCGATGGGACGTTGTGGTTGTGCCGTTCCCCTTTATTGACAAGCCAGCTGATAAGAAACGGCCAGCAGTGGTGTTGAGTAGCCCCGAATTTAATCAAGGCGGCTACACAGTTATGGCAATGATTACCACCGGTGCGAATTCCGTTTGGACTGGGGATATTCCTCTAACCGACTTGGCAGCTGCAGGGCTTCCGCATCCCTGTCTGGTGCGGTGGAAAGTGATGACTTTGGACAACCGCATTGTTCAAAGGCGTTCCGGGGCGCTTGGTAATGTGGACCGTGCCCGAGCGGAAATCAACCTCAAGAAATTAATGATAGGCTAAGGGCACATGCGCATTCTTGCGGCAGTCGCGGTGGTTGGGTCAGCCTTTGCAGGAACAGCGTTGGACGACTTCGAACAGAAAGTTCGTCCAGTGCTGGCCAAGCATTGCTACGCATGCCACACTGCAACCAAAACTGGTGGCTTGCGACTTGATTCAAAAGAAGCGCTTCTGGCTGGTGGCAAGTCCGGCGCAGCAGTTGTCCCAGGCAATGTTGATGCCAGCTTGTTGATTCGAGCAGTGCGTCAGCAGGGCACTTTGAAGATGCCTCCGGGATCGAAGTTAGATGCAGCAGCAATTGCTGATCTTGAGGCCTGGGTTCAAGCAGGTGCACCTTGGCCTCAGGCGCTCTCTTCGCGTGGTGGCGTTTTGTGGTCTGCTGGGCCATTAACCAACCCAAAAAGCAAATCGATTGACGAAGCTGTTGCTAGCGGCTTAGTTGCCAAGGGACTAATCGCCAATCCAACTGCGGACAAGCGAACACTATTGCGGCGTTTGAGCTTTGACCTGATTGGACTCCCTCCTTCACCCGAAGAAATGAATGCATTCTTGGCGGACACTTCAGCGATCGCAGTCGAAAAGGTAGTGGATCGATTACTGGATTCACCGCACTTTGGCGAACGATGGGCGCGCCACTGGTTGGACGTTGCTCGTTTCGGTGAGGATGATTTCACCGGTACCGCCGTCAAACCATATCCCAATGCCTGGCGGTTCCGAGATTGGGTTGTTGACGCTTTCAATCGGGACATGCCTTACGACAAATTCCTGCAGGCGCAAATTGCGGCGGACCTGATGCCTGGAGACAATTCCAGTTACATCGGCGGTCTGGGGCTCTTTGGACTTGGTCCCTGGTATTTCGGAATTTCTCAACCGGCTCAGGCGCGTGCCGATGAACGGAACGATCGGATTGATGTTGTCACGCGAGGGATGCTAGGGCTTACAGTGGCGTGCGCCCGTTGTCACGATCATAAGTACGATCCTATTCCAACGAAAGATTACTACGCATTGGGTGGAGTGTTCGCCAGCGTTCAATACAAGGAATATCCACTGGCCTCGGCTGATGAAGTGGCCAGGTTCAATGCGGCTGAAAAGGAAATTAAGGATCTGGAAGGTAAGATCAAAACGTTCCTCGATCGGCAGGCCGATCAGCTAGCGGAAATTTTCTCTAGTCGAGTTGCAGAGTATCTAGTTGGAGCATGGAAAAAGCAGCATGATGGGTTGGACCCCGATTTCGTGGAACGGTGGGCCGGATATTTGAAGAAAACGGAAGATAATCATCCATACATGAATGCTTGGCGTGAGGCTGCGGCTAAGGGCGACGAGGCGGAAGTACGGAAACAATCTGAACTTGTGCAAGCGCAGATTGCCTCCATCGTTGCGGACAAGAAAAAGTTGGATCTGGAAAACGCTGAAATTGTAGCCAAGAATAAGAAGCCTAAACCTGGGCGTGATTACTTGTTGCCGTTCGGCTACAAATCGGAGTCGGATTTTAATCCCGGTGCTGAGATCCCAACAAAGTCTTTGGAGCGGGATCGCTATGTTTGGTACAACTGGCTTTTTTCAGGCGAAAAAGCAATTCTGCGATTGCCCGTTGACAAAGTGGAGCGGTTTCTTTCCGGCGAATGGAAACGGCATCTGGATAGTTTGCGTGCCCAACTGAAAGAGAAAAAAGCAAAGCTCCCTGTGCCTTATGCTTATCACCACGGGGTGGAAGATGTTGCTCCAATGGATATGCAGTTGAACGTTCGAGGCAATCCAGATGAGTTGGGCGAAGTTGTACCGCGCCACTTCTTGACGGCCATTTCAAAAGGCGAACCGGCACGTTTGCAGCAAGGTAGCGGTCGATTGCAGTTGGCAAATGAAGTATCCAGGCACCCGCTTGCGCGCCGCGTGATGGCGAATCGTTTGTGGCTTCATTTATTCGGATCGGGAGTGGTGCGCACGCCCAGTAACTTTGGAGTGATGGGGGAACGTCCGGCGAATTCGGAATTGCTGGAATATCTTGCCTGGCGATTTGATCAAAATGGCCTTTCACCTAAAAAACTATTGCGGGAAATTGTGCTTTCAAAAACCTATCAGGCCACCAGTTCTGGAAATGGAAAGAACGAAGCCATTGATCCTGACAATCGTTATTTCTGGCGCACCAATCGCCGCCGGTTGGATGCTGAGGCGATGCGTGATTCAATTTTGGCAACTGCCGGGACGTTGGATCGTACGGTAGGCGGCGATTCAAAGCCTTTTAAGGAAAGCACTCGCCGTACCCTTTATGTTCGGGTAGGACGATTTCAACAAGAAGAAACGTTGGCTCTGTTTGACTTCCCCAGCGCTAGCGTTTCTAATGAACAACGAGTGGTTACCAACGTGCCACTTCAGAAACTATTCTTCCTCAACAGCGGGTTTGTGATGGACCAAGCGAAGGCGTTCGCGGCGCGCTACGGAACCAACATCCAGAAAGCCTACCAGCTTGCTTACGGGCGGTCAGCTACGGAAAATGAAATAGAACTGTCGAAGGAATTTCTAGGTTCAGCCGGGGACAAGGTGGCGGAGCAGTTTGCCCAAGTGCTGTTGAGTTCCAATGAATTCGCTTTTGTTGATTAACGAGTAGATGAACGAATGACCAAACTGCACCAAGCCGAAATACTCCCACATCTTTCCCGCCGCGAGGCGCTTACGAAGATGGCTAGCGGCTTTGGTCTATTGGGGATGGCCGCCAGCGCCGATGCTGCTCGCGATCCATTTGCCCCTAAGCCTCCTCACTTTGCACCCAAGGCCAAGCGCGTTATTTATCTGATCCTGAACGGGGGCCTTTCGCAAGTGGATTCTTTCGATCCTAAGCCGATACTGGATAAGCATCACGGCCAACCTGTTCCTGGCGGGGCTCCTGTGACTGAGAGTTCCGTCGGAAACTTGATGCGCTCCCCGTTTTCCTTCCGCAAGTACGGAAAGAGTGGCATCGAAGTCAGTGAGATTTTCCCCAAGATTGGCGGCGTGATCGACGACTTCTGCGTGATCCGCTCCATGCACACCAATGTGCCAAATCACGAGCCGTCGCTATTCATGATCAACAGCGGTGTGATCCAGCCTGGCCGCCCGTCCATGGGTTCCTGGTTGACATACGGACTGGGAACGGAAAACCGAAATCTCCCGGGATTTGTGGTTCTGTGTCCGGGTACGCCAGTAGTGGGTCCGCCTCTGTGGGAATCAGCCTTTCTACCTGCCGTGTACCAGGGCACTTTCCTAAAGAACAATGAGACGGATCCGAAAAAGCTGATTCAATTTATTGGTGCGGGAGCGGCACCGGAAGCTCAGCGGCGTCAGTTGGACCTACTCGCCAAGTTGAATCAAAAGCATTTGGAAAAGCGCGCAGGTGATGCACAACTGGAAGCATCTTTAGAAGCGATGGAAACTGCATTTCGAATGCAGACAGAGGCTCCTGAGGCTTTCGATATTCGCAAGGAAGATCCGAAAACAATAGCCCGATATGGTGATAGTGACTTTGGCAGAGGATGCTTAATGGCTCGCAGGCTGGCCGAGCGCGGGGTACGGATGGTTCAGATTTACTACGGCAATAGCCAGCCTTGGGATAGTCATGAAGACATCATGGCCCATAAAAGCAATGCGCAAAAGACCGACCCCGGCGTAGCCGCTTTGATCACGGATCTTAAAGAACGCGGCATGCTGGATGAGACTTTAGTGGTGCTGGGCACAGAGTTCGGCCGCACGCCTGCTGTGCAGAACAGTTCCACCGTTAAACTTCACAACGGGCGGGATCATAACTCGTTGGGCTTCACCGTTCTTCTGGCTGGCGGTGGAGTCAAAGGCGGCATGACTTATGGCGCCACAGATGACATTGGCTATAAGGCTGTGGAAAAACCAGTCCACGTGCATGACCTGAATGCAACGATCCTGCACTTGATGGGTTTGGACCACACCAAGTTAACTTATTTCTATAGTGGCCGTGACTCTCGCCTGACCGACGTGCACGGAAACGTAATTCGCGATATCCTCGCATAGTAAACATGCGAAGCATTCTCTTTCTTCTAACCGCGGCGACGCTATGCTGCAGCGCTGCTGACATCACGGTTCCAGCCGACGTAATTCTGGAGCGCGGCGTTGACTACACGTCCATCACTCATGGCAAGTTGGCTATGGATATTGCGCGACCCAAGGCCAAAGGAAGTTATCCAGGCATCGTGATGATTCATGGTGGTGGATTCAATGCCGGCTCCAGGGATAGTTACCTTCCCATGGCGATTCGCTTCGCGCAAAATGGATATGTTGCCGCAACGGTCAGCTACCGTTTGGCACCAATGTTTCAATTCCCGATTCCGCTTTATGACATTAAGGCAGCAGTCCGTTTCCTGCGTGGCAGCGCGGCAAAGTATGACTTGAACAAGGAACGCATGGGGACCATCGGCGTGTCTGCTGGGGCCACCTGGGCTCAGTTCCTGGCCGTTACGCGCAACATGCCGCAGTTTGAAGGGACCGGTGCCAACAAAGAACAATCCAGTTCTGTGGACTGTGCTGTAAGCTACTACGGCCGCTCCGATATGCGCCGAGCCTACGAAGGAAGTCGTAACGCCCCAACGGTACTGCCAATGCTGTTTGGTGGTGATCGTGATCATGCGATGGATGCCCATTTACGTGGCAGCCCTCTGCAATGGGTAACTCCCGATTCAGCACCCATCCTGGCTATCCACGGCACTCGCGATCAGAATGTGCCCTTTGAACAATCCGTGATCTTGATGGAACGAATGCGCGCCGCCGGTGTGGAATCAGAACTGGAAACCGTGGCTGAGGCTGGACACGGATTCAAAGGCGCAGACGAGGAGCGAGCCTTCACGCGGACCCTGGATTTTCTCAATCGAAAGTTGAAGCCGAAACTTCTGGAGACCCGGCGTTTGATTGTGAATGACCATGGCCCTGGTGGTGAGATTCTTGCCATTGCCTGGCCTTCTGGTCGTGTGTTGTGGCGCAAGTCGAATCATCGCGGGACTGAGGTTGGAGTAACGCCCAATGGAAATGTATTGTTCATTGAAGATCCCAAGGGTGTGGTCATGGAATTGGATTCCGAACAAAAGGTAGTGTGGCAATACAAGACCGAAAAGGCCAGTTTAGTGAGTGCGCAGCGCTTGAAAAATGGGAACACACTTTTGGTGGATGACGCCGCGGCGCGACTCTATGAAGTCTCTCCTGCCGGGCAAATTGTTTGGAGTGTTGAGAAGCCTGAATACAAAGGCCAAGCCATGCGACGCGCTCGCAGGACGTCGGCTGGAACCACTATAGTTGCGATTCAAAAGCTGGGTATTTTCTTGGAACTCGATGCGAAAGGCGATGTCATCCGCAAAATGGATTTCACCAATCGAATGCCAGCCCACGCTTGGCCGACGGACGATGGCGGGTTGCTAATCGGTTTGGCAGGGCCTGGTGAAGTGCGGCGTGTGGATGCTGCCGGCAAAACAATCATGACCTTCGCAGGCACAAACAGCACTGCCCGTATGGCCTGGACTTCAGGCTTTACGCAGACGCCTGAAGGCGGCCTGATTGTATCGGACTACATGGGCGGCAGAATTGTTGAGTTCGATAAAGCTGGGAAAGTGCTTCACGAATTGAAGAATTTTCCTTGGGCGGTTACGAGTGTTGCTTTGCTACCTTAAGCGCGGCAATGATCGCTTCCGCATCGTAAACGCAGCCGCCCCACGGTCCGCCGCTGGCATCTTGAAGAGCCGCCCACAACTTTGTATCCACCGGTAAATCGGGATCTGGAGCCAAGTCTGGATGTGGTGTGCGAGAGGCCAGTAACGTGGTGCCGCTCTCAATACTTCCATCCGCGCCCAACACATTGACCGTACCTTCAAGGCTGTTTCGATCGACAATAATTTCAATGGTGTCGCCGTCCCGTAACTTGCCAATTGGCCCGCCAGCCAGTGCTTCCGGTGAAACGTGGCCAATGCAAGCACCTGTAGAAACGCCGCTAAATCGGGCATCGGTCATCAAGGCCACATGCTTGCCGAACGGAAGAAATTTAAGAGCACTGGTTAACTGGTAAGTCTCTTCCATGCCCGAACCAAGCGGCCCGCGGCCCATCAAAACCATCACGTCGCCCGCCGTGATCTTGCCGCCCTTGATGGCTGCGATGGCGGCGGGTTCGGAAGTGAACACTCTTGCCGGACCACTCTTTCGATAGACTCCGTCTTCCCCAACAACACTGGGGTCAATAGAAGTGCTCTTGATCACCGAACCATCAGGGCTCAAGTTGCCTTTGGGAAAACAAACCGTCGAAGTCAGTCCGCGGGACCTTGCTCCGGGCAGGCTCATGATGACGTCTTCGGGGTCAATTCCGTCCCGTTCCTTCAATACCTTTCGCAAAGCCACACGACGTTCGCTCTGCTCCCACCAATCCAGCGAAGCCCCCAGCGTTTGACCTGATGCTGTCAGCGCAGTTAAATTTAGCAGCCCAGCGCGGCGCAGGTGAAGCATCACCTCTGGCACTCCCCCTGCCAAAAACACCTGCACTGTGGGATGGTTCTTGGGTCCATTGGGCAGGCTATCCACCACGCGCGGGACTTCTTTGTTGATGCGCGCCCAATCGTCTACAGTGGGCCGGCGCAATCCAGCAGCATGCGCGATGGCAGGCACGTGCAATATCAGGTTTGTGGATCCACCGAACGCGGCGTGCACGACCATGGCATTTTCCAAAGCGGCAGGCGTCAAAATGTCGCGCATCTTCAGCCCTTCCGTTTCCATGAACATCGCAGCGCGGGCCGATCGCCTTGCCATATCCAGCCATAATGGATGACCAGATGGTGCCAGGGCGGAATGCGTCAAAGACATCCCCAGTGCCTCGCCCACCACTTGTGCTGTAGCGGCAGTGCCCAGAAACTGGCAGCCGCCACCGGGCGATCCGCATGCTCTACAGCCCATCTCGGCTGCTTCCTGCAAAGTAATTACGCCATGCGAAAAACGCGCGCCGATGGTTTGTACCTTGCCGGCATCTTCGCCATCTTCCGCAACTAGAGTCACTCCACCTGGAACCAGCACGCACGGCATATCCGGGGTTCCAGCCAAGGCCATCATCATTGAAGGCAAGCCTTTATCGCATGTGGCAATTCCCACGACGCCACGCCGTGTTGGAAGGCTGCGAATTAAGCGGCGGAAAATAATCGCGGCATCGTTGCGATACGGCAGGCTATCGAACATGCCCGTTGTGCCTTGGGATCTGCCGTCGCAAGGGTCGGTACAAAAAGCGGCGAAAGGCACGCGGCCAGCTTGTTTCAATTCTTCGGCGGCTGCCTGCATTAGCAAGCCCACTTCCCAATGGCCAGTATGATATCCAAGCGCAATGGGCTTGCCGTCGGCGGCGCGAATGCCGCCATGAGTGCTCAGCAAAAGGAAATCGCCGCCCGCAAGTTTGGATGGCTCCCAACCCATTCCGGCATTTTGGGTCCATCCGAAAAGATCGCCGGAAGGCCTCTGCAGAAGCATTTCAGCGGTGATCGGTAGTGCGCCCTTTGGTCCAGGCAAGTGCGTACGGACGTCGAATAAAGAGGCGTCGCCGGAATCGTAAATCGTATTCATGCTACTTCAACAGTGCAGCCTGAACCCGGCTGTGTTTAATGCCGTAAGCGAAGTACACAATCAGTCCGAGAGCCAGCCAGATGATAAGACGTGCCCAGTTTACCCAACCGAGTTCGTACATCATGTAGCCATTGAAGATTACCCCTAGAATCGGGATCAGCGGAACCAGCGGAGTACGGAAGGGGCGCGGCTGATCTGGATCGGTACGCCTCAGAACAATTACTGCGACGCAAACAATCACAAAAGCTAACAGAGTTCCAATGTTTACCATCTTGCCAATATCGTCGATCGGCGTAACGCTGCCGACAATTGCGGCAAGTAGCCCCACAAGGATTGTGTTCTTCCAAGGGGTTCGGAATTTTGGATGAATTTCAGCAAAGACTTTCTTCGGCAACAAGCCATCGTTCGCCATTGAATAGAGCACTCTGGTTTGTCCCAGCAGCATCACCAGCATCACACTGGTAAGCCCGGCCAAAGCGCCGACGGTTATGATGTGCGAAGCGCTTACTAAGCCGCGGTCCAGAAATGCGCGGGCGATTGGAGCCTCAATGTTCACTTCGCGCCATGGCACCATGCCAGTTAGAATTGCCGCAACGGATATGTACAGCAGAGTACAGATCAGCAGCGAAGCAATAATTCCTATGGGCAGATCGCGTTGAGGATTCTTAGCTTCCTGCGCCGTAGTGGAAATGGCATCAAACCCGATATAGGCGAAGAAGATGTAAGCGGCCCCAGCGCCGATTCCCGAAAAACCAAATGGCGCGAAGCTTGCCCAGTCGTGTCCCCAATTGGCAGTGTCCACATAAGTAATACCAAGTCCGATTACGAACAGCACAACCGCAACTTTCACAACCACGATTGCAGAGTTGAACTGTGCGCTCTCGCGAATGCCCCTCGCTAGGATTGCAGTAATGATCAAGGCAATTAAGAATGCAGGCAAATTGAAGCCAATCTCAACGCCGAAAATTACTGGAGCGCCAAGCAACTCATGTGCTTTTTGCACCAATACTGGAGAGTGTTCTGCACTGATGGCTGAAACCTTCGCCAGAAACGCTTGGGTTCCGGGAACCAGCGTTGGGTCCGAAGCTTGGGCCATTTGACGAGCGATGGCAGCCTCAGCGGTTCGTAACCCAGTCCAATGATCGTAAGAAAGCCACAATGGCATTTTGATGTTAAAGATATTGAGTAATTCAATGAAATGGTTTGACCAACCCGAGGAAACAGTGCTTGCACCCATGGCGTATTCAAGAGTTAGATCCCATCCGATGATCCACGCAAAAACTTCACCCAGTGTTGCGTAAGCATAGGTGTAAGCGCTTCCCGCAAGCGGGATCATGGCGGCGAATTCCGCATAACACAAAGCTGCGAAAGCGCATCCCAGACCCGACAGGACGAAGGACAACATCAGTCCCGGTCCAGCGTAGTGTGCGCCCAGTCCAGCCATAACAAAGATGCCGGCTCCAATCACAGCACCAACGCCAAGTGCCGTAAGCTGCACCACGCCAAGTGTGCGCTTAAGGCTATGCTGGCCGGTTTCTTTAGCCTCTTCCAACAGCAGATTCAGCGGTTTTCGCGCTAATAGGTTCGCCATCTAACGAAGTCTCCCAGATCTGTTTTGAGGCTTTATTCAAGCCTCTGTGGAGCTATTGTCACACAACAGCGTGTCATTGTGCCGCTGATAAAGCGGCTTTCAAGTCCCAGGGCAATCAATTGCACTTCCACGAGTGATAAAATTCTCACTGATGAAACCTACACGCCGATCCTTCCTGGCTGCTGCCACTGCTTCCTCCTACTCGAGAATCCTGGGCGCTAATGATCGAGTCCAAGTGGGCTTCATTGGCTATGGGCTGATTGGTGCACAGCACGTTTTCGATTTCAAGAATCAAAAAGATGTGGATATGGCCGCCATGTCCGACACCTATCAGCCGCGTCTGGAACAGGGTGTTGCCGCATGCGGAGGAAACGCCAAGGCCTACCCCGATTTTCGCCGCATGTTGGATGACAAAAACATTCAGGCTGTAGTTGTTTCCACGCCCGATCATTGGCACGCCATGATGTCAATCATGGCGTGTGCCGCGGGCAAAGATGTCTACGTTGAAAAACCTCTGACCCTCTTCGTCGCTGAGGGCCGCTGGATGACCAAGGCCGCGCGCAAATACAATCGCGTTGTGCAAACCGGTACGCAGCAGCGAAGCGGGTTGCACTATCAACAAGCAAGAAAACTAATTCAGGAAGATGCAATAGGTAAGATTGTCAGCGTGCGGATGCAAGCATCCCGCAACATTATGCCTGGCTTCGGTGTACCTCCTGCATCGGCCACCCCTTCCGATTTCAACTACGACATGTGGCTTGGGCCTGCTCCCTTGCGCCCATACAGCCCTCATCGTGGGATCTATCATTTCCGTTGGTTCTGGGATTATTCCGGCGGACAGATGACCAACCTTGGTGCGCATTCCATTGACATCATGCAGTGGTATTTGAAAGTGTTGGGCCCCAGTTCAGTCAGTTCCATCGGTGGACGCTTCGCACTGAAGGACGATGGCGAAACGCCTGACACGCAGGATGCTTTGCTTGAATATCCCGGTTTCAATGCCACTTGGTCTCATCGTGAAACCAGCTTGGGACGCAAGCTAGGTGGTGGTTTGGATTTTTACGGAACCAAGGGGAGTTTGGGTATCGATCGCTCAGGATTTGAAATCACACCAGACATAAGTGTTGATCCAGAAAGCGCGATCCCTCAGTTTCAAGGGCACCCCGGCGGCGGACCGAAGAAATCAGAATTCAAGCCGAAGCCCTTGACCAATGCTGTCAAAGAAAATGGATCAGGAGCCCAGCAATTTGATTTGCATGTTCGCAATTTTCTCGATTGCATCAAGACGCGCCAGCGCCCTATTTCTGACGTCGAGGATGGCCATCGCGTGGCAGTGACCTGCCATCTGGCAAACCTGTCTCTACGTTTGGGCCGAAAGCTTCGTTGGGACCCAATGAAGGAAGACATTATTGGTGACCCAGAGGCTTCGAAGATGCTTGTGCGGCCGTATCGCAAGCCTTGGGATCAGGTTCTGAAGAGCTTCAACTTATAGCGGACGCTTCCCGTTGGATCAATTGCCACACAGCGGCTATATCTTCTTGTTCTGTAGCAATGTTTCCGATTGCTACCCTTAAGCAGAACTGCCCTCGCAAGATGGTCTGCGAAATAAAGGCTTGGTGAGTGCCGTTCACGCGAGCTACCAGTTCCCGGTTCACCTCATCGGAAGCCTTCAATCGAAAGCAGATTGTTGAAAAAGGTACCGGAGCAGTCAGTTCAAAGCGATCATCCGACGCCACCATTGACTCGAAGGCCTTAGCCAATGCCATGTGCCCGCGCAGCACTTTCTGGATTCCTTCCAGCCCGAAATAGCGCATCACAAACCACAATTTCAATCCACGGAATCGCCGCCCAAGTTGAAACCCATAATCCATCAAATTCACAGCCCGGGGATCTTGCGAACTTCGCAAGTATTCTGGGTTATAGGCAAACGCCCTGCGCAAAACTTCAGGATGCCGAGTGTAGAAAACGCTGGTGTCTACTGATACAAACATCCATTTGTGGGGATTCATCACAATTGAATCTGCCTCATTGAGGCCCTCAAACCAAGGCGCATATTCGGGCAAGATAGCCGTGACTCCGGCGTAAGCCGAATCCACATGCAGCCACAATTTGTACTTCTTAGCGATCGCCAAGATTTCGCGCAGAGGATCGCTGGAAGTTGTCGAAGTGGTGCCAATAGTCGCCACAATTGCGCACGGTTTGAACCCGCAAGTCAAGTCAGCTTGAATCCTTGATTCCAACAAGGCCGGCTTCATCGCGAACAATTCATCCGTTTCAATCTTCTGCAAATTGTCCAACCCCAAGCCGAGCGTGATAACCGCTTTGTCCACGGAAGAGTGAGCCTGATCGGAACAATAAATTCGCAAACCCGGACGCGCCCCTTTTTGACGGGAATCAGGATCGGATACTTCGCGTGCCGCAGCCAGCGCATGCAATGTACTGGTGGAAGCTGTGTCATAGATGATGCCGAAGAAATCCTCATTCAAGCCCATCCATTGACGCAACCAGGAAAGTGCCACCTGCTCCAATTCAGCCACCGCAGGGGATGCCGTCCAATTGAAGCCATTGGTGTTGATCACGCTCATCAGCATTTCGGCGAGCACGGTTGGCGTGGATGCGGTGCATCCGAAATAGTTCATGAATCGAGGATGGTTCCAGTGCACTATGGCTGGCATTACCAGCTCGTAAAAATCTTCGACGGCTTTTTCCAACGGCTCGCCAACTGACGGTGCGGTACTCGGAAGCCTATCGACCAAATCACCTGGACGCATATCTGGAGTAATCGGAAATCTGGCTGGATCGCCGAAGTAATCGGCCATCCAATCCAATGCTTCGTGGCCAACTTTTCGGAATTCCTCAGCGTTGTGTTTCATCCTTCTTTCATTGTCGTTGGTTGATATACTGTGTGCAGTAAAGGAGCTATCCATGGACTCAACTCAGATATCCCGGCGGAAGCTGTTCTCCGCAACAACGAAAACCGCCGCAGCAGCGACCGCGTTTCAGATCATCAGACCCGAACTTGTGCGAGGAGCGGGTAAAGAGAAGTTGAAGGCTGGGCTGATCGGTTTCGGTGGCCGGGGACGGCAGGCTGTGAACGATCTGCTCTCCGGCACAGAGAACGTGGAAGTAGTTGCTGTGGCCGATATATTTGAAGACCACGTGGAAGCCAACATGCGGTGGATCAATGAGGATCCGCGCAACGCCAAGATCAAAGACCGTGTGAAGATTGCACCAGACCAGCGCTTCATAGGGTTTGATGCTTACAAGAAAGTGATTGCCAGCGGCGTAGATATTGTTATGCTTGCCGCGCCTCCAGGCTATCGTCCCATGCACTTTGAAGCTGCAATCAATGCCAAAAAGCATGTTTTCTGCGAAAAGCCTTTTGGAACCGATGCCACTGGTGTCCGCCGATTCATGGCCGCTGCCAAGAAATCAGAAGAACTCAAACTCACAGTGATGAGCGGGGCCCAACGACGGCACGACCGCAAGTATCAGATCACCATCGACAAAATCAAAAACGGTGCCATGGGCGATTTGAACGCGACTTATGCCTATTGGGTAGGAACTCCCGTGATACAGCAAAAAGTCCGCGATGCTAAGTGGGGAGATATGGCGTGGCAGCATCGCGCCTGGTATTCGCATCTTTGGATTTGCGGAGATCAAATTGTGGAGCAACACCTGCACAACATCGATGTGATCAATTGGGTGATGGGAACGCATCCCAAGAAAGTGATGGCCACCGGCGGGGCTGCCTGGCGTCCAAAGGAAGAGATTTATGGACATATCTATGATCACATCAGCGCCGATTTTGAATACGAAAATGGCGTCCGGATGTCCAGTTATTGCAGGCAGTATCCAGCTACCGGGAACTTGGCCCGCAAAGTGGAGGAATTGGTGGTTGGCAGCAAAGGCAGATCCAATTGCCATGACTTGGCCGGGAACGAACCCACTGCCCCGCCTTATGTAGCTGAGCACACGGCCATGGTGAACTCAATTCGCGGTGATGGACCCTACATTAACCATGGCATGCCCGTCGCCGAATCGACCCTTACCTGCATCATGGCCCGCGAATCGGCCTATTCCGGCATGGAGATTACCTGGGACATGATAATGAATTCCAAGCAAGATTTGTTCCCCAAAGAGTTTGATTACGATTTGAAAATGGAGAGCATGCCCTTGCCGGTGCCCGGAACCTACAAATTCATTTGACGGGGTGGACAACCTAATTGGGTTCGTTCCTCGCGTTACTCTCGAAGTACTACTCTCGAGATCTGCTATGGTAGGCGCTTGGGAGTGCTAGTTTTCATCAGGTTGAACCGATAATTGAAACCTAGTGGCGTTGAGATGCGTCGCACTGGGCATGAGCGTATTAACTGGTGTTCTTGACCTCCCGGTTGTAGAACGCACTGGGCGAACAAAAACGAAAGTGGATTATCACAAGACAGACGAGGCCGAACTCGTACGCCGTGTTCAGGCGGGTGATGAATCAGCGTTTAAGGATGTGGTTGACCGCTTTCAATCCAAAGTGTTTTCAATCATTTACGGTATTTTGCGAAACCGGAATGACGCCGAGGATATTGCTCAGCAGGTTTTTGCCAAGATTTACTTTTCCATCCACAGTTTCGATTTTCGGAGCTCGCTACTTACCTGGATTTACAAGATCACCGTAAACGAATGCTACGATTACCTTCGCAAGAAGAAGGTTCGGAAATTAGTTTACGAAAGCGACTTTTCCGAAGATGACGCCCGGAAGATGGAAAGTTCCGACATTGCAGTGGATCGCGCCCCGGCGGCTGACGATTCGCTCGCCAAGAGGGATTTCGTATCGAAGTTGCTTTCCAAAGTTTCCGAAGAAGACCGCTCTTTGATTTTGCTCAAAGAAGTGGAAGGTCACTCCGTGGAAGAACTGGCCCAAATGACGGGCATGAATGAGAATACAATAAAAGTAAAGCTTTTTAGAGCGCGGCAGAAGTTGTTGAAGGCTGCGCAGCGTTTGGCCAAATTGCCGGGCCAAGTTGCTTTCGGTGCCTAACGCGAAGGGGCAAATAAGGTGAGGGGTTTCAACTCGACGAATACGAATGCGGACAAAACGATCCGCCGCGAGAAAGCCCTTTTAGAGTAGTGATTGCATTACTTGTTGATCTAGGGAAGATAGAAAATGCACGATCCAGTAATTAATAACCTGGAGGCTTATCTTGAGGGCCGTCATGCCCCTGAGCTTGAGTCTCACATTCGAACTTGCGAGGATTGCCAGACGGAACTGGCAATGTTCACCTCGCAGTCCTCAATGTTACGTACGTTGCGCGCGGAAGAACAGATTTCGCCCGCACCTGGATTTTACGCACGAGTTTCGGCGCGCATAGAATCACAGACAAGGCCTTCGTTCTGGGACTTGTTGCTCGATCCGATTTTTGGCCGCCGGTTGGTCTACGCAACTTGTGCGCTGGTAATGTTGATGAGCGGCTTCTTGCTGCTTTCACCTGTTGAGCAGCCTCAATTGGCGTCCACTCCTGAGCGCCTGCTGGTGTCGCCATCTCCTAGTGCAGCAATGCAGGTAGGCGTAGGTCTGGACACCGATCACGACCGCGATGTGGTGTTGGTTGACATGGTAAGTTTCTCGCAGGCGGACTAAGACTTTAAGATGTTTGGAAATTCCAACTCGCCCTTACGAACCTCGAAAATCTGCTTAGTGTTGGTATTGGTATTCGCTTGTGGCTTAGTCACGGGTGTGGCCCTCTCGCGGCGGCAGACAGCTCAAGCGTCAACCACGCGGATCAACGCAAGTTGGAAAGAGATGACCATCAAGCGTATGCGGCAGGAGTTGCAATTGACGCCCGTGCAGTCCGAGGCAATTGAACAGGCTTTGGATGACTTCACCATGTATTACCAAACCCTGCAAGCTCAGATGGACGAAGTCCGGGCCCATGGTAAGGACCGTATACAGAATGTCTTGAATCCCGACCAGAAGAAGAAGTTTGAACAGATGGTCAGCGATTTGAAAGACAAGCAGATCCGCTAGCCGTGGACCGAAATCCGGGACGGGGGTGCAATTCAGCTTTCGTTCACCTAGCGTTCTGGGATCCAAATCTCCCAATTTCGCATAAGCGTCAATTGACCTGATTTGTTCCCCCAATGAAATCACGGACGTTTTCATACGCTCCGAATTGCCGTTCCAGCAATCAGGCCGCCGGCACAACTTCCATCTCCCACTGCTTTTCTCCCCGCCTGACTGTTGCGAACTTTATCAGTCACTTCCAATGCAACTAAATATGCCTCCACAAACTCCCCACATACCAACCACTTCCGCCCGGCCACTCATTTCAATGCCACCCGCCGTTCCTCTCCGGGGGGTACCTTTATTTCAGAAGAACCGCAATGAAGCAAGCACGCCAACACCCGGCAGAACCTACAGCATTCGAACAGCTCCTCACTGCCTGCACCATCGCCTGGTTCTTTCTAACGCCAAATCGTCAATCATACGCAAGCCTCCCCGACGGATCAGCCACTCCCATCTACTCTGAACTATTCCGTGGATGGATCCTCAATCGCGCCGCCGATCTCGCGCTCCCAGTTCCTTCGCCCGCCAGACTCGCCCGTGTCCTCCGCCATCACGACAATATCCTTCAGACCTCGAGTGCGTCCAGCACCGCAGTCCACAACCGCATAGCCGTTCAACCCAATGGCACAATCTACCTCGATCTTCAAACCGAAAACGAAGCCATCGAAGTTACCCGTCATAATTGGACCCGCACTCACCGGCACCCAGCCACCTTCCGCCGCCACGATTTGAACTTGCCCCTGCCCATTCCAACTGTTTCCAAATCCACAATTACCCAACTGCTAGCCAAATCAATGGCACTCACCGAAGAACAGGCCAACCCTTTAGCCAACTGGCTAACGATGGCCCTTCTCCCCAATGTGGCGGCTCCCATTCTGGTAATCACCGGCGAAGCCCGCATCGAAGCTGCCCGCCTCTTGCGCAACATCATCGACCCCGTCATCCATCCACTCTTCCCACTCCCCGTCACCGAAGGCCAACTCGGCCAACTCGCGCAGTGGAATAACGTGTTGGCCTTCGACGCCGGTCCCTATATAACAGAAGGACGCAAATCCGCCCTCCGCCGCATTCGCCGTGGGGTCCCCGTGCGCGTTCGTGAAGTCAGCCGACGCCAGTCGTCGATCTACGAAACCACACAACGGCCAATCCTAATCGCCGCTGACGCTGCCGTTGAAATAGAAAAGAATCAAATCAACATCGAAATAAACCAGTGCCACCAAGCACCGCTAGGCCAGTTATTGGGTGCGTTGCTGAATCAGCTAGTGGGAGCATTGAAACAAATCGAAGCTCCTAGCGAGTCATGGCGAATTGAAGAAGTGCAGTTGCCCCGCGTTCCAATACCAGTCCAATACGCAACAGCCAGCAAGCCCTTCACATAATGAAACCACCGGCAAGAAAATCGGGAGCGCACGCCGGGCGCGATAAGAAGATGTCCAAACCTAATCGTAAGCTCTTTGACAATCGAATCGTTCACTGAATAAAGCGGCCGGACCTAAATCTGATCTCAGGTCTTATTCAATCACCAGAAGCAAATCCTTTGCCTCAACCTGCTGACCAGTTTGCACCAGCTTCTTCGCGATCTTGCCTGATACCGGCGCATATACCGTGGTCTGCATCTTCATTGCTTCCATGATCAGCAGCTTCGCACCTTTCTCCACCGGTTGACCTACTTCCACTGCAATCGCCGTGACCGCACCTGGAATCGGCGCACCTACTTGGCCGGCAACTCC
Organism: Bryobacterales bacterium; assembly: GCA_043755435.1. Classification (GTDB taxonomy): domain Bacteria; phylum Acidobacteriota; class Terriglobia; order Bryobacterales; family Bryobacteraceae; genus JANXSF01. The sequence continues at coordinate 10,703 of JAYUSZ010000292.1, read as the reverse complement.
TGGATCCGCTTTCACACGCGCTGGCCCTGTGGGCTTCAATGATTTATCAACGACGTTTGCTTCCCTCGGCTGGCCGTTTAATTCAAAGAACACCGTACGATACCCATCGGGGTGCGGTTCGCTCACTGTCATGAACTTGATCACCAGCGTTTTGCCGGGTTCAATGTCCACCATGATTTCTTCCCCGCGTTCCATTCCATAGAAGAACTGAGGAGTTGGCAATGCTTCCAAATCACCGTAGCTCTGCAATGCCTTCGCGAATTTCAAGTAGACGTCGGGGTACATCAAGTAGCTAAGCACATCGGTACGCGAAGGCTTTCGGCCCGCCTTTTTCTCCAACAACGCCGCGGTCTCCCCCATGTCGACCGCAGCCAAGTGGGCTCCAGGACGCCCCTTCTTCGGCTGTTCGCCACGCAAAATGATCTTGGAGATTTTCTTCGGCCAACCACCATCTGGTTCTCCAAGTGACCCCATGAACATGTCCACCACGGAGTTGGGTATCGTCAGCGTGTGATCCGGCCCAAGTTTCGCGAACTCTTCGCAGGTCATGCCGTGGCCAACCAGGAACAGCGCCATGTCACCAACCACTTTGCTGGAAGGCGTCACTTTCACAATGTCGCCGAACAGTTGGTTCACCTGAGCATAAGTCCTCGCCACTTCATTCCACTTCGAGCCCAGCCCCATCGATTCGGCCTGCTCTTTCAAATTCGTAAACTGGCCGCCGGGCATTTCGTGCTGGTAGACGCTTGCCGTACCTGCCTTCAACCCGCTATCGAATGGCAGATAGTAAGTGCGCACCACTTCCCAATAATCAGAACAAGTATTCAGTACACCCAGGTCCAATTTGGTGGCTCGCAGAGTGTTGTCCAGTGCAGCCACAATGGAATTCAAATTTGGCTGAGAAGTGGTCCCGCTCATCGAGGCAATGGCCGCATCGGCAACGTCAACGCCAGCATCGGCGGCTTTTAGAATTGAGGACGCGTTGATGCCGCTGGTGTCGTGTGTATGGAAGTGAATCGGAATACCGATTTCATCGCGCAGGGTCTTCACCAGTTTATGTGCTGCATAGGGTTTGCAGAGTCCGGCCATATCTTTGATAGCAAGAATATGGGCACCCATGCGCTCCAGTTCTTTGGCCATTTTCACGTAATATTCAAGCGTATACTTGTCGCGCTTTGGATCCAGAATATCGCCGGTATAGCAAACCGCTGCTTCACATAATTTACCGGTCTTGCGCACGGCTTCCATGGGGGCCTTCATATTGGGCAGCCAATTCAGCGAATCAAAAACACGGAAAATATCCATGCCTTCGTCCGCTGCACCTTGAATGAATTCCTTCACCACATTGTCCGGATATGCTGTATAGCCCACCGCGTTTGAAGCACGCAACAGCATTTGGAAAAGCACGTTGGGGATTGCTTGCCGCAACAGACGCAAGCGCTGCCAGGGATCTTCCAACAAGAAGCGCATGCTCACGTCGAATGTGGCGCCACCCCACATTTCCAAACTGTACAGGCCGCTTAAATTGTGTGACACGTAATTGGCAATGGCCATCATGTCGTAAGTTCGTGCTCTTGTCGCGAACAGCGATTGATGGGCGTCCCGAAATGTTGTATCGGTGATCAATAGTCGCTTTTGATCACGGGTCCATTGCGCAAATTTCTCAGCACCCATCTGGTCCAGCAATTGCTTTGTTCCTGGAGGGGGCGCCTCCAAATTGCGGGGTGGAATGGGAGCTGCTTTGAATACAGTTGGCTTCAGTTTGCCAGCCACTTCCGGGTTGCCGTTCACGATCACCTCGCCCATATAGGTCAACAGGCGTGTTGCCCGATCCTTACGAGCGGTGAACTTAAACAATGCAGGCGTCTCGTCAATGAAACTGGTAGTTATCTTGCCAGTCCGGAATTTGTCGTTGTTCACTACATTTTCCAGGAAAGGGATATTGGTCTTTACGCCGCGGATGCGGAATTCACGCAGGGCTCTATCCATGCGGTCGCAGGCGTCAGGAAAGCGCCGGCCCCAGGTTGAAACTTTCACCAACAAGGAATCGTAGAAAGGCGTGATCACTGCGCCGCCGTAGGCCGAAGCACCGTCCAACCGGACGCCAAATCCAGCGGGCGAACGGTAGGTTTGAATTTTCCCGTAATCGGGAACGAAATTGTTTGCCGGATCTTCCGTTGTGACGCGGCATTGCATGGCGAACCCATGCAGCGGGACGTCTGCCTGTTGCGGTAAATCCATTTCCTTCCCATGCATCGATAAGCCCTGGGCAATTTGAATTTGAGCCCGGACAATGTCGATGCCGGTAATCATTTCCGTCACCGTGTGTTCCACCTGCACGCGCGGATTCACCTCAATGAAAAACCATTCGCCAGAATCGGCATCCACCAGAAATTCCACGGTACCGGCGTTATAGTAGCCAGCAGTGCGGGCCAAACGAACAGCAGCATCAGCCAGTTCCTTACGAATTCGTGCATCCAGGTTGACGGCCGGGGCAACTTCCACCACTTTCTGATGGCGGCGTTGGACGGAACAATCGCGTTCATGCAGATGTAGAATATTGCCGTGCTTATCCCCTAAGATTTGAACTTCCACGTGGCGTGCCCGGCGGATGTAGCGTTCCAAAAAGCAGCCGCTATTGCCGAACGCTGCGCCAGCTTCGCGGCTGGCTTCGTCAAACTTACCTGCGAAATCTTCCGGCTTTTCCACCACCCGCATTCCGCGTCCGCCACCGCCAAAGGCAGCCTTGATGATTAATGGAAAGCCGATGCTGGCTGTGAGCTTGCCGGCTTTCACGGCGTCTGAAATAGGATCCTTCGTGCCAGGAACAACCGGAACTCCGGCCTTTTCTGCCAATGTGCGAGCTGCGGTTTTGTCGCCCAACTTTTCCAACAACTCAGGACTTGGGCCGATAAAGGTGATGCCGTGCTTTTCGCAAGCTCGGGGCAGGGCAGGGTTCTCCGAAAGAAAACCATAACCAGGGTGAATGGCGTCCACCCCTTTTTCGGCTGCCATCGCCACAATATTTTCCACGTCCAAGTAGGCTTGCACCGGTCCCTGGCCCGCGCCAATCAGATAGGCTTCGTCGGCCTTGAATCGATGAAGACTAAGCCGGTCCTCCTGGGAGTAGACAGCCACAGTGCGGATGCCTAACTCATTGGTTGCACGCAAGATGCGGATGGCGATTTCGCCGCGATTAAGGGCTAGTAGCTTTTTCATATCATTAAAAGTAGAGGAGGCCGAACCAACGAGGTTCGCATAGGACAGGGGTTAAGTTTAAAGAATAACACGCGCCGTTTGTGCTTCCGTCTATCAACTGAAAAGGAATTCCAAATTTTAGGGAACGTTTGACCCTCTCGTTCGTACTAAACAATATCCCTTGGAGGTGAACTATGTTCCGAGCCCCTTATTTGCTCACCGTTTTGCCTGTACTGCTGGTGCTGACAGGTTGCGATGCCGATGAAGTTTTTGCTAGCAATCAGGAAAAGCAGGATTTCCACTACAGTAAGCCCCTCGCTTCCGGTGGACGATTCTCCATTGAGAACCTCAACGGTTCTGTGGATATTTCCGGCTGGGAAAAGAATGAAGTGGATATCTCTGGCACCAAATATGCCAAAACTCGCGAATTGCTGGATGAAGTGAAGATTGATGTCCAGTCTACAAACGGCGCTGTTAGCGTTCGGACCATTGCGCCGGCGAACCGGTGGAACTCCAATGTGGGTGCTCGCTATAGCATCCGAGTTCCTAATAAGGTTTTAGTTGAATTGGCTGCTTCGACGAATGGCCGCATCCATATTGAGCGAATTGAAGGTGCTGCCCGGATTCGCACTACGAACGGTGGGGTGCGAACTACTGCACTGAAGGGCAATCTGGAAATCACCACTACTAACGGCAATGTCGAAATCGTAGACGTAACCGGCGGAGCAAGAGTCACAACCAGCAACGGTAGTATCAAAGCCGAAAACTTGCACGGTGAATTTACAGCCAAGACTTCAAACGGAGGAATTTCGGCCCGTCTTTTCGACGTCCCCGCAAATTCTCCAATTCGGGCGACGACTTCAAACGGCGGAGTGGATCTGACGTTGGATAGAGTCAGTAGCGACATACGGGCTTCAACCAGCAACGGCCATATCAATGTAAGGCTGCCATCGAACGCAAATGCCAGAGTGGATGCGCATACCAGAAATTCCAGCGTGTCTAGCGAGTTGAATATCAATTCGAGCGGTGGTTGGTCGAAGGGCAGCATGGAAGGGACGTTAGGCTCGGGTGGTCCTCACCTTGATCTGTCCACCACCAATGGCCCGATCCGCCTATTGAAGGGTTCCGCCATTTAGTTTTCGCAACGAAACATGCTCCGTCCGGGTTTAAGTAGTATGTGGTAACGGCTTGTTACCCAGCAACGTCTTAAGGCCTGGACGAGAGGTGTTTCATTGATGCATTACAAGTTTGGGTTCGTTTTAGCGATTGCCACTGCTCTCTGTTTTGGTCAGCCATCGAACGATACGGTTGTTTTCAAAAGCGATGTATCGCTGGTTCGTGTGGATGCACAGGTGCTGGATGGCTCCAACCATTCCATTGCCAATCTGATTGCCCAGGATTTTGTTTTGCGCGACGAAGGCAAAGTACGGGAAATTCGCAATTTCGCCCGCGAAAACATGGCTTTGGATGTCTTGATCCTCATCGATGTCAGTGGCAGTATGCGCCCAAACGTGGAACGCATCGCCTCTGCTTCCCGACAAGCGATGGATGTTTTGCGTGACGAAGACCGTGTGGGGATTATGGTGTTTGATCGCCAAACCCGCATTCGGATGCCTCTTCGCAAAGGTCGAGAATCGGTGGAACAGGAGTTTCAAACCCTATTGCGCCAGGAAAAGTTTAAGGGCGGAACCGACATAACCAGAGCTTTATATGACGCGGCGGATTACATGAGCCGCAATGGACGCAAAGAAGCTCGCAAAACGATCATTATAGTTACTGATGATCAAACAGAATCAATGTTCCAAGTGGATGAATTCGGTGTTGGACGAGCCCTGGCAAGCGCGGATACGGTGTTGAATGCGCTTCTAGCTCCCGATGCCATGGCCAACAGGCGCAACTTTCCACAGCAAGACTATCCTCGTCAAGGTGGTGGTCAACGAGGCGGGCAGCGGGGTGGAAGTCGAGGTGGAGTTATTTGGCCAGGTGGTGGTGGTTACCCAGGAGGTGGGGGTGGCTATCCAGGCGGGGGCGGCGGTTATCCCGGTGGAGGATCTCCAACAAATCGAGGAGGGCCCAACACCAAATCTGCAGGCTCAGCAGAAATAGCCCATGATTCCGGCGGAGACAGCTTCCCGGTCAGCGATGCATTTGCTTTGGAGAATACACTCGCCAGAATGCGCCAGCGCTACACTTTGTTTTTTACTTCTGCGCCCGATGCAAGATCTGGCCAGGAACGGAACATCAATCTGGAACTAACCGAAACCATCCGCGCAAAATACCCGAATGCTGAATTGCGCTTCCGGCGGACATACAAGGCTGCAGCGGGATCGGGCGGGGCTACAGAACCAACCTATTCACCTGTTGAGAGTGGCAGCACTGTGAGCCGTTCCGAACCGGATCGGCCAGTGATGCGGCGCAGACCAGTAGCCGATGGAACCGGTAGTGGTCCTCGTGGACCTAACCCAGCGCTCAGCGGACCAAGTACGCCGAAGGCACAACCACAGATTCCAAATGAAGATCCGCCACCTTCTATTCCCGTTCCAACTCCAGCACCGGTCACCGGAGGCTGGCGCAAGGTTGGCGATCCTGTTCCGGCAAAGAAAGAAAACTAAGCACTTATTGGTCTACGAAAATTGGATGAATCCAAAAAGCCACTTCGCACGTTTACATAAGTGCGGTGGCGGGGCTGGACAGATGGTTGCAACATTGTCCCGGTTGCCGTATATTGAATAGCGTTAGGTAGTCCGGCGTTCTTTTGGGAACGCGATTTGAACTGGGAGGATCCAGAATAATGAATAAAGTAATGTTGGTTTTTTCGATGTTTGCGATTTCCACCTTCGCGGCAAGCTGGGAAGGCGTCATCTCCGACTCGAAATGTGCAAAAGCTCATGCTGGCGAAAAGCTGAACGAAAAGTGCGTTCGTAGCTGCATCAAGGGTGGCTCAGCCGCCGTGTTCGTAACCAAAGATGGAACAGTTCTGAAGATCCACAACCAAGATGGCTTGGGTGGCGAAGAGAACCTGGGTGTTCGCGTGAAAGTTGACGGTAAGGTTGACGGCGATTCCCTGCACGTTGACAAGGTCACAAAGCTCTAAGTTTTAAGCTAAAAAACAAGTTCGAGGAAGAAAGCGGACAACCCACAGTGATTGTCCGCTTTTCTATTGAAGCTTGCCTCTGCCAGCCACTGGCCACATCCGTTCCACCGTTTCTCCTCGCACTCCATAAACCTGTTCATGTAAATTCATGGCCACGCAAATGTGGTTCGGCAGCACGTTCACTCTGTCCCCAACCTGGAAGCGATCCCGGGCACCTTTCAATTCCACAATCCCGTGCTCTTCGTTCATTCTTGCGAAAAGCGCGTCTTTGGCTTGCAGCACAATGCCACACCCAGGCTCAGCTGATTTATCGGAGCTGAAAGTTTTCGATCCGCCATCAATAATGAACTGGTCCGCAACACTGGTTGATACAACGGTGGTCAAAATGGTTGCCGCACAATCTTCCCAACTGCAGGCACCGCAAAGAATGGTGTTCCTATCGTTGAAAATGTAGGTTCCCGGGCGAACTTCATTCATGCCCCGCACCGTATGCGCATGCCATTCTGTGGGCGTAGATCCACCGCTGACAATCCGCGCTTCCAGTCCCGCCGCCTTCAAACCACTCAACGTTTCTTCAATTGCTTCTGACATCGCAGCCATTTTCTGAGGTCCACCGGCAGCCCAATCTTTAATATGTCCAGGGTAGAAGGCTAGCCCCTCAAACGTCACACCGCTAAGGTGGCTGATGTCCTGAGCTAGTTGCACTGCAGCGGCACCCGGAGTGACTCCAACGCGATGCAGACCCACATCCATTTCCACCAGCAAGCCAATCTGCACATTCCCCGTGAATGCCGCTCCAGCTATCCCCTGGGCCGCTTCCAAGCTGTCAACGGAAACGGTAAGCCTGGTCTTTCGGGCAACCTCAACGGCCCTTGCCAATTTTGGCGCTCCAATCATCGGATAGGCAATCAGCAGTTCTTCAGCTCCCGATTCCAGCATCACCTCAGCCTCACTCACCTTGGCCACAGTCAAGCCGACAGCGCCCAAAGCGAGTTGACGCGCACCCAGTGTCGGAATCTTGTGCGTCTTTGTATGAGGACGAAGACGAAGATTGTGCTTCTTGGTGTATTCGGCCATGCGGAGCAGATTGCGCTCCATAATGTCCAGGTCAATGACAATTGCTGGGGTGTCGAGTTCGGAAATATGCATGCGGGGTTGGACTATTTTACCGCGAAGGTGATCAGGAACTTTCCTTGTTGCGGATTTTTATAGTACAACTCCAGATCCTTAACTTTGTTCTTGCCCTCAACCGGAAAGTACAGCAGTCCTTCTACCGTTTCGGTGGTTTCCTTTTCTTGCAGAACGTGTTTTTTCAACGTTTCCAGCAAGGGATTTGCCTTTTCCTTCGATCCATCGGATACCGTAGCTTCAGCTCCAGCCACTGCAGCGGTATTTCCAATTCCGCCGCCAGATCCAGGCATCTGCGAGCCTCGTCCTCCCAAGCCACCCCAGGTTGGACCATTGCTCACCGTTCCTGCTCCGCCGCCGTCGCTATAGGTGGTGCGGACCATTAATTTCGCAGTTCCGGCAATTTGGCTGGGTTGAAAGGGCTGAACTTTAAGACCAGCCTTGGAATTCATCAACGAAAAATCGTCCAGCCAAATCTTGATGGCCCCTTCCTTGGGAGTGATCTTCACCTTCACCACGATAATCGATCCGCCCATATCATCACCCAAAAGGGACTTGATTTCCTCACGATCCACGATCACCGTTGCCTCGGCATCCAGCTTTTCATTACTGCTTCGGCCCGGGAGCGGCTTTTTTTCAGCGGCAAATGCAATTGCTGCGGTCAGTACGGAAACGATAAGAAATACCCTGCGCATGTCGAAATTATACTCCTAGTCGGTTGAAACAGGTTCAAACTTTAGCCCCCACTCCCCGATATGGTTTGTGTGAATCAGCTCCTGGACAATGCGAACCATATATTAGACGCCGCCGAATCCATGCGCGTTGCCGGTCATGCCGGTGCCGATTGGAGTATTTTGGTGGGTTCCCAGGGCGCAATTCACATGGTTTCCGGCAGTGATTGGCCTTTGGAAGCCCTTCGCTACCAACACGGTGCCACCCAGGCCTACCGCGTAAGCCAAAAGGACGACCAAATTCAAGTTGAATGTAAGGATGGCCAGCGCGACATTCTAATTCGCTCCCAGCCCCAAAACCATCTTCTAAAACTGCTCCTCCCCGAACGCCGCGACTATCTTCGCACCTGATTCAAAATTCTTCGCCAAATCTCCTTGCGCCATACCGAGCCGCGACCGCAAGGGAGTCGGTCTACCTAACGAACAGCCAATAGATAGACTAGGAGATGCCAAATGCCTCTCCAAAACCTGGACCGCAAAATCCTGTCCGAAGCCTTAAGCGACCTTCCCCCATTTGCAACCGTGCGCGGACGCCAAACCATCATCCGCAATGCAGTGGATGGGTTTCCCCTGAGCGCAGAAATCAACAAAACCCTGCGTTGGGTGATTTGGGAAGGCTCCTCAAGTGACGCTGCCGGTGACTTGCTGACTAAGCTCGATGGCCACCAACTCGCCCCCGGCCTTTCCGCACTTGCAGTTATCGCCCAGGCCATCGAACCCATGGCCGGATCCGCTCACCGCCACAAGCTCGCTGATTTACGCAACCGCATGGGTTGGGGAAATGCTGAGCCCGCCTCCCCCGCCGAAACCTGGAACGACAAGCGCCCCACAGCCGAAGTTGCTGAGGAAATCATCATTGGCGAAAACACGCTGAAGCCAATGTACTATCTGCGCCGAGCCCTTGCCACTGCCGAAGCTGTAGTTCGCATCGATTTAAGACCTGGCGACGCAACCGGTTTCCTGGTGGCACCAAACCTGATGATGACCAACCACCATGCCATATCCACCCAAGAACAAGCCCGGCGCTGCAGAGTAATTTTCTTTGATGAAGCCGCAGATCAAGGGCAGGTAACAAGGAAACAAGAAATCGCTCTTCCAAGCAACGATCCCCTGCTTTATACCAACAAGGATTTGGACGTCTCCCTAATCCGGCTCACCGGCGCGCCCGCAGTTTCCTGCATTCCATTGCGTCCCGTGACCCTCGAAAAGAACAGGCGCGTGGCCATCATCCAGCACCCCGGGGGCTACCCAAAACAGATTTCTCTGCAAAATAATCTTGTGGCCTTCGCCGACGACACTAGCGTCCAGTACTACACCAGCACCAAACCAGGATCCTCCGGCTCGCCTGTTCTGGACGACGAATTCGCCGCCGTAGCTCTGCATCGTGGCTCGGTGATCACCGATGCCGGTAGCGATAACACACAGGTCCGCGTCTTCGGTCCCCAGGACGTCGTCAACCTCCACCACCGCAATCAGGGAACCAGCATGATTGCTATCCTGAAAGATCTTGAAAAGTCCGCGCCTGAGTTATTGGCGGAACTCACAATTTTACGCTGACAAATGTCCCCGCACCTGCGCCAACAATTCGAAGCTTTCCTACTTAGCCTCGCCCAATGGGAGCACCCCGAGCAACGCCACGCCTTGGTTGCGGGCATCTTGCGAGGCCACGTAATTTGGAAAGATCTCAAATTAAGGGGGAGTGCTGCCACTTCAGTGGTCCATTTGCTCGACCTTTATGAACCCCACGGCCCCGATCCGTTCCGCACGCTTCTTTCCGGCCTGCGGGAAATGAACAAGGCCCATCCCGAACATTGCGCCAAGATTGACGCCCTCGATGCCGAATTGCGCACCCTCAGCATCAAGCGCAAGCCAGTTCCCTGGAAAGACGAAGCGCCCTTTCGAGGTCTCCGCCACTTTGACCACAAGCATGCCCCCATCTACTTTGGTCGCGACGCGGAAGTGGAAGCGCTCATCCAGACCATGGCCACAACCCAGCAAGGCCGGCAGTTCACCGTTGTCGTCGGAGCCTCCGGTTCCGGCAAATCATCGCTGGTGCGTGCCGGTTTGTGGGCGCGTCTCAGGGCCGGCAAAGTCCCGGAACTCCCCGGCAGCGAAAAATGGCTGATCAGTGCCATGAAGCCGAACGACACCTTGAAGGAATCCCTCAAGCGCTCGATAGATGGGCATCCCATTTTTGAGGACAAGGAAGAACTCGCCACCCGCATGGATCAGTATTCCATTTCGGAGTTGACGGAGCTTCTGTTGCACCCCAACAAAGACGCCCGTTGGCTGCTGATCCTGGACCAGATGGAGGAGCTATTCGCCGCAGACAAGAAAGAGGCAGGGTCTGCCTTCCTGGACTGCTTGCTGGAAGCCACACAGCCTCCCTCCCGCTTTCAGGTGCTCGCCACTTTACGTTCCGATTTCTTTCACTATTGTATGGAGCATCCGCCGTTACAGCGTGCAGTGGGCCGCGAAGGAGGTACGTTCCTACTTGGCAAGCCGGGCAGGCTGTCGCTGGAACGCATGGTCAGTGGCCCACTCACCGAAGT
>JAYUSZ010000291.1:0-3669 GCA_043755435.1 Bryobacterales bacterium | reverse complement strand
CTGCTGTTAAGAGTTGCCTAAATCGATTCACCGAAATGGTCCCAGCTTGTGCCATGGCTATCCTCGCCTCAACAGATTTCGCTTTCTTATGAAAGTGTCGGGTGCTTGAAGCACTACTGCGTGGTATCCATTGGTAACCAGTGATCCAGGCATAACCCACTTGAGTCCCAAAGACAATGGCGAAGCGTTTTGCCTGAACATTGATTCGGAAGATAAGCCAAGATATAAATTCCACCCAGTAGCGCTTTGTGGCGCGCTTAGAGTTTCTACTGTCAACGCGCTCTCTTCTTGCGTTGAAAATGAGTTCAAAGCGCTCAACGCACTTTCGTCACCTCGCGCGTTCAACCAAGTTATCTGCGCATACCAGGTCATCGCCTGTTGGTCGCCTACGGTTTGACCCAATAACGGCGCACCAGGTCTCGGTATGGGACGAAGCGCAATTGCCACGCCAATGGAAAAATATACCGAAGCCGCACTGCTCGCCAAATCGCTATATTCCTTCCATTTCCCCTTGTACCTATCGTTCAATTGTTGGTGGTAAGCGTCTCGATGGATAACCGAAAGGGTCTGTAATATATGCCATTGCTTCAATCCGTCCGTTACTAGTACGTTGTTAATCGAAAAAGATCCGTCCTGTTGTTCCAGCAAAAACTTTTGGATTGCCAGACTGATTTCCAATCGAGCAACTGAGAGCTTCGCCCACAGATCGATTCCTTCCGTCGACCCTACATCCGATATGGAGCTTTCGTATTCAGTCAGATCAGCAAGTTGTGCGATGATTCCATCTGTGAGCAGGCTCATTGGGGTACCTATTCTTTCCTTGAGCCCTTCAGGACGGTTTTGATCGCTTTCATATCCTGGTCCGAAACGACGTTCAGTTGAACTCTGCTCGCTAGGGCCGAACGGTCCGCTTCATCCTTTGCAACGCCGTTTTGAAAACGAAAGTCGTCGGCTTCTTCCTTCGAAGCAAGTCTAGCCTTACCTTCGACTACCAATTTCGCAGCCGATGCCCGAAGTACTTCCGTCAACACTCCTGGCCTGCCGCCATCGGGAGTTTCGTTGCTTACGATCACTGTGTAAGTCTCAGTTATCGTCTCTTCAACTTGTTTCAATTTTTGAAAATAGATGCGTAAATCCATTTGAATCTCCTGTTGTCCTTTGTTCTTGCCTGCGAAAAACTGCTTCTGCTGAATAGGAGAGCCAGCGCACGGCTGGCCCCCCGATCTACAATTAGCTCCGGACTTGGACGCCGAATGTGTTTCGCAACACACCAACACCATAAAGCACGTCAACCGTAAACTGCTGTGCAAGTGTGTTTGGTTCGTAGCTCATGACTACGCGCATGCCGAAGTTTCCGAGTTCGGCGTATTCCGCTACTGCGCCAGTCCCAGGTAACGGCTGAGGTAGTCTACGAATTACCAATCCCAATGCGTCCTTGGCAAAAGCAAGATTGTTTGTTGTAACTGGTCCGCTGCCTGATTTAGTTATGAACTGAGATCGGAATACATAGAAGTCTTTCAACTTTCCGATACTTCCATCGATCAGTGCTCTTACACCTGCATCGAGTGCGCTTCCATATTCGCTGAAGCGAGGAATTTGGCGCATCTGAGAGTAAGTGTTGGAATCCACCACTAGGTATTTGGGCATGCTTCCAGGAACTTTTGCATTAAACAATGCGGTTTCTGCCGCATCGATGGTTGCTTCATTAATGACCGTTCCGGCAGTGCCAACTGGAAGGTTCGCAGTGAACTGAGCGTAAGTGGCGAGAAGATCGGTTTCGATCTTTTCAGCCAATGCCACCAGCGCCGGCTGCATGTACAGTCTCAATAGGTCCGGAACCGCAACAACTTTTGTGATGTCCGGAATCTGAAACGTTGCTTCAGCATGTGTATTCAAGACAATCTGAGCGTTTCCAAGGCTCGGGTTTTGAAACAGCACGCTTCCACCCTGAGCAATGTTGTTCGCTTGCATTACTGGAGGAATAGGAACATTCACAGTATCGCCGGCGTTTGCCAGTGTTGGTTCAAAGTCCCTGTTTACAAGGTTTCCCATTATAAGGTTACCCATCAAGGACGGTAGCGCCTCTGCGGCAACAAGTTTTACAATCGCGTTAGCCACGTTGGCTGAAGTAATTTGAGGCATTCTTTATCTCCTGTTAATTCAATCTGGGCTCAACTTACTAAGCCCACTCTTACCAATCTTTTTAGTCGTCTTACTCGCTCACAGTGAGTGGATTAGAAACACAAAAACCGCCCGTAAAGGGCGGCCGATGATGTTCCCGTCTGTTCGCTATGAAACTTACAAGTTCATGTTGTTCAGTGTTGACGATACGCTTTCGCGCACTATCCACGAATTGTTTGAAGTGCTACCCGGGCAATATCCTGACGCGCGCGCTCCAAGTCTTCGCTTGACATGCCTGGCCGGATTTTCTCCAACTCTAATGTCGCGGCACCCGTACTCGGCGCTTTGTGGCCAGTCCCCGCTCCTGACCCACCTACGATTCGTGCCGGCAGCAGTTCGGGATTCTCATGAAGAAATTGCTGCAAATAATCGCGTACCGGAAACTCACCTTGATGATTCTTTGCAACCAAGCGCCCATCGTCCGTCTTTTGAATGTCGTCCTTAATTGCCTTGTACGCCAGATCCAATTTCGATACACCCAACCGTTGCAGTTCCGACCGGACTGTTGAGTTCTTTTCAGCCTCTTCAGCCATAGCCCGGCTCTTCTTGTTTTCTTCAGCTAATTCATTGATTCGCTTTTCCAGCGATTCCCGCCGTCTTCGTTCGTCCACCAGTTCGGCTTTATACGCCGGTTCCGACTGTTGTTGTTCCGACGAAACAAACTCTCGAATCACATCCTGAATCACCGACCGGATATCTAGTGCCGGAACGTCCTGCTTGTTGTTTGTGTCCATTTATTCCTCCTTCTTTTGAAAAGCTTCATCAATCTCTCCGCCAATCGCGTCCTTTACCTGTTGACTCTCGTCACTCAAGTACTGGAAAACAAGTTTCTTGTAAATTTGCTTTTGCAGCGTCGGCGAATCGATTCCCAGTGCCAAGAGCTTTGCCGCCTCATCTATGGCGCTGGAAAAGTCCCCAATATCGAACTCATCGAGTCCTGAGACATGCACCGATAGACTGTCCTCTCGAACCTCTTCCACAGCCCTTAATGTTCGGCGTATCACGTCCTTTAAGGAGTCTCCATATGCCCTCAACACTTCCTGCGTAATGGCATAATCCATCTGTTTGCTGAATCCCGAAACCATTCGGCTATCAGCTGGTGCCGCCTGTGATAGCAGGTAACAGACTCGGTAGATCTCTTCCTTTAACCTGGTCAAATTTTCAGCCGCAATATGGTAAACCTTTCCTTCAGGCTCGGCCCATCCAAACCGGTCTTGAGGTCCAAGTTGAATGTAGTAACTTTCCCCTGCAATCTGGTTCCACTCCCTGTCGCTATAAATTACTGGTGTTGCGAACAAGCCCATCGTCAATGCCCAAGACAACGCGTTTGATTTATTGAAGTGCTCCATTTGCAATTGCGACGCTTTGTTCATCAGCCACAAACCATCAGTAAGCTTCAAATCCATCAACGGAACCCGCTTCAATTTCGCGAAACCGTGTAACCCTTCACTAATCAGCATTGGTGGATCCGACTTGGGAGCTCAAGAC
>JAYUSZ010000290.1:0-9193 GCA_043755435.1 Bryobacterales bacterium | reverse complement strand
CAAGCGCAACGGCACCCAGTGTTTCCAGTTCAGGGTTGGGCTTGTTTGAATCAGCGGCAGCGAACAGCCGTGAAGCTAACGCGGTGGCGCTGCTGGTTTGCAGGAAGGTACGGCGAGTAAGCATTGTGAAGTCTCCGATTTGTTTGAGTATCGCACGGAGTGAGCTGTGTTTATATGGAATGGACACACTTCAGGCTTTCAAAGTTCCTCGGCCTCGTACCTCGGCGCAGGGAGCCAGAACCATGCAGTACACAGCTCGATTGACCTGGTAATTTACATTCTAAAGGAAAGCGGGTACCGGTCCGGTTTCCTTGAATCCTCAACAAATTTGCAGACAGAGTAATCCGGTGCACCGCGTGCTTGCGCGCGCTGCTTGGTAAGAAAACCGGAGAAGAATCTAGAACCGCAGCGTCAGGTTGTAGCGAATTTGCCGGCCGCCACCGTCCAGTACCGTCATGTTCAGGAAGCGACCGGCGGCCGATGTGTTCACAGTCGACGCGGGAGTGCCGCCGCCAGGTAAGAACACACTTGGGTTGGCATACCCGTATTGTGGATGGTTCAGGGCGTTGAACATCTCCGTCCGGAAATCCATGCTGAGGCGTTCCGTCATGCGAACGCTCTTGGAGATGAACAGGCTCACGTTATTAACCCTTGGTGTCCGCTCAGAATTCCGTGGTGCATTGCCGGCTCTGCAGTTGGTGAACGGCGAGGTGCAAGCCAGGAGTCCGATGTAGCGGGCGTCGTTTGGATTAATTGGCGTATTGATAAAGCGGCCTGGATTGTTTGGATCCGGCACATCAGGGTTGAAGTAACCTGTTGGCGAAGCGGCATTGGGTTGCGCGCGAACTCCGGCTTTGCCGTTGGGGTTAATATCAGCCCGATCTCCGGCACCACCCAAGCCATCGGCATCCGCTCCATTCCCAACGGTATAGGGCACACCGCTTTCGATGGTGTACAGACCCGAAGCTCCCCATCCTCCGAGTACGCGGCCTACTATACCTCGCTGCGACTTATAGATTGGGAGGACGTAATTGTAACTGATGACCAAACGATGGGGGCGGTCGTAAAGGGACAAGGCTTTTTCAAGTTTCTGTCCACCGAAAACGGATGGAATGGCTGAGTTGGGGGTGGAGTTATTGTAAGTGAAAACTTCACTAGCGTTATCGAGCAGCTTGGAGCGTGTGTAAGCCAAGTTCAAGCCGAAATCTTTTGTGAATCGCTTGCTCAACTGGAACTGGCCGGAATGGTAACTGCTGTGGCCGCCATTGGTGCGGATGGAGCGTGAACCCTGTAACGGATCGAAGCGCGGTTGCAAAGTGTAATTCACATCGGCTGCTAGTTGTGTGAGTGAAGAGTATCCTTGTGGCAGAATTCTCAGTGCTGGATTGACAACTGCGGGGTTCAGGTCCTCATTAATATAAAGGCGCGTGCCGGAGGTTCCGAGATAGGCAGCTTCGGCTACCAGTCCGAACGGCAACTCCCTTTGAAAGCCGAAGGAGAATTTCTGGTAATAGGGATTGCGCAGATCGCCTAAGACGAGGCTTTGGGAATCGTCGGGCCGGATAGTGCGTGCTTCATTAGGAATTAACTTTGAAAGTTGAGCTAATCCACGGTTACCTTGTCCGTTGGCCCCTGGGGTGGAGACGATGTTGGTGCTGACGAAATTTGGAGCCGAGGTTGCGGCGTTGGATGCAATATTGTTGAAGAACGAATCGTACCCAATGTTATAGCCGGTGCGGAACACCGTTTTTCGATCGCCAATGAGTTGACCAAGCAGGCCGTCCTTGAAAGAAGGGGACCAGGTGAGGCCAAGGCTGGGAGCGAAGTTATTAAAATCGTGAACCGTGGTGTTTGGCTGATTGAATGGGCCGGAAGGAATTTTGGTTGAAGGGTTTGGCTTCACATTGAACAGCCCGGTAAAAGCTGGTGTGGCCAGCGAATTTACGGGAGTTCCGAAATCTTCATAGCGAACGCCCAGAGTAAGTGTGACGTTGGGACGAACCTGCCAGCGATCGGTGAAGAAGTAAGCTTGGCGGAACAATCTGGGGTAATACGCAGCGTTGCCGAAGTCACGAGTGGGACCGCCGGTGCCAGCGAAATCGTCAATGAAATTGGCGAACTGGCTGAATACCTGGCCACCTGCATTGCTGGCGGCATAGTTCAACTGGCCGCGAAAAGTGGCTGGGGCAAATTGTTTGGAACGTTGGTTGAGTAAGTCGAAACCGAACCGGAAATTGTGCTTGCCCTGGACATAGCTCATGGTGTCTTGAATGCCGTAGTTATTGGCAATGCGGCCTTGGGGGTAGCTGGCCGAAACTCCAATACTTGTGAGACTGGTAATGGCGGTGACAGGCAGGGTCTGGCCTAGCGGATTGGTTGCATTGTTAGGGAAATCGAGGGCAATGCGGTTAAAGGGCAAACGAAATTCGTTGGTGAGCCGTGGTGAGAAGATGTGTGTTTCCGTCAGCAGCACCGTGTGATAGTTGTTGAACTGGCTGGTTTGGAAACCAGGAAAATTGGCGGTGGCGGTTTGATTGCGGATGCGATCGTACCCATAGCGGAGTGAGAGCAGATCTTTGTCGCTGAAGCGGTGATCGCCTTTTGTAACAGACTGCCTGCCATTGAATGAATAAGGATAGGCATAAACGCCGGCTCCAAATTGGGCAAGTCCACGGCCATTACCCATGTCAAAGGTGAATGGGTTTCCAACACCGGGCACGCTACTGGTTATATCGAGGTAACGATCGACATTTGGGTTCGTTCCTACAGGAACCGCGGCGCGGATGGCCGCTCTGCCTGCTGCTGTTGGAGTCGTAAACACGCTGGTATTGGTGGCTTTGCGGCGTTCTTCCTGCCATGAGGTGAAGAAAAACGTCCGATCCTTTCTAATTGGCCCGCCAATGGTGCCACTGAAATATTGCTGATATCCGGGAGGCAATTTGCCGCGCTTTTGAATGTCAGGGTCGGTGGAGAGGGTGTTGGTGATGGCATCGTCATTCGTGAAATCGGGAGTGTATCCCAGAGTTCCATGTAACTGGTTCGTGCCTGACTTAGTAATCGTATTGACCACAGCACCGCCGGCGCGGCCAAACTCGGCATCATAGTTGGCAGTTTGGACGGAAACTTCCTGGACAGTTTCTGGATTCTTGATCTGGAAGCCTTGACCGGCAACGGAAATGTCGTTGTTCTCTGTGCCATCTAACAGGAAGTTGTTGGAGCGTCCACGAGATCCATTCACTGAGAATGTACTGGTGCCAGGTAGGTCGGCGCGCTGCTCAGTGACTCCGGGCAATATAATGGCCAGCATGTTGGGATTGCGGCTGAAGACGGGGAGTTTGTTCACCTGCGTGGCACTGAGAGTTCCACCGCGAACCGGTGCTTCGGTTTGGAGGGCCGGCGCTTCCGAAGTGACTTCGATAACACTGGCCACTTCGCCGATTTCAAGGTTGCTATCGATGGCGATTACCTGAGCGGCGGAGACCGGAATTTCGCGGCGGCTGGAGGTTTTGAAGCCCTGGGCTTTGATGACCACGTCGTAAATGCCGGGGTCGACTGCATCGAAACGGTAGACGCCGGAATCATTGGTGGTGGTGCTGCGGACCACATTGGTTTCTTTATTGCGAATGTCAACCGCAGCGCGAGGAATGGCGGCTTTCGATTGATCGGTAATTACGCCAGTGACTGTTCCACGGCTGGTTTGCGCTGAGGCTGTTGAGCCCAATAATAAAGATAGCGAGATTACAATACCAGCAAATTTGAGTTGCATAGACCCTTCCTTAGAAGGACGTACGCACGAATTGACATTTTGTTCCGAAAGTTTCTGTAAATAATCGGACAGAACAAGACCGCTTCCTTGCGGGCGCGGCTCGGTAAAAGACACTTCGGCCTTGGCGTAGGATTTCAGTTTCCGGCCGCAAATGTGTCTCCCGAATTGCTGCCACCATAACAGCATTGCCTGGAATTACAGGCTCCTTTCCGTGGATTCCCCAATCCTTAGAACGCTTCGAGTTTTCAACATTTGCGACCGGTTGCCTTTGTAAGTGGATACCGCGCGGACTTTTCCGTAGAAGTTTGCTGGCCAGCAAAATAACCTTCTGCATTATTTGTACCAGACGCTTCGTGGATTTTGAGTTAGTGGAAATTGTAAGTGGTTGGGAATAGGGGAAATACAGTTTTCAAGTGGTGGTGACCCGGGAAATTGGTAGTGTGATAATCTTTGGTCTTTACCTTCTATGCCATTCCTTTTCGACGTATTTCTAAGCTATAGCTCAAAAGATAAGGCGGTTGTCCGCAAGGTGGCGGAGCGTCTGAAGAAGGATGGGCTGCGGGTTTGGTTTGATGAGTGGGAGATTAAACCGGGGGCGAGCATTTCACAGAAGATTGAGGAGGGGTTGGAGCAATCGCGGGTGCTGGTGTTGTGCATGTCGGCTAATGCGTTTGGGTCGGATTGGGCGCAGTTGGAGGCGGGGACGTTCCGGTTTCGGGATCCGATGAATCGGGAGTTGAGGTTTATTCCTTTAAGGTTGGATGACGCGGAGATTAAGGGGAGTTTGGCGCAGTTTCTTTATGTGGACTGGCGAGGGAAGGATGGGTACCGGAAGTTGTTGGGGGCTTGTAAGCCGGTGGGGGAAGTATTTGATCACTCACAGGAGAGTTCAGCCGGACAACCGTCATTGTCGTCGAAGGTAGTTGAGCCCCGCTGGAAAAGGCTTTCTACCGCTTTGGCCTTTAACAAAAAGACCAACCAGATTCTCACTGCCGGACGGGGTGGGGGTATCTTCCTAGTGGAGGTCCAGACAGGAGAAACCGTCCGTGCGCTGGAAGGCCATTCCGACACTGTTAACAGCGTGGCCTTCAGCCCCGATGGTCTCCGCGCGCTCTCCGGCTCCAAGGACAACACCCTCCGGCTGTGGAACCTGGATTACGGACACCCGGTGTGTGTGCTGAAAGGCCACTTCGCCGAGGTCTACAGCGTCGCCTTCAGCCCCGATGGACGCCGCGCCCTCTCTGGATCCAAAGACAACACAGTTCGGCTGTGGAACCTCTCAACCGGACGTGCAGTGTGCGTGCTGAAAGGCCACTCCTACAGCGTCTTGAGCGTGGCCTTCAGCCCCGATGGGCTCCGCGCTCTCTCCTGCTCCTTTGACAACACCGTCCGGCTTTGGGATCTGAAAACTGGACGTACTCTGCGTGTGCTGCAAGGCCACACTTCCACAGTCTTGAGCGTGGCGTTCAGCCCCGATGGGCTCCGCGCACTCTCCGGCTCCCTTGACAACACTGCCCGGCTTTGGGATCTGAAAACTGGACGCGCTCTGCGAGTGCTGGAAGGCCACGCGGACACCGTCTACAGCGTGGCCTTCAGCCCCGATGGGCTCCGCGCTCTCTCCGGCTCCTCTGACAACACCGTCCGGCTTTGGAACCTTTCCACTGGACGCGAGATGCGTGTGCTCGAAGGCCACTCCGACGGCGTTAGGAGCGTGACTTTCAGCCCCGATGGCCACTGCGCGCTCTCCGGCTCACTTGACAACACGGTTCGCATTTGGAACTTGAGCGACACGGATGTGGCTTCCGGAAGGCCTGCCGACCAAGTTCAATACACCAATGCCAAAGTGCTGCTGGTGGGGGATTCCGGCGTCGGAAAGACAGGACTATCCAACTATCTGGCTCGCAATATCAAGGTAGAGGAGGACAAGCCGCTGGCTTCCACAGACGGAGCATGGGCCACGCATTGGCCGCTTGACCACGCAAAGAAAAAGGATGGAGTGGAGAGAGAAATTTGGCTATGGGATTTTGCCGGCCAAGTGGATTACCGATTGGTGCATCAACTTTTTATGGATGAAGCGGCAGCGGCAGTGCTTGTATTCAATCCGCAGCAGGAGAATGCTTTTCAGAGCATTGGCCATTGGGATCGCGATTTGCAAAAGGCTGCCCGCCAGCCGGTGAAGTTGCTGGCCGCTGGCCGGGTGGATCGCGGAGGGCTGATTGCATCGTCCGCAAAGATGAAGAAATTCATGAAGGAGCGGGGATTTGCCGGATCACTGCACTTGACCAGTGCGAAGACCGGTGAGGGCTGTGACGGGCTTCGCGAGGCGATTTCCAAAGCCGTCGATTGGGATGGTTTGGCAGTGACGTCCTCACCGGCGCTGTACCGGCGGATGAAGCAGGAGATTCTGGCCTTGCGAGATAGCTGGATTGTGCTGCTGCGTTTGTCTGAACTGAAACAGCGAATGCAGATGGTGCTGCCTGGCGAGAACATTAAGCCGGAAGAATTGGAAACGGTGATTGGACTTTTGGCTGGGCCGGGTATGATTCAGCGCTTGGATTTTGGCGGCTTCATCCTGCTGCGGCCGGAGGTTTTGAGCCGTTATTCGGCGGCAGTGGTGCGGAAGGTGCGGAAGCATCCGCAGGAGATGGGGTGTATCCGCGAGGATGAACTGTTGGCCGGGAAGTTGGATTATCAGGATTTTGAGCGGCTGCCGAAGGAAGATGAAGCGGTGGTGTTACGGGCGCTGCTGGATACTTTGGTTAGTAAGGCCTGGTGTTTGCGCCAGTCGATTGACGGGACGGTAATGTTGACGTTTCCCAGTTACTTCCGTCGCGAACGAGATGAACAACTTACTCATCCGAACGTTCTGGTGACTTACAAGTTTGCCGGGCCGACGGATGAAATCTACGCGACATTGGTGGTGTTGCTGCATCATACGAAGGCGTTCGATAGTACGGAGCTGTGGAAATCAGCTGCGGACTTTAAGACGCAAACGGGCGCGGCGTTGGGGTTCACGCTGAAGGCGGAAGGCGAAGGGACATCGCTTCTGGAAGTTTACTTTGCACCTGATGTCGACAAGAATTCACGGGTGCTGTTCTTGCGGTATGTTCATGATCACCTGAAGCAACATGCAAAGGATGTAGTGCGCATGCGGAGCTACGCCTGTGAATATTGCAAGGAGCAATTCACTGAACAGAATCGTATTTCAAAAGCGCTCGCCCAACGGAAGAAGGAAGTCTTTTGTTCGGAATGCGGTGGGGCAATCCCACTTATCGACATTATCGAGGAGAAACTCAAATCCGCCGATATAGAACAGCAAGTTCGAGCAGCGATTGAGGAAGGCAAGTGGGAAGTGGACAACGAGAGCCGCGAATTGATGGCGGTGCATCATACCGGATTCATTGTTGCGGAAGCTGGGCAGATTTTCCGTCCTACAGCCAACAGCGACCATGGCATTGACGGTGAGATTGAATTCAAGGACGACCTGGGGCGCGCTTCGGGCAGGCGGCTGTATGTGCAGTTGAAGTCGGGCGACTCCTACTTGAAGACGCGCAAGCGCGATGAGGCCGAAGTGTTCCGGATCAAGAATCCACGCTGGGCTGAGTATTGGCAGCAGCAGGCTTACCCGGTGATGCTGGTGGTGCGCAACGCGGATGGAGTGATCCGGTGGATGGATGTGAGCGATTACTTAAAGCAGGAATCGGCCAAGGGCAAGACGGTGAAGCAGTTTGTGTTCACCGGCGAGGCGATGGATGTGATGAGTGTGCGGCGGTGGCGGGATAAGGCGGTTGAGGGGACTGCTTAGTGGTACGCCAATCCGAGCCGCAACCTCGAGGGAGTGGTGTTTGAGGTATTTCATTACCTTCGCTTGCTATGGGGCGCGGTTGCACGGCGACGAATCGGGATCGGTGGATCGGCATCACAATTTAGTTGGTAGCCGAGGGTTGGAGCCCGATACGCGGCGTGTGCTGGCGGAGCGTCGGGAAATGCTTCAGGATGCTTATGTGCTGGACGAAGTGGCGCGGCATGTGGTGCTGGCGGCCATCCAGAATCATTGTGTGCATCGGGGCTGGAATTTACTGGCGGCTCACGTGCGGTCAAACCATGTGCACGTGGTTGTGGAGGCTGGGATCAGGCCCGAGAGAGTTATGAACGAGTTCAAATCGTACGCCAGCCGCGCGTTAAACCAGTTGGCAAGCGAGGAACCCGATCGGAAACGCTGGGCGCGGCATGGAAGCACACGTTGGCTGTGGAAGGACGAGGATGTGAGGGAGGCGCTTCGGTATGTAATCGACGAACAGGGTGAGCCCATGGCGTTGTTCGTGGGTGACGGGCTTTGAAGTTGACAGGTAAACCGACTCCCTTGCGGTCGCGGCTCGGTATCAAAATAGCCGGGCTTTGGGGGTATAGGTGATATCTGCATCCAATGGATATAGGGGCCGGTTGGCGCGGGTGTGGCCTAATGCTCGAACGTTGGCGCTGGTTGCGCCTGGGGCGTCGATGTCCAGGCGGCGTTGGGCACCATCCTCGAAAAATTGTGGCTGGCAGAGAGGGGATTTCACTACGGTCATATCGAACTTAGCGGGGTCCTGACCACAGGCCAGGAACAGCGTGCGGTCATACAAATTCACGGGCCTTGAGGAGAGCACCAAAGTATTGGGGCCGCATTCCAGAACTGCTGTGGGGCCGGCGTTCCAGGCTTCGCCGAATGACTCGCTGCGTAACTGACCATCGGACAAGATACGGACGCGGCCAGTTACTGTAACTGGGGTGAAGCGCGGGTCCAGGGCACCGCCAACCTTCACCGTAATTGTTGCGCCGATGCCGGCGGTGAAGGCGGCGGTTACTGCTGCGGGATCGACGATGGGGATCAATGCGGTGCGCCTCGAATCTTGCCGGATGAGTTCGGCAAGGATGGCGTTGGAATCACCGGAGGCTCCGGAACTGGTGGCGTCGGCAGCGTCAACCAGGACCACGCGGCCAGTCAATGACTTTGCAATGCGGATGCTTTCTTCAAGCGAAGTAAGTGGCTGCTGAATACGTTGGCGCATTTCCCAGAACTGATTGGCGATGGATTCGGCTTCGGCGATCATGCAAGCTTCGGTGCCGCGTTCGCCTTGTAGAAATACGTTGGAGCAGAGATCAGAAACATCGGTGAAGGGGTTGCCAATGAAGAGGCCGCCAGAGAGGCCTCCGGGCGAATTTTCAAAGGCAATGGTGCGCTGGACGCATTGGCCGTAAAGACCGGTTTCAGTGATGCACTCGGGTCCACGGACAAGGGCGGGGATGGGAACGCGCACGGTCACGGGTTGAATTTCGCCATCGAGAAGACGCAGCAGAAGACGGGCGGCGCGTTGGCCTGTCTGGTAGAAATCGACGTGGGGATTGGTGTGGAACACGGTGAGGACAGAGGAGTGCTGGAGGATT
>JAYUSZ010000289.1:0-24823 GCA_043755435.1 Bryobacterales bacterium | reverse complement strand
GCATAAGCCAAAAAACGACTCCTACTAGCAGCGATACACCAAAGGCAATAGCCACAGACCAGCCTGAAATGGGGATGTCAATTCCAGACACTAGTGCCGCAATCCAAGGGATTCCTACGCCGAATAGGATACCTATGAATCCGCCAACTACACTAATAATTACCGCCTCGGATAGGAATTGAAACAGCACCGCCTTGCGAGGAGCACCTAAGGCCATTCTCAACCCAATTTCCTTGGTGCGCTCGGTAACAGTCACCAACATGATGTTCATTATTCCAATCCCGGAAATGATTAAAGCTATGGCACTCACCATCATCAGAACCAGGGTTAGAATCATGGAGATCTGTTTGGCGGCATCCAGAATGGCCTTCAAACTATCCACATAATACTTGGCCCCCGAACGATGCCTGGATTCCAGAATTTGCTTCACCTTCACCATCGCCGACTCCACATCCTCTGGATCTCGCACCTGAACGTACATTGGATCAATGCGCTCTTCGGGTGAAAAATAACGCAACACTGTGATAGGGGTAAGTATGGTCTCGGTCATAATTTCCGACAGTCCATAACTTTCCGTCTTCTCTCTGAATGTACCAATCACCGTAAATTGCAAGCCGTGCAGTTTGATGATTTGGCCGAGTGAATTCTGTTGGCCACCATACATGCGATTGGCCAACCGCTGTGTGAGACAAGCAACTCTGCGACGCATCGCCACATCGTCGGCACTCATGAATCTCCCTGACAACAGGACAAGATTGCGAACGGCCGCGTAGTACTCATCGGAGCCGATGATAGAAATATCCTGTTCTTTGCCCTGTATCATGATACGGTCTCCACTGTTCATGATCCCTGTAGCAGCTATAATGCGGTTGCCCAGTCCTTGGCGCATGGCTTCCACATCCGCGATCTTTACAAAATCAGCATCCACGGAAGCACCAGTGCGGGTACCCGCTTGATAGTAGGCAAAAATAACGTTGGAGCCTAATCCGCGAATTTGTTCCAGGATGTAATCCCGGCTGGTCATTGAAATTGTAACCACTAGAATTACTGAAGCGTTACCAATCACGAGACCCAAAGCGGTTAGAAAAGTACGAACTTTATTTGCCTTCAAGGCTTGAAGGCTGAATCGCAGAATGTCTGGACTAAAGAATTGCACTTTGATTTAAGCGCCGTTTTCTGCCTGTTTCAAGAGTTTTTCCGCCTCGATGCGTGACGGCAATTCGGGAGTTAGTGGGGACTTGATGTAAAGCTTCAACAACCTTTTCGCTTCAGCCAAGTCGCGCTTGGAAGCAATTAAGGCATGGGCTTGTTCGAACAGTACCTTCGGATCATTGGGCGCAATGGTAGCAGCTTGTTTCAGCAAGGCATCGCTTTCCGGTATCCTTCCGCGGCGCAACAGAAATTTTGCAAGATCAATCACCCGGCCTACTTGGCGCGGAGCTAAATCCAATGCCCGGCGTAGCTGTTGTTCAGCGGTTGCGAACTCCTTCCGTTTTTCAGCGAGTTGGGCTTGGGCAAAGTGAAACTCGGCGGAATCATGTTCTTTAATTCTTGGAAACATTGCAGCGGCTTTGTCCAGCCCACCACCAAGAAAGCCTGGAGCCTGCAAGTAGTAGTCGAAAAGGTCATTCAAAGCGTCGCCGTTTTTCGGGTTCAAGTTAACTGATTTTTCAAAATTCTGCCTCGCCTTACTCGCATAAGATGGGGCAGTTAGAGGATTGCTTGATTCAGCACGTCGACCATACGCCCTACCCAACCAGAGGTAGGAATCTGAGTTATTGGCATCCAATTCGGCGGCCTTGTGGAAAAATTCGCAAGCTCTTTTGAATTCACCAAGCATGTAGTAACTTTTTCCCAGAAGGAAGTTCGACTCCACTGGCTTTGCCGAAATTCCCGACAAAGATTCAATCGCAGAGCGATAATCAGTTCGGTTGTAAGCGCTCTGAGCTTTGGCCAGATTGTCTAGTTGGCCAGCACTTGCAGCTTGAACTGCGGCTGCCAGTCCTATGAAAGCAAAGGATATAACGCACTTCTGATAATTCAATGGCATCCCCAATATTCCTGAGCGGTCCTTATTCATATTGTAATCGATTCTGGCTCACCCGTTGTTTGATGAAACTTGGTTGAACAAGGATTCGAGTTTTGAGCCTGTGTATATACCTCTACGAAATCCCTTTTGTTTTGGTTTCGCAACCAATTCTTTGTTTACGCCGTCTCATCCAGCAGAGAGGATGTAGTATCCTCGATAGGAGAATTATTTTCCCCCCTTGGAGGATTTTGAGCTATGACAGCATTCAAGAAATTGGTCGGGCTGACTGCCTTTGGCATACTATTGGCGGGCGGAGCGTTGGCTCAGACTACGTCACTGGAAGGGGACGTGAAAGGCGAGGACGGCAAGCCACTCGCGGGCGCCTGGATCAAGCTGGAACGAACCGATATTAAGGGCAACTACAAAGTTAAGTCCGACAAGAAAGGCCACTGGTTTCACGCCGGTCTGCCCATCGGCACCTATGACATCTCTCTTGAAGTGGATGGTACGGTGAAAGACACGGTAAAAAAAGTGCGTTCGCGTATGGGCGACCCACTCCCCATCAACTTTGACTTACAAAAAATGGCGAATGCACAGAAAGCCAGACAGGCAATGGTGGCTAAGGCTGCCGAGGGCGGAGCCCCTTTGACAAAGGAAGAGTCTCGCGAAATGTCAAAGGAAGAAAGAGAAGCCATAGAAAAAATGGCTAAAGAGCGCGCCGCTGCAATGGCCAAGAACAAAGAATTGAACGACGCCTTCAATGAAGGTATGGAAAACCTGAAAAATAAGCAGTTCGATGCGTCTGCTAAAGCTTTTGAAAAGGCAGCTGCTCAGGATCCAAAGCAATTCGTTGTTTGGGCGAATATGGCGGAAGCTTACACAGGCTTGGCTGGTACACTGCAGGGCGCCGAAAAGGAAGCAGCTGCACAGAAGAGCTTCGACGCTTTCGGCAAGGCAATTGAAATTAACCCGACTGATGCCGGAACGCACAATAACTACGCATTGGCACTAGCTCGCGGTGGTAAGTTTGCAGAAGCCGAAGCGGAGTTGGACAAGTCCGCTGTGATCGATCCTGCTGGAGCCGGCAAGTACTACTTCAATTTGGGTGCTGTACTGACCAACAACGGCAAGTTGGAGCCAGCATCCAGTGCTTTCAAGAAAGCCACAGAAAAAGACCCCAACTATGCCGAAGCACACTACCAATACGGAGTTAGTTTGGCGTCGAAAGTGACCATGACACCCGATGGAAAAATGGTTCCGCCAGCCGGTATGCGCGAAGCTTTTGAAACCTACTTGAAGCTCTCCCCCACTGGCCCGAACGCGGCTGGTGCAAAAGGAATGCTGGATGGCATGGAGGCCGGTATTCAAACCAAGTACGTGAACCCGGACGCACCAAAGAAGGGCGGCGGTACAAAGAAAAAGTAACATCCGATTAGGATTGAGGCGTCCAGCAGCTGGTCGCCTCAACTTCAAATCAAACCAATGTTTCGCCTTATCTCAATCCTCATCGCCGCGATTGCCATGATCACCCTCTTACGGACGGTGATCGGCTCCGCAGCGAAATTGATGGGCTTCCTGTTTACTACATCCAACCAAAAACATGCATCTGCTGTGCCTCCGAAATCTGGCGAACCTCCGGCACAAATTCTCCGCCGATGCACACAATGCGGAACCTTCAAACCGGAGTCAACCGCAATAAGAGTCGGCAACCCGGACAACTCCATCTATTTTTGTTCTTCGGAATGCTTGGAAAAAAACGCCGCCAAGGCCAGCTAGTATCTGAGCCGAAAGTCCAAGAGGACAATTTGAATCCTCTCCCACCATAATAGGAGAATGCTTCTTGAGCATCTTGCAGCCAAACTAGGCTGCCATTTAGTGGGCGACCCGAAAATTCAAATTAGTGGTCTTGCAGGCATGGAGCAAGCCGCTGCCGGACAACTCACGTTCCTTGCCAACCCGAAATATATATCGAAAGTACAAGCCACCAAAGCCAGCGCTATACTTGTCGCCGAACCGATTCCCGATCTTTCGATTGCCTTTCTGGTGAGCACAAATCCTTACCACGATTTCGCTCGCGCCCTGGCCATGTTCTACCAGCCGCCAAGCACCGCCCCTGGTATCAGCCATCTGGCTTATGTGGACCCTACCGCACAAATCGGAGCGGCACCCTCCATTGCTCCATTCTGCGCGGTTGGACCAAACGTATGCCTTGGAAATAATGCAGTGTTACATCCTGGTGTGGTGATTTACGAAGGGGCGCACATAGGAAACGATTTTCTGGCACATTCCCACAGCGTAGTCCGCGAATTTTGTCGCATCGGCCACCGTGTGATCCTCCAAAATAGTGTCGTTGTCGGCGGAGATGGTTTCGGTTTTGCAAAGACGAAGGAAGGAACGCAATTCAAAATTGTGCAAAGCGGTGTTGTGGTTATTGAAGATGACGTGGAAATCCAATCGCTTTCGGCCATCGACCGCGCCACCATGGGAGAAACGCTGGTTAAGCGTGGTGCCAAAATCGACAATTTAGTACAGATCGGGCACGCCTCTGTTGTAGGGGAAGACAATATCATTTGTTCCCAGGTCGGCCTGGCGGGCAGTACGATACTAGGCAAAGGAGTCCTATTGGCGGGACAAGTCGGGGTCAGCGGTCATCTGACAATTCATGACAACGCTATTGTCTATGCACAGAGCGGCATCGGGCATGACGTGCGCCCAGGTACGGTTGTGTCAGGGTCTCCAGCGTTTGATAGTCGAGAATGGCTGCGAGCAGTGACAACTTTCCCCAAACTGCCTGAACTTCTTAGGACAGTGCGACAATTGGAAAAACGCATTGCTGAACTTGAATTAAAAGAAATCAAATAATATGAAAAATGTTCTAGATGACAAACGCCATCCTCTTGCCTACGAGGATGAAGCTTTTATGAACTCCGCCGGTGCCCGCTCACTGCGAGTACTTTCTGAATATTTGAAGCCACTGAACACATTCCGACAGGAAAAAATACGTGACACAATCGTGTTCTTCGGTTCAGCCAGGGTAAAGGAAGATGGCCCTCTTGCCGAGTTTTACGACGAGGCCCGCTCTCTTTCACGGATGATCACCGAATGGTGTGAAACATTTGAAAATCCCAATCATCGCTTTGTCGTTTGCACCGGCGGTGGTCCCGGAATTATGGAAGCGGCCAATCGTGGAGCCAACGACGCTAAGGGCAAAACGGTTGGCCTCAATATTCGCTTGCCCTTTGAACAATTCCCCAATCCCTACATCTCTCCGGAGCTCAGCTTTGAATTTCATTACTTCTTTATGCGTAAGTTCTGGTTCGCATACTTGGCCAAAGCCCTGATTGTGTTTCCCGGCGGCTTCGGAACTATGGACGAACTGTTTGAGGTCTTGACTCTTTCCCAAACCAAAAAACTGCACAAACAGATGATCACTATCCTGTATGGTTCAGCTTTTTGGAAGGAAGTGGTGAACTTCGACGCACTAATCAAACATGGCATGATCAGCGAAGAAGACATGAAACTTTTCCGTTTTGTCGACACTCCAGAAGAAGCCTTCCAAGTTTTGCAGGATTTCCTTACGGAGAATTATTTGCATCCTAAAAAGCCTCTTCCACAAAGAGAAATGGAGACCCCGGCCATCGCCGAATCTCTGAAATAGAATGACCACCGAGCCCCCAAGTTTTAAACAGGACCCCTGGCAAGTAGTGCGGCCCTTTGTTGGCCGCCCAGAGATTGCGCTGGCGCTGTTTTCATTACTCTGGCTGGCAATCCAATGGTTGTTCCCCTTTACGCTCGCTCGCATTTTATTGCAAGCCGTAGTAATTCTACTTAGCTTGTGGGTATTGTTCCGCCTACTCCGCCGTAGTTCGAAAATGATGATCTGGCGCTTGCGAAATCGCTTGATGGTCGCCTACCTTTTCACAGCCGTCGTTCCCATTTTTCTATTGATCGGCGCGGCCGTCATCGGTGCCCAAGTGCTTTCTCAACAAGTGGCAATATACCTGATTTCCACCGAATTTGACCGCCACATTTCTCAAGTCCGTTTCACGGCACAATCGCTCATCCGTCTTGAACAGGCCGGAAGGCACGACGGCGCAATTCGTCTGGAAGCGTCGCTTGCCGATCGCTTACCTGGTTTTGAATTGTTATTGACAAAAGCTGGAACGCCTTTGCTCCCCCAGGAACCGGAGTTGGCGCATCCGCCTAAGGGTTGGAAAGACGCTTCAGGCCTGCTTGTGAAGGATGGCTACTTTTATATTTGGACACATCAGATGTCCGATCAATTTGAGGTGACGCTGCTCACGCCAGTTAGTCAAAACTTCCTGGCTAGCCTGGTCCCCCATTTAGGGAAAGTGACCATTTTTGGAGGTACAAGTCCGGAAAATAGAATGCGGTTGCATGAAGCAGAACCAACCTCTGGCCATATCAGCAATGAAACTCCTCCAGCCATGAACAAACTGGATCTATTTATCAGTTATGGTAAAAATCTGCAGACTGCAGTATGGGAAACTCCTCAAACGTACGCTACCGCAACGTTCGGTTTCTATAGCCACATCTCAGCTCTGTTTCGCGTCATTTTTTCCGACAAAGCAGATTTCGACGAGTCTTCACTTCTAACTTATTTTTACGCGATACTCGTCACATTCCTCATCATTCAGGTTGTCTCGCTCATCATCGGAAGCTCTCTTTCACGGTCCATTACCGGTGCCGTTCACGATTTATACCAGGGCACTTTGCACGTTCAGCAAGGTGATTTCAAATACAAGATTCCGATTAAGGGGCGCGACCAGCTAGCATCTCTCAGCACATCGTTCAACGAAATGACCACGAGAGTGGAACAGCTTCTTATTGTCGCCAAACAACAGGAACGCATTGTTGCCGAACTGGAAATTGCGCGTGCAGTTCAGGCGCAGTTGTATCCCACCAGAGTTCCTGCATCGAAAACCTTGCACATCGAGGCGAAATACAATCCGGCATTAAGCGTGTCCGGAGACTACTACGATTACCAAGATGCAGGCAACGGTCGCATAGCTGTCGCCATTGGTGACGTGGCAGGCAAAGGAATTTCCGCCGCCTTGTTGATGGCAGCTCTTGCCTCAACCATTCGCACTCAATTACGATTTTGTTTGGAGGCCCCGGACCAGGCAATTTCCACTTCTAAACTAGTGGCGCAGTTGAACAAACACCTCTACGCCAATACCACTCCTGAAAAATACGCTACTTTCTTCCTGGGTGTTTACGACGAAAATACTGAAGAACTCAGTTATACCAACGCGGGACACCTACAACCACTCTTAATTCGCAATGGCCTGGTGGAAAAGTTGGAAATCAATGGCATGGTGGTTGGCTTGTTCCCGGCAGCTGCTTATACTGCAAGCGTGCTAAAGATGCTTCCTGGCGACCTGATTATCTTCTACACCGATGGTGTAACTGAGCCCGAAGACGCCTATGATGAAATGTTTGGTGAGGAACGGTTGGCCGATCTGGTAACACGCAACGCTCACTTGCAATCAGTAGATATTCTACAGAAAGTGTCCGACGCCGTGGATCAATGGACCCACGATCCAGCCCACCGCGATGACCTTACCTTACTCATTGTAAGGAGGACCTGATTGAACCAAATCAAACGGCTTTGGAATCGCTTCCTGGTGATCATTGGCTTGCTTGGTGGCATTTTGGTCGTGGGTACCATTGGCTTTGTTTTCATCGACCACTTCACTCCTTTCGATGCCTTCTATTTAACGTTGGTCACTATTACTACGATCGGATATAGCGAAATTGGAACGCTATCCCAAGCCGGCCGTATTTTTAATGTTTTCATAATCATTACTGGAGTGCTGACGCTTTTATTAGCCATTGGTACTCTCACTCAAACTATTCTTGAACTGGAGTTGGCAAATTTCTTTGAAAAACGGAGAGCGAAACGGATGATTCAGAAGTTGTCAAACCATTACATCCTGTGCGGCTACGGACGGATGGGGCGGGGCGCGGCGGCGGAACTCGCCAGCGCCAAGGCTCCATTTATTGTCATCGATAAGAGTGAAGAAAAAATTGAGCTCGCCATGCATGCCGGTATGCTGGCAGTGCAGGCAGATTGCACTCGGGATGACATTTTAAGAGAGGCGGGCATCGATCGTGCAAGAGGCCTTATCTCAACTCTTGGCACAGATGCCGACAACCTCTTCCTGGTGCTTTCCGCAAAAAGCCTCAACCCGAAATTGAGGATTGCCACACGTGTAAGTGAAGAAGAAGCAGAAGCAAAAATGCGTAGAGCAGGGGCCGATGTAATCTACGCGCCATTTTCCACCGCAGGTAGCCGCATGTCGCAATCACTGCTTCGCCCTCATGTTCATGAGTTCCTCGATTTCACTACCAACAAAATGGGGATTGACGTCCGCATTGAACAGATTTTAGTTTCTCCCGATTCAGAGTTTGTCTACAAATCCATTGGTCAAGCACAGCTTCGGAAAGACATGGGTGTGATCGTTCTGGCGATAAGGCAGAATAATGGTGAAATGGTTTTCAATCCACCTCCCGAAGCCTCGATAGTTGCTGGCGCGCATCTCATCGTTATGGGCCCCACTGAAAGGCTGCGTCAACTTGAAAAGTTGTTAACGGAGCGGCCCGGATGAAAGTTCTAACCGCCGCCCAAATGCGTGAAGTTGATCGGCGCACTATTGAAATGGGGATCCCTGGTATCATCCTCATGGAAAATGCCGCCCACGCCGTTGTGCGTGAGATGGTCCGTGTTTTCGGCTCGCTGTCATGTCACAGGATGATTGTTTATTGCGGCAAGGGCAATAACGGTGGCGATGGTTTGGCCATTGCCCGGCTATTGACGATTCATCACAAACCAGCCGCTCTGCATGTAATTCTTGTTTACCCGGAATCCGATTTTGACGGGGACGCAGTGGCGAATTTGAAAATGCTGAAAGTAACCGGCGTTCCTCTTAGCACCCAGTTGCCATTGGAAGCGTTACGTTCTACCATCGTTGTCGATGCAGTGTTGGGTACCGGAATCACGGGGCCTCCACATGGTCCCGCGCTGGAAGCCATCCGCGCCATCAACACGCAGTTCCCACTATCAAAAGTCGTTTCAGTCGACGTTCCGTCGGGCATTGCCAGTGACGCCAACCGCACGGAACGCGAAATTGTCCACGCCGATTTGACGGTTACATTTACCGCTCCAAAGCGTTGCCATGTTCTTCCACCCAACTGTGGCAAAGTAGGCGAGTTAGTCGTGGCTTCCATCGGAAGTCCAGATTCTCTTTTAGAGTTAAGCAATCTTGCCGTCAGCGAACCATCAGATTTCCGAACACTCTTTGCCCCACGACCTGCCAATTCACACAAGGGTAACTTCGGTCACGCTCTTATCGTCGGCGGAGCTTCCGGTAAGTCCGGATCCGTCCGCATGGCTGGCGTAGCAGCATTGAAGATTGGTGCAGGATTAGTAACCGTGGCATCCGAAGCCGAGGAACTCAATCCCGATTTGATGACTCACAATTTGTGGGATGCAACCGCCGTCTTGCCCGGCATGAATTGCGCTGCCATCGGTCCGGGTCTTGGCAAATCTAACGAAGCCAAGGTGCTACTAGTGCAGTTGCTTGCTTCTGCCAGCACTCCTTTGGTCATTGATGCCGATGGCTTAAACCTATTGGCCGACATGAATTGGAAAGCATCGAAGACGCAGGCAGTCCTTACGCCCCATCCCGGCGAAATGGCTCGCCTGCTGGAAATCTCCGTTGCCGAAGTGGAGGCCGATCGCCTCGTTGCAGTTGAAAAGTTGGCACGAAAGCGCAATGCAATCGTCGTGCTAAAGGGCCAGCGTTCTCTCATTGCTACCCCAACAGGACGCGTGTGGATCAATCCAACCGGATCTCCTTCGATGGCCAAAGGAGGCAGTGGAGACGTTCTCACTGGGCTGATAGCCGGTCTGATTGCGCAACATCCAAATTCGATCGAACTGGCCGTTCGAGCCGCCGTTTATCTGCATGGACTGTGTGGTGAGCTTGGCGCGAAGGATCGCACCGAACTATCCTTGCTAGCCTCAGAACTAGTTGATTATCTTCCAGGAGCCCTTCGCGTTGTTCAGCAGCTCTGAAGAGGAAACCATTGAAGCTGGACGGCAGTTAGTCCGGCAACTCCCACAACGCGCCGTCGTGCTGTTGATTGGGAATCTTGGCGCTGGGAAAACCACATTCACCAAAGGCATGGTGGAAGCGCTGGGCGTAGGCTCGGCCAACGAAGTTTCCAGCCCAACTTTCACGCTAATTCATGAATATGGCGATCCACCAAAGCTCTATCATATCGATTTGTACAGACTGGAAGCTGCGAATGAAGTGGCATCGCTCGGCCTTGACGAACTTTTCGATCGCAACGCCATTGTTGTTATCGAGTGGGGTGAACGATTTCTGAACTTGATGCCGCAAGACCGCGTTGAAGTCCGCATTGCCTATGGGCAGGATGATAATCGCAGTATCACAATCACAGGTCTTCCTTCCCAGCGTACATCTCCGCAATCTGCGCTCTGAAATTCTCCAGCACCTGCCGCCTGCGCACCTTCATGGTTGGCGTCATTTCTCCCGCTTCAATCGTAAAATCACGTTCCAACACTCGGAACTTGCGGATCTGTTCGTATTGCGCAAGTTGTTTATTGGCCCTCTGCACAGCCTGTTTCACTTCGGCTTGCACTCGCGGTGAATTAGCCATCTCCACAACCGACTTGCCCTTCAGCCCTTCCAAAATCTCGGCCGCGGCAGGATTAATTGTGAACAGTGCAGTTACATACGATTCGTTGTCCCCAACCAAAATCATCTGGCTAATCAAAGGCTCCGTCTTAAACAACGCTTCCAGTTTTGATGGGTAGATTTTCTTTCCATTCGAAGCCACAATCATTTCTTTCTTGCGGCCAGTGATCGAAGCAAAACCATCTGGATGTATTTCTGCAATGTCCCCCGTATGAAGCCATCCATCGCGAAAAACCTGCTTCGTCGCTTCCTCATCCTGGAAATAGCTTGATGCCAATCCGGGGCTCTTCACAAGCAGTTCGCCATCTTCTGCCAGTTTTATTTCAACGCCAGTCAATGGCTTGCCCACCGTCCCAAGCCTGACCGTATCGAAAGAATTCAAACAAACAATGCCGCCTTCCGTTAGCCCATAACCTTCCATCAGAGGCATTCCAACCGCTTCATAGAATTCTCCAAGGTCTCGCCCTAAGGGTGCCGCGCCAGATATGGCAAATTTAATCCGACCACCGAAACGCTCACGGATTTTTGAAAAAACCAATTTGTCCGCAATCTTCCACGATTGATCCAGCCAAACTGGTACAGGCTTGCCTTCCTGTTTATACCTGCTTACCTGGCTGCCAACTCCCAAGGCGGCATAGAAAATCTGCCGCGACAACATGTTCCGCTTTCGCACCTCCGTGCGGACGCTAGCGTAGACGCGCTCCCAAACTCTGGGAGGTGCCAGGAATAGCGTTGGACGCACAGTCTTAAACTCGTGTGGCATTCGGGCCAGACTCTCAGAAAAGAAAACTTGAATGCCCATACGCAAGGGGAGCAATTCGATTCCAATCCTCTGTGCTATATGCGCTGACGGAAGAAAAGCCATCGCACAATCTTTGGCCGATACTCCAGGCAGAATTCCCGGACCCATATCTACGTTCGCAACCAGTGCGCGATGCGTATTCCAAACCATTTTCGGTTCCCCGGTTGCGCCCGATGTCAGGTAAAGTATCGCGTAATCTTCAGGGGTCACCTCACCACGCATGCTGGAAAAAAGCCCTGCGTCTTCCACCATTATCTTGCGGCCGCGTTCCCGCAGACCGGACAGAGTGAGTACATCACCAGCCTCACCAGTCATCAAAATCCAAGTGAAGCTTTCACCGCCAGCGGCAAGAAGCGTCTTCAACATCTTTGGATCTTCCACAAATACTATCTTGGCCCCGCAACGCTTTAAGAGACCAATTTGATCCACAGCCGGCGAATTGACGTATAGAGCTGCAGATGCTGCTCCGCATGTAATCACTCCAAGATCGGCCAAATAGAATTCAGCCCTGGTTTCAGACCCCAGACCTATTACGTCGCCACGGCGAACTCCCAGCGCGCGCAATCCAGCCGCGATTTCACGCACATTTTCGCGGTACTCAATCCAGGAGTAAGTTTGGTATCTTTGGCTTCCGATGGGTTGATGTAACGCCGGAGCATTTCCCCATTTCTCAACTGCTTCTTCCAGGAGAGAATACACGGTTCGGGATGTCATAACCGCTCATGCTATCACGTAACTTCACAAAAACGTAAAATGAAAGGAGTGTCTTATTCTCATGAAATGGAAATCATGCGGCGCATTGCCGCACAAGCAGGCGAACTGCTGCTTCACTACGCAGGGCAAGGACTGAAGGCTGAGGAAAAATTTGACGAATCTCCCGTAACAATTGCCGACAAAGAATCGGAGCAACTGATTGTCAAAGCCTTGACCACGGCCTTTCCCGACGACGGAATTTTAGGAGAAGAAGGTACCAACAAGCCATCGAAGAATGGACGGAAATGGATTATTGATCCTCTTGACGGAACCCGCGATTTTGTGCGCGGCAATGGACTTTGGGCCGTGCTGATGGCACTGGAAGTTGATGGCGAGGTGAAAGCCGGAATCTGCCATTTTCCATTCCTTCGCAGAACTTACACCGCAATCAAAGGATCAGGCGCGTTCTGCAATGACCTTCCAATAAGAGTTTCTAAAACGACAGATCTCTCAAAGGCTGTTCTATGTGCCAACAGCCTGCAAAAAGCCAACCAATATCCATGGGGCAAAGAATTGGTGGAATGGATGGGCCAATTCTGGGCTGTCCGCAGCCGAGGCGGTGGCCCCGATTGCATGATGCTGATTTCCGGGCAATCCGATGCTTGGTTAGAACCTACGTCCCAACCCTGGGATTTGGCACCTCTAAAAATTCTCATTGAAGAAGCGGGTGGCAAGTTTTTCAATATGGACGGCGGATCCAGTATTTATGCAGGAAATTGCCTGGCATGTACTCCAGCGCTAGAACCAGAAATGCGCCGCTTCTTTGTCCGCTAACTAGTGCCAGGTTTCGTTGAAAAAACCACCAGCAGCAATCCTGCCGGGTCTCTTCCCATCGGCAGGGGAAGTAACGTCGATCACCGCCCAATCGGGTAGCTTAGAAATCTGCCGTGCGTTGTTCAAATAATCGAACTCGCGGAAAGTGAATCCGCTATTCAGCACCACATATTTCTTTGGGTTTAAAGGATTGGGATAAATCAGGATGGGCAAGTGAGTGGCAGCATCGTACTTCTTGCCTCCAACTTCGAGTCCCTCCGCCGTCCACTTCACGGGAAGCCGATCGGCAATGCGGGCCAGAATTTTGTTACTCTGCGGGTCGCCCCACAGCACCAAATTCGAGGATGCGATTTCGGCATCCGTGATTTCCACATCCTGCTTTACTCTTGCATCACCGCGGAACTGCTTTCTCCATTCCGTGATCGCTCGATTTTGTTCAGCAGTAATGCGCCCAGTTACAGCAGCATTGGCTATAGGCGATCCGCTCGGAGTCACGAAATAAAAACTATTCCGGAAAGCATCGTCCACTGGGCCTTGCAGCCCGTGACGCTTTTGCATTCCTTCCAATCCTGCCGATTCCGACACTCCCCATTTTTCCCCAGTCTTCCGGAAATGTGCCACCCAGGATCGATCGGTCTCAATACTGTTCGCCTTTACGCGCTGCCCATCAATCACAACTTCAGGCTGGATGGTCGGATCAAGTGGCGCGCCCCCAGGACCGAAGGTTAATGTGAAGGCTGTAACATTTGCGGTTTTCAAGTCCACCCCTTTGTCGCCGGTAATCGACGCATCAACCTTGGCCTGTTCCCAATGTTGCTTTATGCCATCGACAACCAACCACTTCATCCGGTTGTAGGCAAGAGTGTAAGTTACAAAGCGGATGTGGTTTGGGTAGGGATCTCTTCCCTTCTCCGCAATCGCATCCAGTCGCCGATTAATTTCCAACTTCGAATCCGGATGATAGCGGTGCGCCGTCTTGGGGCCAATCACATGTGTCATGTTCATTCCCTCTTTCGCCAAATGCTTCGCCATCAAGTCTGCAGCTTGCTTCTGACCATCAATTTCACCACTGTAGGCAACCAACGGCAAATTAAAAAAATTCGCCGCGTATTCGGTGGCGTCGTACATTCGCCACAGCTTCTTTTCCCAATCAGGCATCTCGGCGCGCGCCGCAGAAGGGATCCGCAGAAATTCCGCAGATTCGCTGAAACCAGCACCAGGAGCCGCCGCAGCCCAATGGCCGGGATAGTGCGCTGCAAAATGCCAAACAGATGCGCCTCCCATGGAGAATCCACGAATCACAATTCGGTTTTCATCAATACGATATTGTTTCTTCACATCGGCCAAAGCTTCAAACAAATCCACTTCCCCGGCAAACTTGTTGGCATTGCAGTAGCGTCCGTACAGATACAAAACAAAAGTCTCAGGCGGTGTAAATTCTCCGATCTTCGACGTCAGAAAATTGATCTCGCTCAGCGTTTCACCACGGCCATGAAACCAGGTGTCTAAACGCCATTTCTTCCCGGAATTTGGAGTCCATTCTGCCGGCACCAGCAGCACATAAGGTTGAACACTGCCATCAATTTTCGATAGATAACCCCGCATGATCAAGCCGGTTTGCGCAACCCAAGGTGCAGAACCCTTCTCCAGCGATTTTGCCCTAGCCATTCCGGCCTTCAGCAAATCCTTGGCCTTCGCAACTTCATCTGCTTTAAAAAACTCGCTATAGGTAGTTGCGTAACGAACGGCCTCTTTCAGCACTTGGACGTCCACCGCTCGTGGATGTTGCGCCACGGCCTTCGCCGCGGTAGTTAGATCCGCCAATCCCTTTTCCAGTTCCGCACGATCTTCAGCCGTGATCGAAATCCCTGGTGGCGGTATTGGTTTTTCCTGCGATTGGGCGCGGACAAGAGTCAGACAAAGAATTAGAAGCGCAAAGCGCCTGGCTGCGGGCCAAGAATGTTGAAGGAACACGAAAGTCCCTCGTCGCCGGAGCTCCGTTTTGCGCGTGTTCATTGGAAGAAAGGGTTTCCACATAGTGAGGCCCTTATTCTATCGCGAACGTTAATAAAGTGGCGGTTCACCTGGCGGCCTGGTTTTCCAACGACGATGTATCCACAGCCACTGGCCCGGATATTCGCGGATCGCGGCTTCCACTGCACTTTGAATTAGCTGCGTATCCACTGCCGCCTCTCCTGAAAGAACAACCGGTGGATAGAAACGAAGCACGTACTTCTTTTCGGTCTCATTCCAAATGGCGAAACCCGGAATCACTGCAGCTCCGGTGCGTGCCGCCAACTTTGCAAAAGCAGGACTGACGCACGCCTTTTTGCCAAAGAAATCCACAAATACACCTTCATTGGCACTCACATTCTGATCCACCAAAATGCCCACAGCCTGATTGTCTTGCAATGCGCGGAAAATATCGCGGAGAAAATCGCGCTTGCCTAAAATAGTATTCCCCGATAGCGACCGGCGTCGCTCCACAAATGCATCAATCAGCGGGTTGTCCAATGGACGAACCACCACATGCATGGGCTTTGCAAGCAGTGCGTGAGCAAAGGCGCTCAGTTCCCAATTTCCTAAATGCGCAGTGGCGAACAGAACGCCTTTGCCTTTAGCCAAGGCGCGGTCGAAATGTTCGATCCCCTCGTAGCAAATGTATTGATCAATATTGCCTCTGTTCAGCTTCGGAAATCGGGAAAAAGCCACCAACATGCGGGCCAGTGATTCATACATTTGCTGGATATTTTCAAGATCCAAACCCGTAAGCGTCAAATTGCGTTGAGCCACCACCCGCAACTTCGGCACCAGAACATCAAGCAATTTGAAACAGGCGCGAGCCGCAACCATCGCCGCTGCATCTGGAAGAATTGCAATCAACCCAACCACTCCACGCACCGCTCCATACTCAACCCAGTTCCGAAATGCCGAGCGAGTAGCCACTTCCTTATGCGATCCAACCGCCGGCCAGCACAAGCTCGCCATCGTAGATCACGGCACCCTGGCCGGGCGTCACCGCACGCTGAGGCGCATCAAACACCACGTCCACACACGCCGGATCAGCAGTAGGATGAAGCGTTGCAGCCGCTGGCACGTGCTTGTTCCGAATGCGCACCTCCGCCCTTCGAGCTTCCGTGATTGCCGGAATAGAAATCCAATTTACATCCCGAGCTGTAAGCTTGTCAGTAAGCAAATCCTCATTCGACCCCACCACCACCCGACGCGATTGCGGCTCCGTGGAGATCACATAAAGTGGTTCCTTCGCAGCAATCCCCAATCCACGGCGCTGTCCAACAGTGTAATGATGCACACCTGAGTGTTCGCCAATTACTTTGCCAGCAGTAGTGACAACTTCACCTTCCATGCTGGAAAGCGGCGTTCCACTTTCTTTCAAATACGATTCAATGAAACCAGCGTAATCACCATTTGGTACAAAGCAAATTTCCTGACTATCGTTCTTCTCTGCCACTGGCAGCCCCAAGTCACGAGCCATTTGCCGAACTTCTGTCTTGTTGAATCCACCCAATGGGAATATCGTCCGAGCCAGCATTTCCTGCGTCAAGCCAAACAGAAAGTAAGTCTGATCCTTTGTCGAATCCACACTGCGCAACATTTGATAGCGGCCCGTCACATCTTGTTCAATCCGGGCATAGTGACCAGTTGCAATTTTCTTCGCCCCTACCCCTTCAGCCATCTCCAGAAACTGATCGAACTTAATGAAGTTGTTGCACATGGTGCAAGGCACAGGCGTGCGGCCAGCAAGGTAGTCGGCAACAAAAGGCTTCACTACATTCTTCTCAAACTGATCTTCAAAATTCACTACATAGTAAGGGATGCCCAACAATTGGGCAACATAGCGGGCGTCATATACGTCGTCAATCGAACAGCAGCGTCCATTCGATTCACCAGTCGAAAGCTCAGGCAACCTTCGTTGATTCCACAGCTGCATGGTTAGCCCCACAATATTGTCACCACGATGTTTCATCATGGCCGCAGCAGCGGAAGAATCCACCCCTCCGCTCATCGCAACCGCAATCAATTCGTCAGGCATAGGTAGGAGACAGCCTCCTTAGCTGCGCACAGGAAGCCGCAACGGCTTCAACTAACAAATTTACTTGCTTCAAATCATTCCCCGGTCCCAATGAAAAGCGGATGCACGATTTAGCCTGCTCCCGCGTAAGCCCCATAGCCAGCAGAACGTGAGACGGTTCCACTGCCCCAGAGGAACAAGCAGCACCACTGGAAACTGAAAATCCCTTCAGGTCCAGCGAAATCACCATGGCCTCTCCCTCAATCCCGCTGAAGCAGATATTCGATGTGTTGGGCAACCTCTGCGCCAGTACGGCATTCAGACGAACGTCCGGCAATCGTCTCGTAATTTCACTCTCCAAGTAGTCTCGCAATTCAGCTGTACCCGAACCCTTTGCGATTTCCGCAGCATGCCCCATCGCCGCAAGCCCAGGAACATTTTCCGTGCCAGCCCGGCGGCCTTGCTCATGCCGACCACCGAACTGCTGTGGAGCTAACACAACACCCTTGTGAACATAAAGCGCACCAACCCCCTTCGGAGCATGAAACTTGTGCCCACTAATTGCATAAAGATCCGCACCAGTAGCGCTTACGTCAATCGGCACTTTACCAGCCATTTGAACACCATCGGAATGGAACAGCGCACCCGCTTCATGGGCAATTTCCGCCATCAAACGAATGTCCTGAATCGTTCCCAATTCATTGTTGGCATGCATCACACTCACTAGTGCCGTATCCGGACCAACAGCTTGCCGAATCGCCTCAGGCTCAACAACGCCCTCAGAGTTACATCCAACGTAGGTAACGTCGAACCCTTCGCGTTCCAGTTGGGCAAAGCAGTTCAATACCGCCGGATGCTCAATCGTTGTAGTTACTGCATGTCGCCGGCTATTGCCGCGCATCACACCAAAAATCGCCAGATTATCAGCCTCAGTCCCACCGCTTGTAAAAACCACATCTTTCGCACTAGCACCAAGAAGCGCACCCACTTGCCTTCGAGCTTTTTCCAACACCATCTTGGCCTGCTGTCCGTGATAATGGATACTAGAGGCGTTGCCGTGGCAATCTTTCAGCGACTTCGAATACACTTCCAGCACGCTATCCGCAATGGGAGTTGTCGCGTTGTGATCGAAGTAGAATCGTTGCACTGTTACCCTAAACTTAATTCTATCAACCTATGCCAAGATCTCTCATCACTTTAACTACTGACTTCGGCTTAACCGATCATTTCGTCGGCGCCATGAAGGGTGTCATCGCATCCATTGCTCCCCTGGCCCAAACCGTCGATATCAGCCATGGACTTCAGAAGTTCGATATTCTTGAGGCCGCTTTTTTTATCGGTGAGTTCTGGAAATGCTGGCCCAAGAAAACAATTCATATTGTAGTGGTTGACCCCGGTGTTGGCAGTTCACGCCGTCCGATTCTGGTTGAAGCCGATGGGCAATTCTTCCTTGGCCCCGACAATGGTATTTTCACTTTCGTTTTCAAAGATTCCATAAAATGTTCAGCCCGCCAGTTGACCAACGAAAAATATTTCCGCAAGCCTCTTAGCCGCACATTTCATGGTCGTGACATCTTTGCCTCCGTGGCCGCACACTTTGGCAATGGAATCAAACCAGCAATGCTTGGCCCCAAAGTAGCCGACGCTCTTCGCTTAGCCGTTCCATCACCCGAACGCACCTCGCGACGCACCTTCACGGGTACCATTCTCAAGGTCGATCATTTCGGCAACATGATCACCAATTTCAAAGCCCCCGATTTTGCTGCTATTCAAACCTCTCCATTTGAAATGTCAATTGGCCTGCAAACCGTCAGGCATCTGGCGCTACACTATTCCGAATGTGATCCCGGCGAATTGTTTGTCATCGAAGGCAGTTCCGGGTACTTGGAAGTCTGCCTGAATCAGGATTCCGCTGCACGTACTCTTGGCTGCTCCAGTGGTGCTCCGGTGGAACTCACGCTATTCTAAACTTCACAAATGTACCGGGGAAGATTCGCGCCATCGCCCACAGGGCCTTTGCATTTCGGATCGCTGGTGGCCGCCACCGGCAGCTATCTGCAGGCGCGCAAAAACGGTGGCGAATGGATGGTGCGCATTGAAGATGTGGACACTCCCCGAAATGTCCCTGGCGCAGCCGACCACATTCTTCGCACTCTGGATCAATATGGTTTTCAATGGAACGGTCCAGTGCTTCACCAAAGCACCCGTTTTACCGCCTACGAACAAGCACTGGAAACTTTGCGAGCCAAAGCGTTACTCTTCCCGTGCTGCTGCTCAAGAAAGGAAGTTGGTGAAGTCTACCCAGGCACTTGTCGCCATGGCTTGCCCCCAGATCGTGAAGTTCGTTCCTGGAGATTACGTGT
The DNA here is from genome assembly GCA_043755435.1 of Bryobacterales bacterium. GTDB lineage: Bacteria > Acidobacteriota > Terriglobia > Bryobacterales > Bryobacteraceae > JANXSF01. The sequence goes on along the minus strand of JAYUSZ010000289.1, from coordinate 5,322 downwards.
GAATAACCAGCCGATAGAATTCACCGATCAGCGAACAGGTCAACATAGTGAAGTGCTCACCAGCACTGTGGGCGATTTTGTATTGAAGCGTGCCGATGGCCTGTTCACTTATCAATTGGCCGTTGTAGTGGACGATGCCTTCCAAGGAATCACAGACGTTGTTCGCGGAGCAGATTTGCTAACATCCACTTGCCGTCAGATCTATTTGCAAAGAGCCTTACAGCTTCCCACTCCCAGCTATCTACACTTGCCCGTAGTTGTCGATCCACGCGGGGACAAGCTAAGCAAGCAGACCAAAGCGCTGCCCATACCCTCCGGAGAACTTGAAGCCGCCGATACCCTCGCTAAAGCATTTGCGTTTCTAGGGCACATTCCAATCCACACTTTTGCCAATGTCCGGGAAGCCTGGAGGTGGATTCTGAATGCCTGAAATGCCAGAAGTAGATGCCGTTGCCCGCCGCTTGCGTGAGAGCATTGCAGGCTCCCGCATAAAAAACCTACGAATCCTAAGGCCGTCCATATGCCGCCCGCAACGCCCTGAGGATTTGGAAGATGCCGCCGAGAATCGAATTCTTGAAACCATCCAACGCCGCGGCAAGCATCTGTTTTTCCATTTCTCCGGTGAAGTCTATTTCCACGCGCACCTGCGGATGACTGGAAACATATTCACCATCCCCGATGCCCGATTTCATTCCATTTCAGCGCGCGCTCTATTCACGCTTAAAGACGGCCGCGGCATCGTGTTTGAAGATCCGCGCGCCCTAGGCCGCATGCAATTAACCACCAAAAATGAAATTGCCGCTCTTGAAAAGGAACTTGGCTGGGAGCCTCTCGACCCGAAATTCACCCCCGAACAGTTCCTTGAACTGGCCCGCCGATCCTCCAAACCATCCAAAATATTCCTAATGGACCAGCAGTATGTTGCAGGTTTGGGAAACATATATGTAGCAGAAGCCCTGTTTCGTGCTGGCATCGATCCCCGTAAGTCGCTGAAGAATCTTAAGTCTACACGCTTGCATCTAATACACACCGCCATTCGCGAAGTGATGAAGGAAGCGGTAGAATCGGTATATAGTGCTTATGAGCAGCCTGGAACCTTCGCTGAGGGAGAAATCTTCCCAGTCAAGGTTTATGATCGTGAAGGAGAAGAATGTTTTGTCTGTGCCCGGCCCATCAGGCGGATTCCACAGGGAGGACGTTCCACGTATTTTTGTCCTGGCTGCCAACGGTAATTCATGACAACAACTAAAATTTCTCGCGCAGTTGAATTTCGTAAAGCCCTTGAATCTGGAGCTCTTGTGGCCGATGGCGCCATGGGAACCATGCTTTATGACAAGGGCGTATTCATCAATCGTTGTTTTGATGAATTGAATCTTTCCCAGCCAAGTACTGTGAAAGAAATTCACGAAGCCTACATCAAGGCTGGCGCGCAAATTCTGGAAACCAACACCTTCGGTGGAAACCGCGTCCGTCTGGCCGCCTTTGGAATGGCGGAAAAGTTGATTGATATCAATCAAGCCGGCGTTCGCATCGCACGCGATGCAGCTAAGGACAATGGGTTTGTAGCAGGTGCTGTAGGTCCTCTCGGCGTTCGTATTGAGCCGCTGGGTCCAATTACCTTCTCTGAAGCCCGTGATATTTTCCGCCAGCAAATCCAAGTTTTGATAGATGAAGGTGTCGACCTGTTAGTGATGGAAACCTTCGGCCGTCTCGATGAATTGCGTGAAGCCATTTTCGCCGCTCGCGAAGTCGCCGGTCCGGAAATCGTCATCGTCGCACAAGTCACCATTGACGATCATGGCCACTTGCTGGACGGCACCGATACCGAAACCTTCACCCGCCAGTTGGACGAATGGCCAGCGGACGTCCTTGGATTGAACTGTTCCGTCGGCCCCAAAGTCGCCCTCGAAACAATTGAGAAGATGATGAGCTTCTCCCACAAGCCTTTCAGCGCCATGCCCAACGCTGGCTACCCAGTAACCGTGGAAGGGCGGCAAATGTATTTATGTTCGCCGGAATACATGTCGCAATACGCTCGCCGATTCTTGTGGGCAGGTGTCAAAATCATCGGCGGCTGTTGCGGAACTACTCCAGAACACATCAAGCTGCTTACCAGCGAAGTCCGAAGTCTGCACCCCATGCAGCGCGATATCAGCATTACAGTTGAACAACCAGCCGCAAAGCAGAAAGCTATGCCCAAAGTTGCCATGGAAGAAAAATCTTCGTTGGGTGCAAAACTTGCTGCCAAGAAGTTTGTTACCTTCGTAGAAATTTTGCCTCCAAGGGGTGTTGATCCTAGTAAGGAAATCGCCGGTGCAAAGTTGTGCAAGGCTCACGGTATCGATGCCATCAACGTGCCCGATGGTCCTCGTGCCAGCGCCCGGCTCAGTGCTCAAGTAACCTGCAGCATTTTCCAGCAGGAAGCCGGAATTGAGGCTGTTTTGCACTTCTGCTGCCGCGACCGTAATATTCTCGGCATTCAATCCGAACTCCTAGGTGCCCATTTCACAGGCGTCAAGAACCTGATCTGCATCACCGGCGATCCACCTCGCATGGGAACCTATCCCGATGCCACCGCAGTGTTTGACGTGGACGCCATCGGGCTCTGCAACATTGTGAACAACCTTAACCACGGACTTGATATTGGCGGCAATCCCATGGGCTCCCAAACTTCTTTGGTTTTGGGCGTTGGAGCCAATCCCGGCGCAGTCAACATGGACGAAGAAATTCATCGCTTTGAACGAAAGGTAGCCGGCGGCGCTGAATATGTGGTCACCCAGCCTGTGTTCGATCTCAAGCTATTGGAAGTTTTTCTGAAGCGCATTGAACACGTCCGCATCCCCGTGATTTGCGGTATTTGGCCACTTACCAGCTACCGTAATGCCGAGTTCATGGTGAACGAACTCCGTGTCCCAGTACCGGACCATTACATGCAGCGCATGCTCAAGGCCGACGATGCCGAAAAGGCCCGAGCCGAAGGTGTTGAAATCGCCCGGGACATGGTCCGCCAAGTGCGCCCCATGGTGGATGGCGTCCAGTTAAGCGCACCATTCGGAAGGTATCAGATGGCAATTGATGTAGCCGAAGCAATTGGCGACAGGTAAAAACATTTGGCAACGGATCTTATAGAAATCGACGCCGATACACCCGACGCTGGTGCACTCGACAAAGCTGCGGCCGCAGTACTTCGCGGAAAAATTGTGGCCGTCCCCACGGAAGGTTTGTACACGTTGGTTGCCGATCCATTCAACCTGCAAACCGTGGTCCGCGTGTTTCAGGCCAAAGGCCGCGAATCCGTGAGGTCTTTGCCGTTGTTGGTAGATGGCGTAATCATGGCTGAAGAATACGCCAAGGAATCCACCGCTCGCTTTGCAGTTCTGGCAAGGAAGTTCTGGCCGGGTCCGCTCACAATTATCGTTCCAGCCTCAGAAAAAGTTCCGCTAAAAGTCACCGGAAACACTGGCCGCTTAGCCTTGCGCCAATCACGGTCAGCCTCGGTGGCTGGATTGCTCCAACGCATTGGACGCCCGCTGATTGGTACTAGCGCCAACATCAGCGGCTCCCCAACATGCCGTAGCGGCATCGACGTGTTTGGCACCATGGATGGTCGCCTCGATCTGGTTCTCGATGGCGGATCTGTTTCTGGAACAGGCTCCACCACAATCGACATCACTGAACCTTACTGGCGCGTAATCCGAGAAGGCGCAATCCCCGAACGCGACCTCGCCGATTTATTGAAGGGCAGCTGATTACAGCTCCGAAACGCCAAATCAAGCAATTAGAAAAGTCGCTGCTGGCCAAATTGCCCTTTTGAGTGACAAATTGTCTATCATTCCTTCGTTCGAATTCCATCTAAACCGCTCTTTACGCAGGACTTGTTATTGTGCCGACTATTTGGCAATCGCCGTGCATTGAAAGTGGCATGCACCGTCAACTCTTCGTATTGGTTTTGGCTAGCTTTGCGACTGTATCAGTTTGGGGAAAAAGTCCTCACAAACTTTCGAAAGATCTTGCTGATGTCGAACCGGGATCAGTGGGCGATGTCATTGTGCAATTCCGAGAGGCTGTAACCCAACGTCATCTGGATAAGGCACGCAAGCGCGGTGGATCTTTGAAGACTAAGCTGGATCACATCAACGGAGGAGTTTTCCGCATTTCTGCATCCGCGATCGACGACTTGTCTGACGATCCGGACGTACTATACATTTCTCCTGACCGCACCGTAACTGGGGCAACGAATATTGAACGGCAATCCGTTGGGGCTTCCTACGCCGAATTGAATGGGTGGACGGGAGCCGGGATCGGCGTGGCCGTGATTGATAGCGGGGTAGATGGTATGGATGGGATGGCGCTCGGTAAATCCGTTGTGTACTCCCAAAGCTTTGTTCCAGGCACCACAGATCCAAAGGATTACTATGGACACGGCACTCATGTGGCCGGGATCATTGCCAGCAGCGGGACGTTATCCGGAGGAACCTACAAGGGATTGGCAACTGGCGTCAAAATCATCAATCTTCGAGTACTTGACGCCTATGCGAAAGGAACGGACAGTCAGGTCATTGCAGCCATTCAGCGCGCAATTGCCCTTAAGAACACTTATAACATCCGCGTCATCAATCTCTCCTTGGGCCGCCCGGTTTTTGAATCCTACAAGCTGGATCCGCTGTGCAAGGCAGTAGAGCAGGCCTGGTTAGCGGGAATCGTAGTAGTAACCGCAGCTGGGAATGAGGGCAGAAACAGCACATTCGGAAACAGTGGCTATGGAACGATCGGCTCTCCAGGCAACGATCCATATGTGATCACGGTAGGTGCAGTTAAAAGTGCGGGGACTGTTTCCCGCACTGACGACCGGCTCGCGAGCTACAGTTCAAAAGGCCCGACACTTTTTGATCACGTTGTGAAACCCGATCTTGTAGCCCCAGGTAACAGAGTAATTTCCGTAAAATTGAACAGCGACAGTTTGATGGAATCCCAGTACCCGGCGAATGAGGTCAATAGCGACTATTTCATCTTGAGCGGGACAAGCATGGCGACGCCTATGGTGAGTGCCGCCGTTGCTATTCTGTTGCAAAAGCAACCCGGTTTGAAACCAGACCAAGTAAAGGCGCGGTTGATGAAAACCGCCAGCAAAAGCTTCCCCACTTCCAGTGTCGCCGTTGACCCCGTGACAAGAAAGAGCTACACAAGCTACTACGACATTTTCAGTATCGGCGCCGGATATGTTGACATTCAAGCAGCGTTAGCGAACACCGACTCGCTTGTGGGCAATGCTTTGTCGCCAGTTGCGGTCTACGATGCGGTTGCCGACCGGGGCCGATTGGC
>JAYUSZ010000288.1:0-3679 GCA_043755435.1 Bryobacterales bacterium | reverse complement strand
GCGCATAAGCAACCGCATTGGAGGAAACATCCAGACCCGTGACCTTCAACGCCTGCTTCGCTAATTCTGCTGAACCATAGCCCGTGCCGCAGCCCATGTCCAACACGCGCTTGCCCCTTGCCAGCCGTGCTGAAAACGCATAGCGCGCAAAATGTTCGTTCCACAAATCGGTATCCACTTGGCCGGGAATGACGCGTTCCCCAGTGAATTCAATTGCCATTGACGGCCTCCATCAGCCGGGCATTCACTTCTACACGGCAAGGCAGATGCATGTAGCCATAAACAGTGCCCTCGCTGTGGCCCATCTGCAGAGTGGTTGCGTTGTCAATCCAGTCGCACATGCGGTAATTTTCCAGTGTCCCATCGGCAATGGCAGGAGAGAAGGAAAAATGCCCTGGATAGTAAGTTGGCAGGTCTATATGAAAGTCCACTGTACGAATTTCACCAACCGCCATTGGAGCTAATTGATAGCCTTCGCGTGTTGTATTCGATCCGGCAAAATCCAAGCCAAGATGATTGCGAATCATGAAACCTGCATTGGGCAGCGCGATGTATTCAAATGCCTGAACACTGATGCGAACGATGATGCGCGAATCGGGCTCAAGCAGCACTAACGGCTTTCCATGTTCGTTCATCACAGCAATTCCAATCACTTTCGCTCTGCCATCGCCATGGCGATGATCCACGTTGGGGATTGTAGTTACAATTTCCGGGGCGTTGTCAACGCCAGTTGCAAGGATGGACAGCGGAGCCTCCGGCTTGGACGATTCCAGATAAGTGGAGTCTTTTTCCGTCATCATTGCCAGATACTTTACAACCACCTGTTCCGTCTGGCCAAGCTCACGAACCCGGCCTTTATCGAGCCACAAAACGCGATCCCCAACAGCCTTTATATCGCCGATGGCGTGCGAGACAAACAGAATGGTTACGCCCTTCTGGCGCAGTTCGTGGACCTTGCGCATGCAGCGCTGGCGAAAGTAAATATCACCCACGGCCAGGGCTTCGTCCACTAACAGGATTTCCGGGTCCACGTGAATGGCCACCGAAAAAGCCAGGCGCACAGCCATACCGCTGGAATAGGTTTTCACGGGGTGGCTGATGAAGTCGCCGATTTCAGCAAACTCCTCAATGGCTTTGTACCGCTGGTCGATTTCTTTATTCGATAGCCCCAGAATTGCGGCGTTCAGATAGACATTATCGCGGCCAGAAAATTCAGGATTGAATCCGGAACCTAGTTCGAGCAGCGCCGATACTCGACCCTGTACTTTAATGCTGCCCTTAGTGGGTTGCAGAATGCCTGCCACCATCTGCAGCAGTGTGCTCTTGCCTGAACCGTTTTCGCCTACAACACAGAACGTTTCGCCTTTCTTGATTTCGAGCGTTATGTCCTGCAGGGCCCAGAAATCTTTGTGATAACTGGCACGATTAAACGTGAACAGCTCTTTCAGCCGCAACGAGGGCGAATCATAAATGGGGTAGCTTTTGGAAACCCCTTGTAGCTCAATAATGTTCATTCAGAGACGGAAATCCGGTACTCTTCACTGTAAACGATTCGGGAAGGGTACCGGCTGCTATCTCTTATCTAGACTTTGGTAAATTTCATCAGGGCACGCCGCTTCTTGCCGTCTTGTTCGGCCTTTGCATCACCTTCAAGACTGTTGTCCTTCAGCTTTAAGTGGAATTTCATGGTTGCGTTGGGGGTTGTGAGGTCAAACGTGACTACATCACCCTCAATGACTCCATTTTCCAGGGGGAAGGTCTCCTCATCAGATGGTCCAGCCTTACCTGTTATTTTGTTGCCATCCTGTTTCAGCGTTAGGAAAGCGGGTTTTTCTTCGGAAAACGTTCCATCGGGCCGTTCTCCGGCAACGGTGCCGCGCCATACTCCGCCAACATCAGCCGAGTAGGAGAAAGCTGCCAGAAGCAAGCCTAGAAATATAGTCTTCATTTTGAGACCTCCAGCTAATTCTAACGGCGCGCTTTTGCGAAATGTTCCGTCGAATATGAGCGAAGATCGGGGGGGCCAGTGATGGGAACCTGTAAAAGCCAGAAACTGCGATTGCTGTAGTAGCGCAAAAGCTCACCATTTTCAGTGGGGTTCATGTCGCGGGCCCAAACAATTGGCGAGGCGTCGATGTTGGCCCCGTTATAGACGTAATCGTAGAGTGGGCTCTTTTGCGTTTCGTAGCGCACCATAACAAGGTGGTTCCCTCCCAGCGCTTGGAGCTTGTCCACAATCTTCTGGCGATCACCAGCTTCCAGTTGAGCCTGTGACGAATAGTTGGCCATGCGAGGACCAGCCAGCACCATACCAACTTGCACTAAATAGGCGGCAAGGGTGGCCACCATCAGCATGGAGCTAATTGGCAATCCGAGGGCCCAACGGTCGAGTTGCCGCAAAGACAATGCATAAAACAGAAAGAAAAGTCCCGTGACCGGAGCGGCATAGTGCGGCAGAATGGCCTTCACGATGGCTAGCCCGGCGATAGCTATCAGCGCGAACAACAGTGCCGGACGAAATCGCTGTCGGCGAAGGGCTGCAAAAATTCCTAACGGCAGCAGGATTAACAGCAACCCTTCACCGGCGAAGATCTTCAGAATACCTTGAGCAGATTCCAAGTAATACGGCAGCAGATTGGCGCGCTGGGTGCGGTAGAGCCCCAGGTCGTAGTCTGCCCAGACTACTTTGATGGCGTTATGGAAATAGTGCGGAACAGGGCGCGGAGCTTCAAAGAACAAAAACGGCGAGGCAACTGCGTACTGTTGCTCATGCACCGCATAGGGCAGTTTGAACGGGCTGCCGGTGACTGCATGGTTATAGAACAGAATCCAACCAAGGCAGAGGCAGACCACGGCAGCGGCAGGGGCAAGACGAATCCAACGGAACAAGGACAATTTCCAAAGCAACCAACTTCCACACCCCAGCAACAACACTACCCCTTCAAAAGGCCGAGTATTCAAAAGGACTGCCGCTCCCAGCCCAAGGGGAATGGAATTGTGCCAATCGGAGCGCCGAATCAGCCTTGGGAGTGAACCCATAACCAGTGCGCCTCCAATTGCCGGAAGGAAACCACCCATGTAACTATCCATCCAATAGCCGAAAGTGGCTAATTGCGTTACGGCAAGCAGGGCACCCATGAATGCGTAGCGGCGTTCCATCCATCCGCAGAGCATCCAGAAAATGGCCCCGCACATCAGGCCGCCAGAAACTAGAACTCCTGCCCAAGGTATGCCGGTGAGCAATTGCGCAGCGGCCAGCAGCAGTCCCTGAAATGGTGGATATTTTGAGGCATAAACAGGTACGTGAATCACGTGCAAGTATTCAAAAAACTTCCAATGGGGATGCACTGGGTTTGCAAGACGTCCGGAAGCGAAAGTGTCGGCGGCCAGCAGATAGCTGAACTCATCCGCCACGTTGGGTAAAGGTACGGGATGCTTGGGTATTGCCACCAGCCGGATGACGATGGGCAATAACACTACGATGGCCAAAGCGAGGGCCGGACGACGGGCAATGTGTTTGAAAAAACGCGGTAGGGAGCGCAGCATTCCTACTCTGTAGTTCGGAAGCTTTGTGGGGAAAGTTTATGGTTAGGTTCAATTGGAAACATGGCAAAAGGTTCGAGGGCAAGCAGTTGGTCGATTGCTCACCCTCTTAATGCTTAAATTGGCCCTTCCCTGG
>JAYUSZ010000287.1:0-9224 GCA_043755435.1 Bryobacterales bacterium | reverse complement strand
GCGGCGCAACATTCTACGGGCACTATTACAAGTGCCATCAACGCGGCGGTCATGGGAATGTTTCGCTGCGCTACGCTTTGGCACAATCCTGCGACGTTTATTTCTACAATGTTGGGAATTTATTGGGCATTGACCGGCTTGCAGAATACGCGGATTTGACTGGCCTTGGGCGGAAAACAGATGTTGATTTGCCAAGCGAAAAAGGTGGCATTCTTCCGTCCACCAAATGGAAAGGAAAGCAGGTGCGCACAAAATGGTTTGCTGGTGAGACTATTTCCGTGGCTATTGGACAAGGCGCATTAACAGTAACACCATTGCAATTGGCAGCGGCAGTAGGTGGAATCGCAGCTGGTGGCCTTTGGCCGAAGCCTCACTTACTAAAAGATCAGGCCCATGTCGAAGCTTCGCGCAAAGCGGATTGGCAGCCCAATCACATTCTGAATGTCGTGGGTGGAATGTACAGCGTTGTGAACGACAACTTTGGTACAGCAACAGCAGCGCGATTACCGGGAATTGAATTTTGCGGTAAGACCGGCACTGCACAATTGGCATCGAATGAATATTTGGCGAAGCACAAAGAGATTAAGGACAACGCATGGTTCGTAGGATTTGCTCCCAGAATCAATCCTGAAATTGCAGTAGTAGCATTGTTTGAAGCAGGCGAGCACGGAAGGGATGCTTCGGTAATTGCAAGGAATGTGGCGAAAGCCTATTTCGACAAAAAGGCCAGAACTCGGCGTCCCCCACAAGTTGCGTATCTTCCCTTTGCACGTCCTTTCTTGGCGGGGGCAGTGGCAAATTAATGGCAACCTATCGCAGCTTAAAGGATATCGACTGGGCCATGCTGATTCTAGCGCTGATCTTATGCGCTGTTGGAATTCTTCAGATTTATAGCGCCACACACGCTTCCATTTGGAAGGATGCATGGTGGAAGCAAATCATTTATGTCGTAACCGGTTTGTTACTGATGTGGATCATCATGACCATTGATTACCACACGCTTTTGGGACAGGTACCAATACTTTACGGGGTGATGATAGTACTTCTATTGGTGACGTTGTTGATGGGGAAAAAGGTGTTTGGTTCAACTCGTTGGATTCCAATGCCGCTGGGGTTCCGACTTCAGGTCTCAGAATTCGCTAAACTGGTTATCGTGTTACTTGTGGCTCGGTATCTAACCGAGCTGAAAGGGGATACGATCGAAATTTGGGACTTAGTACGCCTTATCGCGTTGGTTGGCCTACCCATGGCACTGGTTATGAAACAGCCAGACCTGGGTACTTCGCTGACCTATCTCCCGGCTTTGATCGTAGGTATATTTTTGGCCGGTCTGCGTTGGCAATACGTAGTCGGCTTCGTAGTAACGGTGGCGATAGCGCTGCCGATTGCCTGGCCCATGTTGCTGCCCTATCAAAAGGCGCGATTGGCAACAATGGTGGATCCTTATGCCGATCCTCACGGCACGGGGTATCAGGTGATTCAGTCCAAAATCGCAGTTGGGCAAGGTGGAATGTGGGGCAGGGGGGCGACATTAGGCACCCAAACGCAGCTCCGGTTCTTGCCTGTGCCGCACACGGATTTTATTTTCTCCACGTTCGCAGAAGAACACGGGTTCGTGGGTGTAGTTGTCACTTTGGGTTTGTATTTTCTGTTGCTCATGCAATTAGTGCAAAACGCGCAAACCGCGCCCGACCGGGCTGGAATGTATATTTGCATGGGCGTAGCGTCCGTAATTTTGTTTCACATCCTGGTAAACGTTGGGATGGTGGTGGGGCAAATGCCGGTAACCGGCATTCCTCTGCCTTTGCTGTCCAGCGGCGGATCCAGCATGTGGAGCATGTTTTTAATGTTAGGGCTGGTCAATAATGTCCGGCTGCGTAGATTTGTAAATTAGATGCAGGAAGCGGCGGTTGCTCGCACGCGTGAATTTGGGTTCGACAGTGGATGGGCCTGCTATGTTGTGGTCCTCCTGTGGCGCGGATATTGAATCCGCTGGAAAGAGTGTACGGTCAGTTGGGTGTTTGAGCTTTTTCTCCACTCCGTTGATTGGAACAAAGTTTTAAGAGAAGCCACGTTTTGAATCTGGACTCCGTCGTGAGGATGAGTTCCTCGCCCGAAAGCACGGAGATTTGCCAATGAGCAAAGAATTAGTAATCTCTTCCAATCGTCACGAAACGAAAGTGGCAGTTTTGGAAGATGATCAGTTAGTAGAATTGTTTTTTCAGCGGGCCAATGAATATTCCCTGGCCGGCAGTATCCATAAAGGAAGAGTCACCAGGGTTCTGCCCGGAATGCAGTCAGCGTTTGTTGACTTAGGTCTGGAACGCGACTGCTTCTTGTACGTCACCGACTTCTTTGAAGAAAACGAAGATCTGGACGGACTGGAAGATACCAAACCCATTTCAACCGCAGCTGCACCTGCATCATCCGATCGTGGTGACCGGGATCGCGGCGGAGACCGAGGTGGTGGTGGCGAAAGAAGCGGCGGGCGAGACAACCGTGGCGGACGAGACCGTGGCGGGCGAGACCGTGGACGGGATCGCGGCAGAGATGGCAGAGATAGGGAAGGCGGCGAACGTCGACCACCAATCGCTGTAGCATCGGATGCTGCTGTTGCCACCGAGGGAACAGAACCTGCTGTAGAACGCCCTGTAGTAGCGATTGAAGGCCAGGCACCGGAGAGCATAGCAGCAGCACCAATCGCCGGTCAACAAAACGCAGGACAGCAGAGTAATGACCCAAGACGCCGACGTCGTGGACGTCGCGGTCGTGGCGGCTTTCCTGATTCAAAATATGCAAGTGCAACGGACGCCGGGTCAGGCGAATCGGAAGAGACTGTTCCCGAAGAAGCCAACATCGTTGAGGCGACAACAGCCGAGCCAGTAGCAACCTTTGCCCCTCCGCCCTCTGCTGAAGAAGTATTCTTGCTGCCTGGGGAATCCTTACGCAAATACCGTAATCCTAATCCGGCACAAGCTGCACCACCGCCAGAACCGGCTCCTGAACGGTTTCGGGAAAAACGTGCAGTGGAAACATTTCGGGAAGTGCGAGCAATGCACCCGACTCCTTCCCAGACGCCACCTCCGCTACCAGCTTCGGCGTTACAAAGTTCCGAACCACCACCTTTACCAACATTTTCCTCAGTGCCTCCGCCTTTACCCAGGTTTGAGCCCGAACCGATTGCGGAAACTGCTCATCTATCGTTTAAGGAACCGTTCACCGAACTCGATCCCTTGAGTGCGGCTGAACCGCTTTTTGAGAAAGACGCGGAACTGACTCACCCCGAAATTCAGGTGATAGAAGAAAACCGGATGGAAGCAGCTGAAGAAGCTGCCTATGCGGCCATTGAACGCGAATCAGGACTTACACCAACAGCCGCGGAAGGATCGTACGAAGCCCGTTCAGTTGTGGAAGCCATCGAAGACGCCGACGAACAAGAGGCGCACTTGGGGCAAAACGATGCCTCTGAGACCAGCGGCGAAGACGATGGAGAAGATGCTGAAGGATTTGCCTCGGCAACCGGTGAAGAAGGCGTGGATCCGGCAAGTGGACCTCAAACAGCAGCAGTCCGCGATCAGGATCGTAACGCGCGGTTTCAATCCCGTGGCCGTCGCGGCCGTCGTGGCCGAAGCCGTAATGATCGGCCAGATCGTGCACCACGAACCGAAGGCGATCCAAGTGCAACGCCAGTAGCAGTGGAAGGGGCAGAAGGCCAAGGTGCCGCAACTGCTCCAGCAGTAGACAGGCCAGAACGTGGCGAGCGTCCTGAACGGACTGGAGACAGGCCCGAACGTGAGCAGCGCCCAGACCGTGGAGATCGCCGCCAGAACAGGCCGCCAGTACCATCGATCACGGAACTGCTGAAGCCAGGTCAGGAAATTCTGGTGCAAGTGGCCAAAGAACCAATCGGCCAAAAGGGTGCCCGCATTACATCGCACATTGCCCTGCCCGGCCGCTATTGTGTCTTCATGCCGACTGTTGAGCACATGGGTGTATCCCGTAAGATTGCCAGTGATGAGGAACGCTTGCGGTTGAAGCATATCCTTAAAGCACACCGTCAAAACTTGTCAGGTGGTTTTATAATCCGCACCGCAGGCGAAGGCAAAACGGAAGAGGACATCGCCTCTGATATGACGTTCCTTCACAACTTGTGGATGGACATCAAAGCGAAAGCAGAGCGCCGTCCAGCCCCAGTGCTGGTGCATCATGATTTGGATATTGTGCAGCGGATCCTGCGTGACCAACTGACGACTACTTTCAAAAATGTCTGGCTGGATAACGAAGAGCTTTACGAATCCACCGTGCATTTCGTGGAACGGTTCCAGCCCGGTTTAGTGAACCGGGTTCGGCTCTATACTCGTCCTGCTCCAATCTTCGATTCGTTTGGTGTCACAGCCGAGTTGGAAAAGGCTCTGCGTCCCAAAGTTTGGTTGAAGAGTGGTGGCTACATCGTAATTAATCAGACGGAAGCGTTGGTGGCGATTGATATCAATACGGGGAAATTCGTCGGCAAGTCGAATCGACTGGAAGATACCATCGTCAAAACAAATACTGAAGCAGTGAAAGAAATTGTCCGGCAAATGCGCTTACGCGATTTAGGCGGCATCATTGTTGTCGACTTCATCGACATGGATGAGCGCAAGAATCGGGCGAAGGTTATGCAGGCGCTGGAAGATGCAATGCGTTCCGATCGTGCGCCTTACAAAATTCTGCAGTTCAACGATTTTGGTTTGGTGGCGATCACACGCAAACGTGTTAAGCAGAGCTTGGAACGGACGCTGTGCGCTCCGTGCCCTTACTGCGAGGGTGCAGGCTATGTGAAGAGCGTGCAAACAGTGATTGGCGAAATTCTGACGGAAGCAATGAAGATGGCCAAAGTGTTCGACGGCAAGGATGTGATCTTGCGCGTGAATCCAGAAGTAGCCAAAGTTTTGAAGTCTACGGAGACACATTATTTGGAAGAACTTGAGGGTATCCTTGGAAAGCCTGTGATGGTGAAGGGCGATGCAACGGTTCATCAGGAAAAGTTCGACATGGCGTCCTAAGAGATCTTAGAACAATTAGACAAACATGGCAGGTGCAGTAACACCTGCCATGTTTGTTTCGAAAGCCTCAGTCTCCTCCACACCGCCACGGCCAACGTGGAGCAAACGCATAGTTCAGTTGAATCAAGACAATAAAACCCAAACTCATGTAAGTGTTAAATACACACAAGGCAGCACCAAAAGCGTAAAGACCTTGGGCCACCAGGATGCGTCGAAGGATTGCCGAAGAAACCTGATCCGGTATGTCGGGCTTTACCAAGCCTGAGCGAATGGCGCAGTTCCAACTCAACAGAAGGATCATCCCAAGCAGCAATATATTGGCCCAATAGACCAGGAGAGCCACCCTGTAAGTGAGAAATTGCGCCAGTAGTTGTGTGGAAAACGGGGTGATGGAAACGGCGAACAGGAAAGCAATGTGAATCCAGGAAAGTCCGCGATTCGAGCGTTCCAGATGGTTCAGTTGAGTTTGTTGCCCTATCCAGAAAATGCCGAGTGTAAGGAAACTCATGACGTATACCAGCAAGCGGGGAAGGAGCGCAGCAAGCCCCTGTATCAAGTCGTTTTCACTGTGGATCACCGCTGCGGATGGAGCTCGAAGGTCCAGCACCAGCAAAGTCATAGCAATGGAGAATGCGCCGTCGCTTAGCGCGGCAAGCCGCTCAACACTGGTCCCAGCAATGTTGTTGTAGGAGTGCTTCTTCACTGTAAGCTTCGCTCCTTAGAGCCAGCGAGCGGCTAACCACGCTCCCACCGCAGGCACCGCAAATACAATTAGGTGAATGCCGAGTTCGTCCAACGGAGAGTACCCCGCCTTCACCCCATTCGAATAATCAACAACACAAAAGATCAGCCAAACCGCAATGAAAGCGATGGCACCACTTACTGGGGTCCGGCCAATTGCTTTGCTAGCATACACGAAACCGATGGACGAGATTAAACCGATAGTCACTGCGATAAGCGTTCTCATATTTAGCTTTTCCTCATTTTAGGGGAATCATGCTACCTGGTGGTATAGCCGCCGTTGGCAAAGATCGTTTGCCCTGTAATCCACCAGCCATCAGTAGCCAGAAAGGTGATGATCGGCACAATATCGGCAATATCGGTGAGGCCTGTCTTGGTGAACTTGCTCAAGGCCGCTGCGTTTTGATTGTAGTTTGCCGACTCTTTCGTCTCCTGTCCATAGAAAAACGGGGTCTCCATCGGGCCAGGACCTATGGCGTTTACGGAAATCCCCCGTACCCCGAACTCTTTCGAAGCAGCCCGGGTGTAGTGCTCAACCGGCGCTTTGCTTCCCGGGTAGATCGCATAGGAATCAGTGTAGGCGGCCAGCAACGAGCTAACAATGGTAATGAGCTTACCTCGGTCGTTCAGCTTTTTGCCGGCTTCTTGCAGGAAGAAAAATGCAGCCTTCGAATTGATCGCAAATATCTTGTCGTAGTCCTCTTCGGAGCATTCGGCGATTGGCTTCTTGATGACCATGCCCGTAGTGTTCACTGCCACATCGATTCCACCAAATTGTTTTATGGTTTCGTCGAAAACGCGCGCTACTTCGCTTGGCTTGGTAAGGTCGGCTTGGATTGCAATTGCATCCGTGCCGATCTGCTTGATTGCAGCCACAGTTTCATTGGCAGCATCCTTCGTGGACAAGCTGTTGTAATGAACTGAAACCCGTGCACCCATTTCAGCGAACTGCCGACTGGTCAACCCACCAAGGTTCTTGGCCCCGCCACCTACTAGTACAACTTTTCCTTTGAGTTTCTGATCCGTCATAGTGATATTGTGGCGAACCCGTTACACCCGGGCTTTCATTTTCTCCACCCATATTTCATATTCCTCACATCTCTGCAAGTACAATTAAAAGTGTTATGACTACCGGGCAAATCCAATCACAAATTAACCACTCGCCCGGCCAACCACGGGTTCTGGTTCAGGGAAATTGGCCAACTTGCAGTTTCTTTTCGGCAATCCAAGACATTCAGCAAGGAGTCCAGTGGTCGGTCCACCGCAGAGCTGATACCGTAATTGTGCATTTAGGCGGCCCGATCACAAAGTTGGAGACTGAGTTGGATGGGTGCGCTGCTATTGCTGATCCACCCATGCCTGGTGATATTTGGATTGTTCCATCCAGTCAGCGCTATTCCACACAAGCACGCGGCGGGCTGGTCCACTACGCTGAGCTTCAATTTGACCATGCAGTGGCCAACCACTTGATCGGAAAGTCCGTTGTGAAACGGGCGCTACGCGCAATGGCAGGCCACTTCGATAGCTTCTTGCATCAGGCTGTGCTCCGGCTGGAATCATTGGCTCTTGCAAATGATGATCTCTCACAGATGGCGGCGCAAAGCCTGAGCCAAACGCTGCTGCTCGATTTTTATTGCCGGTATGGAAAAGGCGTGAAGTTCAAGTCCAGCAGCCGCCATATACGGCTGAATACTGCGGAAACATCTTTAATCGCACAGTTCATCACCCAGCATCTTGACTCAGCTTTACGCCTGGAAACGCTGGCGTCGTTGGTGAAGATGACAACACATGAACTCCTGATTGCATTCCGCGCGGCCTTTGGAACTACACCGGCCCAGTATGTGATCGAACAGCGCTTGCGACGTGCACGATGGTTGCTGCTGAATACAGCGAAGAGCGTGGCTACAATCGCATTCGAGACTGGATTTTCCAGCCACGCCCACATGACGACCGCCTTCCGCACTCGCCTACAGATTGCTCCTCAGGAGCTTCGCCAGTCACGCCGGCTTCTAAATGCTTAATTTACGCATTCTGTTGCTGCTGCCAATCCTGTCCTTGGGACAAGAAATCTACGTCCGCTCCGAATTTCAGCGGCCTGCTCCAAATGGTGAAGTGCTAGCTGCGGACCGTATGGATCGAAAGGGGCGGGAGATTCTATCGCCTCCGGTTCTGCGCAATGCCTCCACTTCTTTCCATGTGACGTTGGAAGCCCCGCCGGGAACACCGGTCAGCGTCTATATAGGATTGAATCCTGAAGATGCTCTGAAGGCGACTCTTTACCAGGAAAAACATTTGCCTGGAGGCGAGCCGCAGCAATTGGAAGAAGTGAAGCTGCCGTTTTCAGCGAAGATTCCTGAAGAAGGGGCACTGAACTTTTTATTAGATCTATGGGTAGCTCCGGGGGCCAAGGTGCAGCGAGTAAAAGTAGAACCACAAATGTGGATTCCAGATCGATGGATTGTCTACCCAATGGAAGTTCGCGTATTGGATGCGGTGGTTCCAAAGCACGATTATTCGTGGGTGAAATTGCCAGAACCTGGAACGCGCGTGGATCGTGCAGTGTATCCGCGAATACAGGGCATGGTTTGTGGGACGCCGGGTCCGGCAATTGTGGCGAAGCCGACGCCAGCGCCGACAGTACTTTCTCTGCTGGATCGAAACGTAGCGCAAGATATGGCTTTGGCGGATAAGATTCCGAAAACTCAAGTAGTTGCAGGGGTTCTGGCGGCCACCGGAATGGCAAGTAAGGAAGACTGGTGCAAGCGCTCGGAATCTGGGGCGGTGGAAACTTTGCCGACAGAGTGGTACTTAAGGGTGCGTGACTTTCTATACCGCGTCGCGGTAAACTGAGGTGAGCTTCTGTGCTCATCCTATATTCCTGCGAAAATTCTGCAAGAATCATGCGAAAACGGAGAGATGGCCGAGTGGTTTAAGGCGCACGCTTGGAAAGCGTGTGTAGGAGAAATCCTACCGAGGGTTCGAATCCCTCTCTCTCCGCCATACTTACTTATTCCCTAAAAAGACGTCGAGTCCTCCCGCTTGGGTGGACACTGAGAAAGGGCAGTTGGTAAGAGTGATGCTCTTGATCCCAAAAACGGCAGTTGGAAGCCATAATCGTGAAATGCAGCTTATATTGGAAGACCGCTCCCTTGCGGTCACGGCTCTGTCAGGAGTTTAGTGGCACTCACCACGCAGGTGACAATCGCCTAACGTAACTGTCTCGGTGTACTAGAGTTGTCCTCTCTCCTGCACTTCGGCAGTTACGTGGAAGTCGAATGTCACCCAATTCACCTATGTGGCCAAGGCCTGTGCGCGGCCTGCGAAATCCGGTACAGGGGCTACAATTCCGGTGAAGATGTTCTACTTATGGAAGAATGCAACGTCGCGGTAGGGATGCAAGTTACCCCACACCCCCCGCACAGATCCGTACTGGCGCTA
>JAYUSZ010000286.1:0-9226 GCA_043755435.1 Bryobacterales bacterium | reverse complement strand
GACCACAATATTCACAAGCTTGTCAGGAATCACGATCACCTTGACAATTGGTTTGCCACCGGAAAAGTGAACCACTTTTTCATCGGCCATAGCCATGGCCTCTAACGATTCCTTGGACGTTCCAAACGGTACGATGAGCCTGCTTCGGACCTTGCCATTCACTTGAAGCACAACTTCTGCACCATCTTCCTTCGCCAGGTCAGCATCGAAGTTGGGCCAGGGTTGCTTTAGCACGGGTCCGACGCGCCCGATTTCTTCCCACATTTCCTCGCAGATGTAAGGGGCAAACGGAGCCAGCAGCAAAATGATTCGCTCTAAAACTTCTTTTACTACCGGGCCACTCAACTGCGCTTCCTGTGCATACAACTCGTTGATCAATTCCATGAAAGCCGCAATGGAAGTGTTGAAGTGCCATCGGGATTCAAAATCGACGGTGATCTTTTCAATCACTTGATGCAGTTTGCGCAACACTTTACGATCGGCCTCGGTTGGGTCCCCTGGCTGGTTCATTCGGTCAGCGTTGCGAGTAACAAAGCGGTAGACACGATCAATGAAACGGTAGGATCCCTTGGCACCGGCGTCGGTGAAATCTAAGTCTCGCTCTGGAGGGGCGGCGAATAGCTCAAACAAACGACCTGTGTCGGCACCGTATTGCTCCACAAGGGTATCCGCGCTAATTACGTTGCCCTTGCTCTTGGACATCTTGGCACCGTCTTTAATCACCATGCCTTGGGTGAACAACCGGGCAGCAGGTTCATCGTTTGAGATCAAACCCAGATCGCGCATCACTTTTGTCCAAAAACGGGAGTAGATCAAGTGCAAGATCGCGTGTTCCACGCCGCCAATGTATTGGTCAATTGGAAACCAATAGGCAATTTTCTTTGGATCAAAGGGTGCGGTGCTATTTTTGTTGTCACAATAGCGGTAAAAATACCACGATGAATCCACAAACGTATCCATGGTGTCGCTTTCCCGCTCACCTGGGCCGCCACACTTTGGACAATTGGTGTTCATGAATTCCGGAACCATTGCCAACGGGGAACGACCCTGCCCGGTAAATTCGACGTCATCGGGAAGCAGCACTGGTAGCTGATCATCGGGCACAGGAATCACGCCGCAGGCTTTGCAATGGACGATGGGAATGGGAGTGCCCCAATAGCGTTGCCGGGACACGCCCCAATCTTTAATCCGAAAGGTAATTGCACTCTCGCCGAAGCCTTGTTTGACGGCCAACTCCGTCATCCGCTGTCGTGCGACTTCACTGGTTAAACCACTCCAGTGCCCGGAATTCTCGACTATTCCGTAATCTCCAAAAGCATGCTCAACCTTTAACGGCAATTCACCATCGGCCGGGCGGACAACCGGGGTGATGGGAATTCCGTAGGTTGTGCAGAACTCAAAATCGCGTTCGTCGTGAGCAGGTACAGCCATGATTGCGCCTGTTCCATATCCCATCAAAACGAAATTACCGACCCAAATTGGCACTTTCTGCTGGTTGTAAGGATTCACCGCATAGGCACCTGTAAACAGTCCCTCTTTGCTGATGTCCCCAGGACCCTTAGTTGCCTGGGCATCAATCATAGCCTTTACCTTGGCGTATTCCTCGCCCTGCATCAGTTGCGAGGTCAACGGATGTTCGGGGGCAAGGATGACGCAAGTAGCCCCATAGATTGTATCTACGCGCGTAGTGAACACTCTGATTTTTTCGGAGGTTCCTTCAAGCGTGAAATCTACTTCGGTACCTTCGCTGCGTCCAATCCAGTTTCGTTGCATGGCCAATACGCGATCGGGCCAGGAGCCTTCCAGCTTTGCAATGTCGCTTAGCAGTTCATCGGCATACGCAGTTATCTTTAGGAACCACTGCACTAGCTCTTTCTGTTCCACAGGGACGTCTTCATGACGCCAGCAGCAGCCGTTCACCACTTGTTCGTTAGCCAGCACTGTGGCGCACTTGGTACACCAGTTCACTCTGGCGTTCTTACGGTAAGCCAGACCCTTTTCGTACATCCGAATGAACATCCACTGATTCCAGCGGTAATATTCCGGATCGCAGGTTGACACCTCGCGGTCCCAGTCGTAACTGAACCCCATGCGCCGGTGTTGACGCTTCATGTGTTCAATGTTGAATTGCGTCCATTCCCTTGGCTTGCGATTGTTCTTGATCGCGGCATTTTCGGCGGGTAGACCAAACGCATCCCAACCCATGGGATGAAGCACATTGAACCCACGCATCCATTTATAGCGAGCTAAGGCGTCGCCAATCGCATAATTCCGGATATGCCCAATGTGCAGTGTACCGCTTGGGTAAGGAAGCATTTCCAAGACATAGTATTTCGGCTTGGAGGAATTTTCTTCAGGGGCGAATAACTTGCGGTCAGCGGCCCACCGCTGGCTCCACTTCATTTCAATGGAATTGTGTTCGTAAATTTTTTCGGGCATGATGATTTTGAGAAAACGTTAGGAAGGGGTATCGCAGGCCGCGAAATCCTTCCTTTCCATCTTAACCTGCCTTGCGCAGACTTCTTAATGCAGCCATATCGCGCAGATGCCCATCGTCTTCCGCTGGCGTTTCCAGAATGAAAACTTTGTTGCGAAGTTCGGGCGCATTAATAATGCGTCCAAATGCCTCCAAGCCAATTTGACCATGACCAATGTTGTCATGGCGATCCACATGGGAACCTAGCGGTGTCTTTGAATCGTTGGTGTGGATGACCGGCACGTTTTCAAGACCCAGCAATGCCTGGGCAAGTTCCAAGGTGCCGGCCAAGCCTTCCTCCAAGTGGATAGGGAACCCAGCGGCGAACAGATGGCAGGTATCCAGACAATAGCCAATCACAATTGCAACTTCATTTTCACTCCGCTTCTTCAGTTCAGCAATTTCCTCTAACTTGCAGCCTACTGCGGAACCTTGACCGGCAGAATTTTCGAGTAAGATTTTCAGCCGATCGCTGGTCTTACCCTTCGCGGCTTCAATCAATCCCTCAGCACCCAGGCGGATGGCTTCTTCCATGGCAAGATCTTTGGCACTGCCAGGATGCACCACCAAATATTCTGCGCCAAGGACAATGGCTCGCTCAATCTCACCGCGGAATGCTGCAATCGATTTCATCCGAATCGCGGAATCAGCAGCGCACAAATTAATCAAGTAATTGGCGTGAATCACCAGTGGGGTTAAGTCGAGTTGAGTTCGGGCTCGCTCCAATAAGATCGCCTGTGTTTTATCCGGTGGCGGAGCATGCCACATTCTTGGGCTGGAGGAAAATATCTGATAAGCGTTGGCGCCTAAAGCGGCCGCGCTGCTGGCTGTTTTTTCAAGCGTACCGGCGGAACTTGCGTGAAATCCCAATCGAAATGACATCTCTTGATTCTAGTCGGCTTCGTAAGGAACACCTAGGCATGGCATAAGTAACACCTGCGGAAAATTGAAGCGCTGGTCCCATTCGGAATGAAGTAGCGATAGACCACAATCAGGTTGTGAATCATTCTTTTCTGGTTTCGTGTTTAGTATTTTTGGCGGCAACTGTTGAAGCGACAGGTGTATTCACTCTAACCAACGTAGACACTACAAAAGGCGGCAACATATCGTACTACCACAACGGTGTCACATCGGGCGGATTTGCGGGAGTCGTCCTTGGAAACTACAATGGAACGAATGTTAATCCACTGTTCTGTGTTGATTTGTTTACAGATATCGGTTATGCGAGTTACAATTCCAATCCCTTAGCCCCAAGAATCGTCAGGCATGAAGAGCGTGTTGCGTGGCTTTACGTCAACCAGCTATCCACGGTTGTTTCGCAAGATACGGGGCTTGCCTTCCAGTTGGCAATTTGGGACATCGTACATGATGGGGGAGATGGTTTGGTGGCTGGTGCCGGTTTGGTGAATATTAGCGCCACTAGCATAACCGGCGTCACGCAGACTCAAATTAATTTGGCGAATGCTTATATTCTTGCAAGTCAAGGGCAATCGGTTCTTACCGGCGTTTCCATTTATCAGAATTTCGACCAGAGCAGCGGCGCACCGGCTCAGGATCTGATTGGGATGTTGGCACCCGTTCCTGAACCTTCAACAATCCTGATGGGTGCCTTCGGTGTGGCCATCCTTTCGATAGCCCGAATGCGGAGCAAAAGCGCTAGTTCTGAACCGGTAAGTAAAGTACCTGACTCCCTCTAATCCCCCCAAGTGTGAAGGTTAAAAGAACTGCGTCACCTGCTGGAACGTTCGGCACAATGGCGTTGAACTGGTACAACCCTACTGCACTTGGTGCTAATCCGAAATACGGAGTTGAAGCGGGGGATTGTCCAATCTGAAGCTGAAATGGCAACGACAACGAATTGCTGGCCTGCACAATTTGGCCAGCGGCAATGTTAGGAGTAACCGGCCCAAAGCCGATGCCGTAAAGCGTGATAGTCTCCCCTGGCTTCGCCCGTCTTGATGGCACCCCTGGAATCGATCCTGGTGGGAGCACGTAGTTTGCATCAGGGAACAGGGCCACAACATATTGTCTGCCACCAATATTGAATGCTGGAGTTGCCAGTAGCCCTGGTTGCACGGAATTCACCGTAACCGAAAAGGGAGCGCTAGTGCCAACAGGGCTGCTCACAGTGATCAATTGGTTACCCGGAGGTACATTCGATGGCACCTGGGCATTCACTTGGCCCGGGCTAATAAAATCGACGAATGCGGATTGTCCGCCAATCTTCACCGTGGTCCCATCCAACGCAACTGGAGCATTCAATCCGTTGAAATCAGCGCCACCCCAGGACCTTGTATTTCCGGCAAGGTTCGATCCGTAAATTTCTATCCAGGATCCAGGGGCAATTGATGAAGATCCACCAAATGCTGCTGCGCTAACTACTCCTCCTGCCTTGATTGACGGAGGTTGCGCGTCAATTACAATTTGTCCCCACTCCTGCTTCCCTAAGCCGCACTTCATGCCATGGACGTAGGAAATAATCTGGGGATCGCTCCCCTGTGCCAGCTTAGTAAACGTCTTACTATAAGTGGTTGGGAATGGATTCTTCGCGGCGATGAAGTTGGGAAAAATGGGATCATTTCTGCGTCGATGAAAATCGTCTGCCCAATTGCCGATCGTCTTACCCGCACTGGTTAGGATGCCTCGGTTTTTATTGGCAGCTTCCCAAAAGACGTCCTCGTATATCTCGAAAAACACGGCATCCGAATTATCCCAGGCGTTCTGCAAGGAGGAATGAACGTCAGCAGGAGTATTCACGCCACCACCCCTGTTGTTTGTCTGAAAGCCTGTGATCTGGCCTTGTGCTCCTTCTTTCACAGCCCAACGATTCGGGCAACCGCTGCCAACGTCCCAATAGGCGGTTAGTATCCTGTCAGGCTTTGGATGAATACCGTCGAAATTACAAGTGGCCGCAGGCTTAGGACCAATTCCGTTGTGTTGGACCACAAAATTGATTCCATGCGTTTGCTGACCACGATCCAAAATGGTTTGCGTCTGTTCCACGCCATCGGGCAGTACTGATCGATCGGACGAAGTCCCATCCACTGTCAAGTAACCTCCGGTTTCACTCACTCTTGGAAATCCGGCCTGGATGAGTGCATAACTCATCGCTTTGCCAGGAAAAAGGCTTTTCATCAATTGCTCTTGCTCGTCGTAGAAGGCATATAAACCGGAAGGGCGATATCCATCTGCGGCGAAGACTGCCGGGTTGCAGACGCACTGGTTTGCGCCAACCGCCTCGCAACTAGCGGGCAAGCGGTTTTCGTGGGATATGAGATTTGCTCCCGATATCTTGATGTAGGCCAGTGCCCTGTACCAATCAGCACGGCTCTTGATAAACTTCGCAACTTCGGTAAGCAGATTGGAATACAACTGACGGTAGGTGGCCCTTGCCGGATTTCCCATATCCATTTTTGGACCACAGCTTGAAACCACACCATCGCCCGGATCCTGCAATGAAAGCCGAGGCACTCCGCCTCCGCCATTGGCTCTTGGGGTCCCGTTCGGATTAGTGCTGAAGATCCAATCCGGGGTGCCATCGTCACCCGCCTTAATCCCGAGGCTATATACTTTTCCATTCTTGATTGCCTGATCCATTTCGCGTTGCAGAACTGTAAAATCGAATACTCCAGGCTGCGGATTCACATCTTTCCACAAAAGGCGCAGGAACACTCCCGTTACTTGATCACTGGCCCAGGTGGAATCCATCGTCGCCTCATATTGGCCGCCAAGGCAAAGCACCTTCCCGTTGTCGCCCTGCAAAACACCTCGACCGCCACCGGGACAGTTACCCGTAGCCTCAACAAGACCCGCGCCAAGTGGACTCAGCGTGAAGATCCCTGATGCGGCAAAAGGCAATGGGCCAGTAGGATCGTTAGGATCGGTGGCAGAATATGCTTTCCGGTTGGTGCAAATCGCTGGGTACGAACCGCCGTTCGATGCAATGATCGAATCTGTACGGCTTAGTTGTTCCCATCGAACCGTGTCACCACTCTTGATATAGACAACCTGTGGGGCGAAGCTCCCATCTGGATTCACTTTGATTACATAAGTCTGGGGCTGTGCGAAGGCACTTGCCAAACCGAAGGCCAGCATTGCGCTAAGGCAAATGGATTGGGGGGACATCTCTGCATTCTAATCAATTCTGCCAAGTAAGATTAAGATGTGACTTTGCGTTACCTGTTCGCCCTGTTCCGCACTCCAAACAGAGTGAACCGGCATTTCCTACAAATGGGCCGTGGCATTGAGCGCCGGGCTACGAAGATGGCCGCCTATTGGGGCCCTCATCTTGAACGATCAAAGCAGGCGCAACAACGCTGGGCATCGGCATCTACCGGCCGTGAAGTGGCAATTCTTGGGGCGGGCCGGTTGATGGATGTTGACCTGGATGCGCTTGGGAAGTCGCATAAAACTTTGTGGCTGATTGATGCTGATCCGATTTCGGTGACCACCTGGAGGAATCTTCAAACACCGGTGCGTTGGGATTTGGTGGACGTTAGTGGAGTTCAAAAGTCATGGACCCGAATCATGGAACGGACCACCGGAAGTTGGCAGAAATTTCTTGATGCAATTGAATCGCTTCCCTGCCCTGCACATTGCTTTTTCTTAGCCGAGGCAGATGGTGTGATCTCCTTAAACCTGCTGAGTCAAATCCCGGTGGTTTGGCAGGATATTCTGGAGGAAATTTTGAACTCCCGGTTCGGTCATGATTTCGTGGCCAAACGGGAGCAGCAGTGGTTAAGTGCCTTCGCCCCAAAAGCAAAGTGGCTTGTGGAGCAGCATTTGACAATGCTTGCTTCAAGCAGAGCGAACAACATTTTGATCATCACAGATCTTGAATACGGCCGCTACCTCGATCTTATTGCCAACGCCGAATATTTTAGCGCCCTCTATGGAATAGACCTTGGATGCAACCCAACAGCCCTGCTGCCAGGCTATACACTGGATTGGACGGCGGGTTGGGATTGGCACATCTCTCCCCTTGGCTTGGAGAGCAAGAAACAAGGAACAGTCCACAAAGTTGGAGCGCTTGCTTTTAAAAAGAACCAGCCCACCGATCCGATTTAGGATGGCGGGCCGGCGTGCTGCGGTTGCGAAGAATTAGTCGTTGTACTGGAAAGTGCCAACAAAAGCACTGCGCTTTTCCGGGCTTGACCATGTAGTTCCCAATGCATCACCCTTGTAGTTGTGAGCCATTGCATAGGCTGGCATTGCGTGCTCTACGTCTGTCAACGGCTGGTACCAAACCAGTTCGTTGGAGCAAAGGTGATCACCATCAATGATGGGCCGGGTCTCAATAGCTGCAAACTTACCTGCCTTCAAAATGGCCTTTGAGGTGTGAACATTGTTATTTTCAAAAGTAAGGCTGATGGGTGCATATTCAACGCGAACAACGTTGTGCAGCAGATCCTTTGACATTCGCTTGGCGAAATTTTGAAGAGCCTGGCGCTGTTCAACATTGGCCTTTTCATCCACTATGAGAACAGACTTAACGGGATAAGAAGTGTGATGAACGTCACCGAGTGTGGAAGAAGCCTTTACAGCAGCAACCACTCCCAAACCTTCCAGATTGACGCCTTCGTAGCTGCCCTTTTCAATCTTCCAACCGAACACTGCAAGATCCCCAACTAATCCAACTTCGGAGTTGGCAAAGCAAGGACCGGTGAATACATCAGCGGTGCGTGCTTCAACATAAGCGCCACGAATTTGAGAAACTGGCAAACCAGCACCCATCAGGAACGATGCCGAAACTGCAAAAGTGAGAATAGATTTCATGAGGGGTCTCCTGCCCTGATTCTCATATTACATCTGATTGCTTGTTCTAGGCAATCGGCAAAACATGCCCCTTGCACGGGATTGAAGGGCAGTTTGTCCTGTTGAGACATATTGCCACGTTCAAAAAAGGCTACACCTCATGTATTTTCAATGCCTTAGATTTGGAGATCGGATTGCAAACAAATAGGCTATGAGACTATCGTTACGCTCTTCATTGAGTATTTTGGTACTTGCCAACATCGGGTTTGGCCAAGCCATTGACAATGAGCAATCCCCCAAGATTTCTCCAGACCTCGTAAAAATCCTCGCATCCGATTCAAAAGAGGATATAGACCTAATCGTGACATTTAAGGAACCCGCCAAGAACCGTCGTTCTGAGCGGTCCTTGAATGCAAGAAGAGTGAGAGTTAATCACGATCTTCCTCTTATCAATGGCATGGCCATTAGGGTCCCGATTTCCGATGTGGCAGGCATTGCCGCCAGTGCTGACGTTGCTTATATCAGCCTCGATCGGGACCTTACGCCAACCTTGAACAAAGGACGCGCGGCAGTCCAACAGGAAGTGCAGTGGAATACGATGGGTTACGACGGTTATGGCCTAAGGGTAGCGGTGATCGATAGCGGGATCAATGCTAACGAGGCGTTTACAGATGGAACAATCTCTCGATTGGTTTATCAAAAATCATTCATCCCAGGTGTGACTAGCACCTTAGATGGCTATGGTCATGGAACCCACGTGGCGTCCGTCATTGCCGGTGATGGAGAAGGTATGGACCTTAGCGCTGCCAAATACCGCGGAATGGCTCCTTTTGCTGACATTGTGAATCTTCGCGTTTTGGACGACAATGGCGCCGGTAAAGATAGCTACGTAATCGCCGCCCTTCAGTGGATTACGCAAAATAAGGCTGACAGGAAAGCAAATTTGGATATTCGTGTAGTCAATATGTCGCTAGGCCGCCCAGTTTATGAAAGCTA
>JAYUSZ010000285.1:0-24945 GCA_043755435.1 Bryobacterales bacterium | reverse complement strand
AGTGGGCGGGAAATTCTTCAGGCTCTCATTGGCAGAAGACCGTCCGGGCCCGTAGACCATAATCAGCGAATGCGGTTTCGAGTCCATGCGGTCCACAGGGTCGGCCGCGTTGGGATCGCCCGGACCGGAAGCAGCGGCGACGCCACGGGCCATGCTGGAACCAGCGGAAAAGCCAGCAAAAGTGATGCGTTGAGGATCGATGTTCCATTCTTTGGAACGAGCCCGAACCAGCCGCATAGCGCGGTTGCCGTCAAGCACTCGTGCGGCTTCATTGTAGCGCGGGGATAATCTGTAAGTGAGCACAAATGCCACCGTGCCCCAATCATTGAACCGTTCGGCCACTTCAACCCCTTCAAGCCCGTACATCAACATGATGTTCGATCCCCCAGGCGCTATCACCACTGCTGAGCCATTGCGCTTATTCGCAGGAGGCGCAAATACCGTGATAAAAGGGTTATCCAGTGGCCCATCACCAGCGGATAGCGGGACTTTTCCCGGCTCCCAAAGGTGCACGTTGTAGTTGTCTTCCTGAGCAAATAAGCTTGCGCTTAGCAAGAAACAGGCCGTGAAGGAAAGTAGACAGGAGGTTGAAAAAACAGGTTTCAGCATCGATTAGTAGTTTGTACCTGTGGGATGGTACTTGTCAAACGAGGGTTATCGATGGGTTCAGCAATGTTATCCTCACAACATGTCTCGCATAATGCTCATGATCTTGTGTCTCCCAACCTTTCTACTTGCTGCCGGGTCCTATTTACGGCCCCCTCAAGAAATTCTTGACGTGCTAAACGCGAATCGAACGCCCAGCGTTTCTGTAAGTCCCACAAGCACTCACTTGCTGCTGCAAACCATTGCAGTGAACCCAACCATCGCCGATATTGCCAAACCCATGTTACGCTTGGCAGGATTCCGTATTGACCCTGCAACCAATGGCCGCCACCTGACCACTTACATCACAGCTTTGTCTGTGAAGCCACTTAGTGGGGGCAGTGAAACGAAGATCGCATTGCCGGCGAACGCAAAAGTAGCAACCCCAGTATGGTCCGCTGATGGCAAGATGATCGCGTTCACCAATGCCACTGCATCTTCGACTGAGCTATGGGTGATTGATGTTGCAACGGGAAACTCTCGCAAGCTTCCCGTTACTGTGAATGGCGCAACGGAGAGCGCCGCTCCAGCAGCCTCCGCACCTTTTGATTGGATGCCTGACCAACATACTCTGCTGGTGAAGGCGATTCCCACGAGCCGCGGCAATCCACCAGCGGAACCTACGGAACCTCCTGGACCTGCCATTCAGGAAAGCTCCGGGAAAGCAGCACCCGTGCGCACTAATCAGGACATGCTGCGCAACCCATACGACGAGGACCTATTTAGTTACTACGCCACATCCCAACTTACTTACGTCGATGCTGTGTCCGGCAAAGTAACTGCAAGTGGAAAACCATCAATCATCCTGAACGTAGCTCCATCACCTGACGGGCGTTTCATTTTGGTCACACGTCTGCACAAACCCTTCTCCTACCTTTATGGCGCAAATTCGTTCCCACGATCCATTGAAGTTTTGGACCGCAATGGAGCGACGGTTTACACAGTTGCAAACCTACCTTTAGCCGATCGCGTTCCGATTGAGGGAGTCTCCACCGGTCCGCGGAATACACGCTGGTTGCCCACTGAAGAAGCCAGCATTGTTTGGACAGAGGCGCTGGATGGCGGTAATCCAAAGAGAAAGTTCCCAATCGCGACAAGTTGATGGTCTATCGCCTCAATAAAAGTACGGAGCAGCCTTCCGAACTGACAAAAACGGAGCATCGTCTGCAGGCTGTAGCTTTTGCTGGCAACGGCGCTATTTGGGTAACCGATTATGATCGAACCAGAAAATGGGTTAAAACCACAGAATTAGCAGGCGGCAAGGCTCATCAGCTCTTTGCCAGGAACCAGCAGGATCACTACAAGGATCCCGGAACTGCCGTCAGCAAAATGACAGCTGCCGGACAGCGGGTGATTGAAACTAGCGGAAATTCTGTATTCCTCCATGGCCAAGGCGGAACCGCTCAAGGCGACAGCCCATTTCTTGATCGCATGGATACCAGCACTCTGAAAACGGAGCGCCTGTTTCAATCCGCCCCTGGCAAGTATGAAGATTTCGTGGCGCTGCTTTCAACGGATGGATCGCGAATTCTAATCAGCAGCGAAAGCCCCACCCAGCCACGTAACTATTTCATCCGCGAAAAGAATGGCCAACTCATCGCCGTTACTAATTTCCAGGACCCCACGCCGCAGCTTCGAAAGATCAAGCGTCAATTAGTCACTTACAAGCGGCCCGACGGCGTACCTTTATCCTTCACACTTTATCTGCCGCCGGATTACAAACCAGGCACAAGGCTGCCTGCCGTGGTCTGGGCCTATCCGCGTGAATTTAACGATGCCGACACTGCCGGTCAAGTTACAGGTTCAACAAATCGGTTCACTTCTATTACCGGTATGTCACACTTGTTTTTCCTGCTTCGCGGCTACGCAATTTTGGACAATGCTGCAATGCCAGTTGTTGGTGATCCCGAAACAGTAAACAATACTTACATCCAGCAAATTGTGGCATCAGCGAAAGCAGCTATAGACAAGGCTGCGGAAATGGGTGTAGTCGATCCCAATCGCGTCGGCGTTGGCGGTCATAGTTATGGAGCTTTCATGACTGCAAACCTACTTGCACATTCCAACTTGTTCAAAGCAGGCATTGCCCGCAGCGGCGCCTACAATCGCACACTCACTCCATTCGGATTTCAGTCAGAACGCCGAACCATTTGGGAGGCTCCTGAAATTTATATGGGCATGTCCCCATTCATGTCGGCTGATAAAATCAAGGCACCAATCCTGTTTACCCACGGTGAGGCCGACAATAACCAAGGCACGTTTCCTATTCAATCGGAACGCATGTATCAGGCAGTTCGCGGGAAGGGAGGCACCGCACGTCTTGTAATGTTGCCTCATGAATCGCATGGCTATGCGGCCAAGGAATCCATTGAACATGTGCTGGCGGAAATGATTAACTGGTTTGATAAATACGTCAAAGGAGCCGAATAAGCCTGCCAACAATGGAACACTACTTCCTTTGCCCCTACTGTGCGGAACAAATTTCGATGGTGCTCGAAACCTCCGTTCCACGACAAACTTACGTCGAAGATTGTGAGGTCTGTTGCCAACCCATTGAGGTGACGTATTCAACCCTAAACGACGAGATAAGGCAGTTCAGAGCCATCGCCATGAATTAACCATCACCACTTTGCAGTTACAGATCCAGACAAAGTGGAAGTAGCGTCACGCACCACGATTCTCAAAAATTCCGCTTTAGGATGGACAGTAATATCCTTACGGTAGACCAAGCCGCCACGCAACATTTTAACGTAGGATTCCCGCAGCAGGGTCAGATCTAATGTATCTTTCGTCGATTCAAAATCCG
Organism: Bryobacterales bacterium; assembly: GCA_043755435.1. Taxonomy (GTDB): domain Bacteria; phylum Acidobacteriota; class Terriglobia; order Bryobacterales; family Bryobacteraceae; genus JANXSF01. Next base: position 21,494 of record JAYUSZ010000285.1, on the reverse strand, counting down.
TACCGGTTTTGTCTCGCTGAAGTAACAGAATATCAAGCCGGCCATTCCACCGGTCCTTGCCTTCCTTATCTTTTTCCTGATCCAAGTAGATGCTGCCAGGGTCCACATATAATTCCATCTTCAGTTTGCTATCAACCTTCACAACCTTGGCAAGAATACCCAAAGCCGTAGCTTCCAGTGGGCTATGCGCCGAATAGGCCAGCTGTTGTTCACGCGATTTCTCGCTATCTTCGGGTTTTGAGGCCACGTAACCTTTGCGATTGCGGATCGACACGCCCGGTCTGCGCACCTTCACTTTCAAATCGTGTAATTGCCCATCCGCTTTTTCAGATGTGGGATAAAAAGCCAAGGTGTAAGTAACCTCTGTTTCGTCTAGCACCTGGCGGATTGCAGAACCCAAATCGTTCCGATTGTAGAAAGCCTTGCCACCGGTACGAGAGGCAAATTCCTGCATGGTGCCAATGTTTTCGTGGGCATTTGTGTCTATCGTCAGACCACGGGAATCAATCGGGTAAACAGCAACGTTCGCATTATTCAAAACCTTCATCGCTTTGTCCACTTCATCAGTGAAGGTGCGTTGATCTCGAACCGGCCCACCAGGTCCCATGCGCGGCAATGACGGCCCTGATGGAGGACCACCGCGGCTGCTGGCTGAAGTCATAACCTTCGGTGAGGAAATTCTTGGAAAGCCCACTTGCAAAGGGAATCCGCTGGAAACCCAAATCAGATTTTTACGTCCAGGAGTTCCCGCCAGATAATTTCCTACTGCTTCCATTGACGCAAGGGAATCCACAATTCGCCGGGTCTGCGTGAAGTCCGCTTCAGCCATGCTGGCACCACCAAAGATGTCGTCTAGACCGGTGTCCACGGTTTCAACGGCTTCCGATTCCACGCCGCCGATTTCATTGCGCCCTCTCCAGTTCCTAAGCGCCTTCAATAGGCTTTCGCGGTCATCCGTAAAGCTGTGGAGCACTTTCAACTGACGCCCAAGAACCATCAAGGAAACACGATCCTCAGGTTTGATCTGTTGAAGAAATTTGATGATCTGTTGACGTGCCTGCGCCTGATCGCCCCACTGCGTGTTCAGCGAATCAATTAAGATCACCGTCAAATTAGGAGCAGAGTTCAAACCTGTGTAGTTAGTGAAGAAGCCGGGGGCCAGTTTCGGCAACGGTTTACGCTCAGCTTTCTTTTCCATGGAAAACAGGCTGATAGTTTGCTCTTTGCCTTTATCAAAAAGTTGAAAGTCTTCCTTCTTCAGATCAGTTACCGGTTTGCCCTTCTTATCCAACGCCACCACATTCACTTGGATCAGCCGCGTGGTTGTGCGGAAAATGGGTTGTTCGGGCTGTGGCTTTGCAGCTTGAGGCGCAGCTTGCTGCGAATTCAAACCAGCTGCTGTCAAAACGCAAATGATTAGCAAAAGTGAGAGTCGCACACCTGTAGTTTACTCTCACTCACACTGCATGCCATCCGCACGATACACTTTATGTTGAAATGAAAGCTACTTTTTACGAAGGAAACCAGTCGATCTCCGTCGGCCCTTGCATCCCTGTGCCTCCGGCTGCTGGCGAAGTCCAGATCCGAGTCTCACACTGCGGCATCTGTGGAACCGACCTCCACATTTACCTTGGCCACATGGATAAGCGCGTCAAAATGCCCCAGATCATGGGTCATGAAATGTCGGGCACCATTGAAGCCCTCGGTCAAGGCGTCACCGCATGGAAGGTAGGCGACACGGTCACCGTTCGCCCACTGGATGCCTGTAATGAGTGCCCGGCTTGCAAGGCAGGTAACGGCCATGTCTGCCAGAAATTAAAGTTCATCGGCATTGATACTCCCGGTGCCATGCAGGCTCTCTGGACAGTGCCGGCGCACACACTCCATCGCTTGCCTGCGGGCATTTCCATGGCTCACTCGGCACTGATTGAACCCATCGCTGTAGCCTGTCACGACGTCCGCCTGGGTGAAGTGAAGCCTGGCGAATATTGCGTGGTGCTTGGCGGCGGACCCATTGGCGTGTTAGTTGCACTCGTTGCCAAAAGCAAAGGCGCGCGTGTTTTGGTAAGTGAAATCAACCCATTCCGCATTGAGTTGTGCAAACAACTTGGCTTGGAAGCAGTGGACCCTCGCACAGTGGATCTGGTGGAAAAAGTGAATGCTGAAACCGGCGATGCCGGGGCTGACGTTGTGTTTGAGGTTTCCGGTTCGTTAGCTGGTGCTGAAATGATGACCAAGCTCCCTCGCGTTCGTGGCCGCATTGTGTTGGTGGCCATTTTCGCGCAACCCACGTCTGTTGACCTTTTCCGTTTCTTCTGGCGCGAAGTAAAGTTGATTGGTGCGCGAGTTTACGAACCGCAGGATTTCGACGAGGCCATTGCAATGTTGGCTGCTGGGGAAGTGCCGTTCACCAAGATCATCACTGATGTCTATCCAATAAGTCAGCTAAAAAAGGGCTTTGAAGAAATGGCCGCCGGCGGGAACGTAATGAAGATCCTGCTGGACTGTGCTGAGGTCTAACGAACATGAATGTACTCGAACTCTTCAATCTGAAAGGCAAAGTGGCTCTTGTCACAGGCTGCCGCCGGGGCATTGGTTTTGCCATGGCCCAGGCCTTGGCTGAGGCTGGTGCCGACATAGTTGGCGTGAGTGCGCAAATGGAAGGCGCGGATAGTGAAATCGGGAAGTACGTTACTGGTCTGGGACGCAAGTTCTGGGGCTTTTCGTGTGATTTTAGCGATCGCAAAGGTCTCTATGCATTCGTTGAAAAGGTGAACCGGGAAGTGCCGCCTGTGGACATTTTGGTGAATAACGCCGGCACCATTTTGCGTAAGCCTGCAGCCGAACATCCTGATGAATATTGGGACAAGGTGATTGAAACCAACCTCAGTGCGCAGTTTGTACTCACCCGCGAATTCGGCAAGCAGATGGTGGAACGCGGTTCAGGCAAAGTTATTTTCACGGCTTCGTTATTAAGCTTCCAAGGTGGCATCACGGTTCCAGGTTACGCCGCAGCTAAGGGGGGCATTGGTACGCTAACCAAGGCCTTCGCCAATGAATGGGCATCGAAAGGTGTGCAGGTAAACGCGGTTGCACCAGGATATATTGCCACCGATAATACTTCAGCGCTGCAAGCTGATCCAGCGCGCAACACTGCGATTCTTTCGCGCATTCCAGCAGCGCGCTGGGGAACTCCAGACGATTTCAAGGGCGTCACCGTGTTCCTTGCATCGCAAGCCAGTAACTATATGTCGGGGGAAGTAGTCACCGTTGACGGCGGATGGATGGGGCGTTGAGTAAATCAACAGTTGAAAAAATGCAGTGGGGTGGTTGGCCAAACTGTTACCGCATTACTGACGGCAGAGTTGAGGCGATTCTAACTTCCGACGTTGGGCCGCGGATTTTGCACTTTGGTTTTGTCGGCGGTCAGAATGTTCTCTTGGAAATACCCAACGAACTAGGTAAGTCCGGCGAGCCTCTTTTTGTAGCTCGCGGAGGCCACCGGCTGTGGGTTGCGCCAGAACACAAGGACGGCAGTTACGCTCCAGATAATCTGCCTTGCGAAGTTCGCGTAGATCGTGATGCCCTGGAATTGACAGCCCCCATTGAACCAGCAACTCGACTTCGTAAACAAATGCGCGTCCGTCTTGATGAGACCGGGTCGCTGGAAGTATTGCACCGCCTGCAGAACACCGGAAGCTGGAATGTGAAGGCGTCTATCTGGGCCTTGACGATGATGGCCCAAGGCGGCCACGGAATTACCGGCTTTCCCCCTCGCGGAACTCACCCCGAATGTCTGGCCCCAACAAACCCTTTGGCAATGTGGGCCTTCACTGATTTAAGTGATCCGCGGATCAGCTTCACTCCAAAGCATCTTGTGCTTCGGCAAGATCCCAAGGCAACCAAACCATTCAAGCTGGGCCATTTCAATAAGGATACCTGGGGCGCTTACTTGCTGGGTTCAGATTTGTTCGTCAAGCGCTCCACCGCCCAACCCGGAGTGCCTTATCCCGATTTCGGATGCTCTTTTGAAATTTGGACAAACGCCGGAACGCTGGAATTAGAAACCCTAAGTCCACTGACTGAAATTGAACCGGACGGATGGTTGGAACATACTGAGTATTGGGGTTTGCACGAAGCCGCACCAATGAAGGAATGGAGCGACGAGGCAATAGAAGCCCTAATGAGTGGAAAGTAGGACATGCAACATCTTCCTTGGCGATTAGCAATTGTGGCAATGCTCATTTCAATGTACCCCGCCCAATCCGCACCTAAGAGCGGAGTTGCCTGGTTCAATGAAGGATTAGCGCAACATCGAAGTGGACAGTTCGATGATGCAATTCACTCCTTTAAACAAGCCCTAGAACTTCAATTCAATGTGCCTGGTGCGAACATGCGCATTGGACGGGCGTATGCGAAAAAGAATGACTTAGACAATGCCCTTGCCTGGATTGAGAAATCAGCTAAGGCTGGGTTTTCAAATCCAAGTCTGATTCTGGCAGATGCAGATTTAACGCAAGTTCGTGCCGATCAAAGATTCACCCCAATCTTGAAAGCCATGAACGAAAATGCCCGCCCATGCGAAGCCAACCTTGGATATCGTGAATTCGATTTCTGGATTGGAGAGTGGGATGTTGAATCCTCAGGTACAAAATCGGAAAGCAGCATTCAAAAACTTTTGGAAGGTTGTGTGATTTTAGAAAACTGGTATGGAGGCGGCCGTCAGGCTGGACCCGGTACAACGGGGAAAAGCATGAACATATACACGCCCTCCACAAAAAAGTGGAAGCAAGTGTGGGTTTCCGATACAGGAACAGTCTCCGAATTCGAGGGCGAGCTTCGAAACGGAGCAATGCACTATGCGCGTACGTTCCAGCAAGCAAGCGCAACTGTATTGGCGCGCATGACCTTCACCCCTCAAGCTAACGGGACAGTGCGGCAGTTGATTGAACAATCCACAGACGAGGGAAAAACCTGGGTAACGCAGTTTGACGGCATCTATACTCGTAAGAAATAGACCCAAGAAGTAGACCCGCTACTTTCCCGATTTCCGGTTGTTCACTTTATACTCGCGCTTGGTATCCGCAGTGACATCTTTTTCCATAAACAGCACAGGCCGCCACTGCTTTTTGGCGAAAAGTTCCGTTTGATCAGAGTAATGAGGGGATGCAGGATCACCAGATTCCGAGTAAGTCAAAAAAGCCTTTGCCTTTGGACCAGCCGCAGTAAATTCAAGCGCCATAAGAAAGCTGGAACCATGCACTATTGGATATCCTTTGTCCGTCAGAAACGGGCTACCCTTCACCGGCTTCTGATCTTCCATCGGCTCCAGCGTTGTCTGATTCCTTCCGTTTACCTGCATGTTCATCAACCCATCCACAAATCCCTGGCCGCCATGCACCGGCATTCTCCGGCCATGTTTATCCGCGTATTGCAACTCGCCTAAAGGCACATCCAAGGCAATGTTTGCAGTGCGCAAGAGCTTAACGGCCTTAGCGAAATTCTCCAGTGGACCTGCGCCTTCGGCCAATCCGCGAGGAGTCCCCACTGGATCAGCCGCATCGTACTCAACAGCGAACAGTTTACCCTTCGCCATGAAATCGGGTTGCGTGAATTGTCCCAACCATTCTCGAAACAGAACGGCGCCGCGACTTTCCAGATCGAACCGTCCATTCCACTTCGACAGGATATTACAACCGGCACTTACATCCACCGCATCCTCCGTTAACTTCACCAAGGGCTGCGCTTCGCAACGTTTCACTAAGTCATCCTTCACTAACTCGGCAGTTAAACTGCGGTTACTGAGTATGGCGTCAGCCATTTCATCCAGAGTGAACTTGCCATCGCTCCCAGCCGGCTTATCGGGTGAATTCAGACTCAGCGTCAAGGCGTTGTTTCGGGTGCGAAGCGAACGAACGGTTCGCTGCTCCCCGTGCAATGGGGAATACTCACCAGCAAGCGGAACAGCCCCGTTTGCCAGCCAGAAACTGTCATTGGAATTGAACACGTAATCCGTTCTTTCTATTTGCGGTACTTTGGAAAACGGAATCGTGCCTGGTTTCCGCGAACCAGCATCGTTCTGCCATTCAAAGCGCGAATCACTTCCATCCAACATCACAATCCCCTGGCCCTCAAACAACGACTTAGTCGTCGGATCTTTCTTTCGACGATCCAACCAAAGACTCAAAGCTTCTTTCGACAAGTTAGGCGTGGAGGCGCTGTCGGTGTACCAGGCAACACCCTCGCGAGACGAGGCAATTGTATTCACCCATGGCATCCCTTGATACTGTTCATGAGCTGCTTGAAACTCCTTCATGCTCCGCGCCCGCCCCATTGCAAGCCACTGCGCTGGGCTAGTTTGGTTGTCCCAATTGCTATCGCGCACAGCATAGGCGCGCTGGCTCGTCCATCCTAACCGCGGCATGTTCACTATAGGTCCGTAGTGGCTGAACCACACCGTATGATCTTCACTCTTCAGCGAACCATCAGCCTGCTTCACTTCCACCTTCACCACCTTCGACGTCATAGCGCGCGTCTGCTTGTCGTAACGATAGACCGTGGGTTTGCCGGGCTCCAAATCCAACGCATAGAGCGTATACCGCTTCCCTGCCGAAACAGTATGTGTCCATGCCACATCGCGATTGAACCCAATTGCAACTCCCGGAGTACCCACCAAACCGCTTCCATAGACATTCAGTTTTCCAGGAATTTCCAAATGTTTTTCCCAGAAGCGGTTGGCACCAACCCAGGGATAGTGCGGATTTGCCACCAGCATGCCGCGTCCACCAGCGCTCAGATCTTTTCCGATAGCCCACCCGTTGCTTGCCACATCCAAATCCGGCCAAGTTCCATTTGCGGCCACAGCTTTCTCCGCTGCACCAGGAGGTTTTGCGCTGGCAATCATCTGCGCAAACCCTGTACTTACTAACAAGAACACTTGTTGGTAAGTAGTAATGTCACTTCCTGTGATAGGCCGAACCCATTCGGCACCCTTGCACCAACCACCTATTTTGTCTTTGCCGGTTTCGGTCAAATACTTGTTGTATCCAGCAGCGTAGCCGGCATACCAATCGCGCAGTTCCACCGGCTGCTTGGCCAAGTTATCTGCACCGCGAGCAGCAAGTCCGAATGCCTTCATGGTCAAGTCCGATGCGATATGTTCCTGCTGCTTCCCAGGGCCGAAGTACTTCGATCGTTCCCCATTGGCCCGCACCACTTGATCGGCTATCGTACACAGATGATCTTCCGCCTGGGCATATCCTTCGCCATAACCCAGGCTGCCGAAGTCCTTCGCTTGAATGTGTGGAATGCCATAACTGGTGCGGCGAATGCGCGCTTCATAACTCGGTTCCGCAGGTAGGAGTTGAATAGCCAGTAGTAGGAAAGTGCAAAGTAGCCGCATTCCGAAAGTGTACCGCAGCCAGCAAGAGCAATCGTCCTTTTCTTGAGGAACGAAGTGAGCGATCCTGACAGAGAATTACCAATCGTTTTTCTTTCTGAGTACTGAAATACGCTTCGCCGGGACTCAGGGCAAATTCTTAGCGGCGCATACATCATCGATTACCATGTAAAATTAGGTTCGTTAGGTTTACGCAGCCGCAATACCAGAGACCGAAAGCACCCAATCTTCGAGCTTTTGGCGTTGTAAGAGGCGGTCCTGCAATTATAGCGACGTAGGCCTACCAGTTCACTGGTTTCAGATCGGGACCAATAATATGCGGCTGTCCTCCCGCATGCGTTTCGTCGTGCAGGAAATGACCCGAGTACCACAGCACCACATCCTGGTTTTCAACCAACTCCGCAGGGCTCTTAAATCTGTCCAGGTGGGCGACCGAGAGAGCCGGATCTGTGGTAAAGCCCTGGCCATCGTCGATCTCAGAAGGTTTGTAGCGAAGAACCCATAAATCTCCGATTCCATAGGAATCGGCATTGCCGTCGTTGGCTCCGGGAATTAGCTCGTACCCCGAGCCCGTGACGGTATTGCTAACCTTCCACTTTCGCTTGTGAGCTGCATCGCGCGAACGACGGATTTCATAGACTTTCTTGTGCCAGTGGGAATTGCCAACAAGAATCGGATCGTTGAACTCCTCCACTATATTGTTAGTTGCGGTTTCGATATCAAAATCGAATCTCCAATAAACGTGATGATGGTGAGTCTGGCAGGTGCATGGATTGTCCGTTGCACCAAACGCGAAACGGGGCCGTATTGTTCCGTCCACATGGAAGCGCCATAGCGAAATGTAACGGTACCATCCCGCCGCAAGCTCGCTTACAAGCACCACTTCTTGCCCCTGTTTGTAGATAGCCACCCCTCTAAAATTGCCGGTATCGGATCCCGTGTCGAAGATTGTGGTGGCGGGGCTTGAGCACAGACGGAATCCGGGCAGCGGATCAGTTCCCGTCGCCTGGAAGCATGCTTCCTGGTTTTGCCAATCCCGGTATGTAGGTCCACAGTTTCCAGCCGCGTTGAGGTATTGGATGTTCAGGATTGGAACATGGGCACGGTACAGAACCTGCTTTCCTTTGTAGCGGACATGTTGCAATTCGATGGCAGACCCGTTTGTGCCCGAAGACGCAGAGGGTCTGACAACCTGGAACGTCCACAATGTGTTGGCCCCTTGCTTGATCGTGACATTCGCGCGCTGGGCACTTCCGCCGCTTGCACAGTTGTCGTCAGCCGGAGGTCCACAATTCGAGTTGGATGGGAAAGCGACATCTGGAAGCCGGTCCACTATAATGTGGTCCCTGTTCAAATTCACGCTCACAATACGGTGCCTGGTATCGCCACGATTTAACCCCACGGCGATATTGCGCTCAATGCGGCCATCCGGTAGTTCCACTGGGACAAGCGGCGGCATCGGCCGGTATGTACGCACCGTTCCGTCGAGGAGCCGAGGCCCAAAATCGGCATGTCGCTGAAGTAAATTGACAGCTGCTGCGAACTCATCTTGAGCTGGGAGTTCATGACTGCCATACTCTGAAATTTCGACGGTTTCGTTGGCCCCGAGCCGGCTGTTTACGACTAGTGTCCGGTTGCGGGTGTAGTCGTAGACGGTCAATCGCACTTGGTTGGGAATGGAAGGTTCGACAGTTTTTATGCCGGAATCCTGCAAAGTAAATGACAGGACTTGGAATCGCGAGCCGACGAGTTGCCTGCTCACTTCCGGGTGTTGTAGTAGTTCCCTTTGAGCAGCGTCGAGTTGTGACGGGCTTGGACCATGAAGTTCCAGTCCGATATCAAACTGAGCAGCTTCGGAGGCTCCCTTCCAATGGATGGTAAAGGGTGACGGGACCACTTCCCCATTCACGACCCCTTCTCGCACTGCAACCCAAGTCCGCCCATCGGGCGTAATGTGCGTTGCTCCTGCTGCCGGATTGAGTAAGACTTGCCGGTACTCAGTATCTCCTACCGTACCAACCACTTCACCAACTTCGTTATCAAGAACGGGCATGACGGAACCTCCACTAGGACCGCTAAACTCAAGACTAAGCCGCATTCAAACTTACTAAGCCGCGAAATTACTGGACGCTGCACCGTAATTCGCTTAAATTATTCACCATACTTTGGAATTAGTCAATCGAAATTTATTCCTTGAGTGATTTTGATTTGCGGCGTGGAGCCGAAGTTCTTGAGGGAACTCGGGCAAAACACAGCACCAACGGCGGATAAACGATAGTTTCCGCGTTGCCACCCGTCCCATCCTTACCGCAGTAGTTGCGCATGCGGAAAGTTTTTACCGCGCATCTGATCCGTTCCATCAATCTCATGGTATGCTCAGGAAAAGGTGGGCGTTATTTTCCACTTTGAACAAACACAGTAGCTAAATTTCAGAGCATTTCGAGCATAGCGGTTGGAGCATAGCGAATGATCAACCACCAAGCAACCAACGGTGCATCCGTTGGAATCGAGGCCGCCGAAAGAAGCAGTGCGCGGATTATCCTCACAGCCCCGTTGACCGAAGTAATCGATCATGCGGGGTACTTCATTCAAATGAGTATGGCTTCCCTGCCGATCTGGCTGGAAGGCATTCTGAACAAGAAATATCCGCGTTGGCGCGATCTGGAATATAACGAAGATCAATCCGCTCGTTACATGCCTGCTGGAGTTAGAGTGGTGGAAACCGTCTTACTCAGCAAGTATCCAGCCAGTGATGTAGTGGTGTGTTTTCCCGATGATATTCATAAATTCATCGGTCCGGAAACACGCGTGGTGGCCCTTTCCACCCACAATCCTTTGGGTGTCACCTTTGCCGCCGGAGTTTATACTTCCATTTTCGGATCCTCAAAGGAACCAATTAACTCGCACTATTCCCGCCAACTGTTCGCATCCATCAAAGGCAGTGAGTATCGCCAGAATTTCAAAGTAATTGTCGGCGGGTCAGGTGGTTGGCAAATCGCACAGACCGATTCCTTCGACGAACTTGGCGTGGATTGCGTAGTGGAAGGGCGGGCTGAATCTGCGGAAACTCTTGAGCTTTTCCGCAAGGCACTCGATGGCGAAGCCTTACCCAGACAAATAGACGTTGGCCATCCAAAGACGCGCGAAGAGGTGATGTTTTCAGACAAACGAACCACCTTCGGCGTCGTCGAAATGACCACCGGCTGTGGCCGTCGTTGTCAATTCTGTTTGCCCGATCTGAACCCGCAGCTGGACCTTCCAAAATCCAAAATCATGGACGCAGTTCGCGCCAACGTAAGCCAGGGGAACAAGCAAATTTCACTGGCTACTGAGGATCTGTTTATTTGGGGACAGGTCCATACAGACACCCCCTTTTATTTCCCGAATCGCGAAGCGCTGCTCGATTTGTTCTCTGACGTTGTCAACACTCCCGGAGTTGAACAACACATTCTCAGCCACTGCACAATCGCCCCTGCTGTGGTGGATCCGCTGTTGATTGAAAAAATGTCGAAATTGATGATCGACAAAAGTCCGATTCATCTTCCGCTGCTCAGTAGCCATCCCAAGAAAAAAGCGTTAGCACCATTGATTGGCTTGGAAACCGGATCGCCCCGAATGGCAAAAATGATCATGCCTGGAAAAGGTGTGCCCTTCTCTGTGGAAGATTGGCCCAGCGTTGTAGTGCAAGGATTAACTGTGCTGAACCGCAACAACTGGTTCCCTGCGATGACGCTGATGATTGGCAATCCAGGCGAGACGGATGAAGATGTAATGGCCACGCTGGATCTTCTGAATGAAGTGGAAAGCCGCGGATTATTTGCCTTTTTCGTGCCTTCCATATTCACCCCACTGCACGATACAAGAATGGCGAATCGTACCGGAGTGGCCGCAACCAAGCAACTAACTCCGCTGCAATGGCAGTTGATGATGAAGTGTTGGAAAATGAATCTTCGCCCCGGCCAGATAAGCTGGTGGGCCCCCACAGCATGGCGAATAGGTGCGGTAGGTCTCTGGCTTTACAAACTGCGCAAACTGAACGGACCCAATTTCACTTGGCCGTTGTTGATGTTCAGCAGTGCCATTCCAGAGGGCTTGGCGGCGCGCATGGGGAAACTCTATAAGCCGAAACCAGTGGCCATCAAGAGCCGCAAAGAACTGCTGGCAACCATTAAGCCGCATCAATGGAAGTTTCTAAGGACTGACAATGGAGACATGCCAGAAGGCTATGTGCCAGCCGCTTCTGCTGCTGCCGCTGGGCAATTCCGCGTGCTCTAAACTGAGGCTGCGATACAATACCAGCTATGAGTGAAACAGTAAGCCGCCGCGCCCTGCTGCTATCGGCATTCGCCAATCCAGTGCGCCGTCCTAACATTGTCTACGTTCTGGTGGATCAGTGGCGTGCACAGGCTTTTAGTTACCGCGGTGATAAGAACGCCCGCACACCTGCCGTCGATAGCCTGGCTGCCGAATCCTGCGATTTCCAAAACGCAGTGTCCGGATTCCCTGTGTGCAGTCCATATCGTGCCACGTTGATGACTGGCCAATATGCCGTGAAACATGGACTGGTAGTGAATGATGTAGAGTTGCGGCCCAACGGTGCCACCCTGGGAGAGACTTTCAAAAAAGCAGGTTACGCCACCGGTTACATTGGCAAATGGCACATCTACGGCAGTCCTGAAGGCAAAGCCGAACGGCGTCTAACCTGGATCCCTGAAGAGTCGCGCTTCGGCTTTGACTATTGGAAGACCTGCGAATGCACTCATAACTACAACCGGTCTTTATACTATTTCGGCAACGACAAAACGGAGCGTTACTGGGAAGGGTACGATGCGATTGCGCAAACCACCGATGCCTGCGAATTCATCCGCACCCGCGCCAAAGCCAGTGATCCATACTTATTGGTTGTTTCCCTGGGCCCGCCTCACGATCCTTATCAAACCTCTCCAGAAAAGTATCGCGCCCTATACGAAAAGCAGGAAATTCAACTACGGCCGAATGTCCCGAAATCGCATGCCGAAGAAGGAATCAAAAACCTCCGCGGTTACTACGCCCACATGGCAGCCCTTGACGATTGCGTTGAGCGGCTCAAGAAAGCTGTGGACGATACAGGGTTGGCGGAAGACACCGTTTTTGTCTTCGCATCCGACCACGGCGACATGCTCCAAAGCCAGGGTATGGATCACAAACAGCATCCATGGGACGAATCGTTGCGCGTTCCTTTCATGGTTCGCTATCCACGGTTGCTTGGGAAGAAACGGAGGGTGTTGAACACTCCCATTGATGCTCCCGATATCATGCCAACACTGCTGGGTCTTGCAGGGTTGAAGACCCCGGATTCGGTGCAAGGATCGGATATGACCCCGCTTATGACAGGGCGGAAGAAGGAAGAGGCCGAACCATCCGCGCTGTTGAATTTGCCAGCTTCGTTTTCTGTAGTGCGACGTCATGGCATCGCTGAGTATCGTGGATTGAGAACACCGAGGCATACCTATGTCCGGTCCATCCACGGGCCATGGCTGCTCTACGATAACAAGACCGATCCGTACCAGATGCATAACCTGGTAAATCAGTCAGCGCATCGCGATTTGCAATCACGGATGGAGCGTATTCTGGATCGTAAGTTGAAATCAGCCGGCGATGAGTTCTTGCCTGGGGCCCGCTACATTGAACGGGCCAAGGCAACCCATTACCGTGAAGTGAGTGCCCAAGTTGGCAGCGCGAAGAGTCCTTGGGGAGATTGGGAATCTACCTGGAAGTAGTCTTGCTAAGGCGAACGCAATGCAATAGGCCTCGCCTCTTTTAGCTGGCATTTCAGCGAAGTTCTAGAATTTCTTTCGGCGGACAAAAATCAGAGCGAACCCTAAACCTAATAGTAGGCGTGTGCCCGGCTCTGGAATTCCCAATTCAACCCGCGTAGAGCCGTTCGATGGAATCCACGTCTGTCCTCCATCAATAGACAACTCCGTGAAAACATCGAAGAAACTGTCAATCCTGAATTGGCCTCCTCCGATACTTGTTATGGTCGTTTGTCCCTGTGATGGCAGAGTCGGACTTTCTCGAATCATGATGCCACCTCCACCAACCAAGTTCAACGCCAGCATTTCGGTTTGGAATGTCCCGGTCACATTCCCGATCTTGTTGAAGACAATTGTTTGAACGGGACCAGCAAGCGTGATGGGCTGAAATGCTCCTCCTAAAATGCTCACCATCCCGGTGGCTATCGAGTCGAAGGTCTCTATTTCATTTGCCCCAGAGGGTGTTCGGATGATGTTTGTAAAAAAGCTATGCGAGATATCACTCAGATCGATATTGGCGCATACAGGGTAGCAGGCGTGGACTTGCGAAGGCGAAACATATGCACCTACATTTGGGGGAAGATTGGGATCGTTGGTAATTACTCCAGCTAAGGCGGGAATTGATATGGCAAGCACTACTGCGGCAATTACAACTAATGGTCTAGCTAACATATTCTCACTCCTTATATGTTTTGTCTGTGGACCCGTGTCAATTTAACTACTTGTGTGAAAGCCGTGTCAATCCCCGCATTTGCGGTTAATGCAAGTTGAAATACAACTTAGATCAACGGGATTCTTACTTTGTAGCGCTTCCTCAAATGGTTGGCAAACTCAATTTCAACATCTTTTTGATGAACAACCGTGCCGAGATTTCCTGAGAAATCATAGCCAGTCACTTCTCTAATTGTGGATGGTTTCCCGTCACCACCAGCTGTAAGCTTATCCACCTTCTTACTGAACTGGTTTTCGAGGCTCAGGTCTGTTTCTCCATACGGATCGCGCGGTGAAGATGTTTTCGAGGTTCGCTTTCCAGTTTCTCCCAGTACCGCTTTCGTGGAATCGTGAACGTTCACAACACGGCCATCGTTGTCGACACTCACCGCAATAAGTCCATGGCCGGAGTTGACGCTTTCAATGCCATTGTGGGCCTGCCGGAATTGGACGATCGTTTCAATTGCCGACGGGGTTTCCAACACGCCACTTCCCTTCAGCGTTCCTCCGCAAGTGAAGCGATGCCGAATATTTCCTAACTTCAATTCAATTCCCTTATTCAGATCGAGATCTTGAAGCATGCGCTGAGCAATTGCGATTGCTTTCTTTTCATCTAAAAGCGATGTATTGCTGCTGTTCGCCTCGCCGAAGTGGAGATTCAGGGTACCTTCGCCATTCACGTTCAGTTGAACATCTTTCGAAGAAACCATCCTATTGCCATGTGTACCCAAAAGAATTGTCTCCGCCTTCGCTTTAGTTATGCCAGCTACGTTAGCAATTGTTCCAAGGCGTTTGTCTTCGGCGAACTTATTGTTGAGGATGAGGCTAGTCAATTGCTTGGGAACAGCCGTCCGATTCGCAAAGGAACGCGTCGGCAGAGTTCCAATGTATTGCCATTGATACCAAGCTTTACTAACAGGTGCTTGTGAAAAGAAGCGTTCCGTATTCAATCGATTAATTGCCTCATTGGCATTCGCCCCCACTGCCATAACAACTGGAACCTGATTGTGACTGATTCTCCAACTGGCGTCTAGAAAAGCTCTCGCGAAGGTCTTTCCCTGTCTCCATTCTTCCCAGAAAAACTTGCCGTAATTGGGATCGTCAACACTTGTAGTTTCGTAACCGAACATCATCCGCAGTCCCCCTTTGTTGGGACCCCACCATGTTCGAATTGGATTGTCCTGGCCGGTTACTCGCAATGAAAAACAGGTTGACCAAAACAAGTAACGCAAATCTTCGTTGCCAAACGCCATGTTGTTCGAAAACGCCCAATCGCGGTTATCCCATTTACCGCCAAGAGGCGCTTGGAAGACACCGTTATCATCCATTGCTCCATGACCCGAATGATAAAAAACCATCACCGCGTCCATGCCGTACGTGTCTTGCCAATTGTCGAACGTCTCTTCGTAGGCCCAAACTTTCACACCCGCATCTTTACTCCAATAGTTTGCCGCCCTTCCGGGGAAGGAAGTCGGATAATCTAAGAATCCATCGGCGTCCTCATGCGTGTATGTCAGACCGCCGGCGCTTGAGAATGTTTCTATACTGTTTGCGCCAAAAAGGTCGTTCGAACCGCTCACAACGGTACTTGCCAACTCAGCTGTTTCTACTTTGACTTTTGCAAATGGATGTTCCGGTGCTACTTTCTTATACTTCATGTGTACTCTCCTTTTTTCCCGCGCCTATGCTTTTTGCATGTTTCGGCGCACTCTCTTGGCATGTCAAACCAAGTGAAGCGAGTCTTAAGATTGTTGAACCTTGGTCCTCGCTATTTACGAAAGCGAGAGTAGGAAGAGAATCACGCAAACTTTCTTCAAAGTTGCCCGTATAGCTCCACAGAATAAGTTGCAGGGATTTTTAGATAAGGTTCGGAAGTTGTCCCGATATTGGTTTCCTTCGCGAAATGGACGGTTTGTTGCCTCAGCTACTTGAAGTAAGCATCATTCAGTGTAATCTTCGAGGTTCCAATTTCTTCGTAGAGCTTTCTTGCCCGTATGTTTTCCAGCGCGGCGCGAACTTTCTCAAAGGGCATTGGGCTGCGGTCTACCACTTGAATAATGTGGTAACCAAAGCCTGTTTTGATCGGCGCACTGATGCCGCCATTCGGAAGATCAAAGCTGGCCATTTCAAATTCCGCAGTCATCATGCCGCGCGTGAAAGTAGGCAGCATGCCACCTAGGCTGGAAGTGGTTTCATCGTCGGATTGGCTCTTCGCAGCGGTTGCGAAATCAAGGCCCTTGATCAGCTTGGCATGCAGAGCAGCAGCAGCAGCCTTGGCTTGCGTCTCTGTGCGAGTCAGCCCTTTTAGCCCAGGCTTTTCCACCTTCACGCCTTGATGCCGGATCAGTATGTGGCGCGCTTGCACTTGAACATAGCTGTGCTTTTCGGAGACCCACAAGGCACGCGTGCCAGCTTCGTCCGTCTTGATCTGCTTTTCCAACTCAGGCAGTAGTGCGTTGGCAAGCAGGGTATATCCCCGGACGCGAATCAGCGATTCCATTTCCTGTGTCTTATCCATATCGCGGCGCTGCGCTTCAGAGACAAGAGCCAGCAACCGCGCCACATCGCGGCCAGACTGCGTTGACTGGTTGGATGTACCTGAAGTGGTTGCGCCGGAAGCCCTGTCGAAACCCTTCACCAGCTTTTCATACTCGGCTTTGGTGAGGGCGAAATCGCCGGAGCGCAGAACGATTGTGTCGTCCGGAACAACGGCTTGTTGGGCGAAGGATTGTTGTTGGATAAAAGCTTGGAAAGTGGTTGAGAAGAGAATTGTAAGAAAGGCTAGTTTGGGCATAATACTTAAGTTAAGTGAAAGTGGCCGCCGGAACTTCTCCGGCGGCCACAAAGTTATTACAGAATCAGGATCTAGTTACAGCCATTGAATTTATAACTGGCGATGCGTGTCTGCCAGTTGAAAACACCATCCGCAACCAAATACTGGCCGATGTACCAAAAAGTGCAGTCGTCCACTGGATCCACTTGCATCGTTGTGTAGTCGCCCCAACGGGTGAGTGCATTGCCATTGGACCTTATTGTTTGCGATCCCGTTCCGGTGATGATGGTAGATTCAGCTTGCATCTGATTGCGTAGATCAGTCCGGTAACGGCCAGCAACGCGCAAAGAAGGCTTCAAGCCCGCAGTTGCATCGGCCACACTGTAACCCATCAACATGTTCCCCATCTTATCCATGGCGATTGATCCCATCCAGCGGTCGGCCGTAGCTCCCGGGTTGTAGGTTGCATTTTGGAACAGGTTTGGAGTGGCGCTAAACGGTGAGCGAACTTCATACCATCGAACTGCGGAACTCCTCGCGCCAGCTCCGTCAGGATCAACGGATTGCGTAACCACCAGACTATCTACACCACCGCGGTTGCGGTAAGCCAGACGATACATCAGACGATCCGCCAACGTATCCAACTTTGTAGTTGTTCCAGGTTGAGCAATGCACGCCCCACTGGCACCGTTGCAAGCTACAACAGTCCCGGGGGTCGGAAGATTAACAAAAGTACCAGCTGCACCCCCAAGGCCATCCGTAAGTGTGACTGTGCCTGCTACAAAATCCGGTTTCAACTTAAGAATACGAAGGCTTACACCACCAAAAGAATAGCGCATCATAACGTTACCCTGCGCAGTGGTGGTGGGCAGCGTTGTCCCATCCAAATCGCCAGGAAGGAAGGAGGCACCACCCCCGTAGAATCCGATTGGTGCGCACAAAGTGGTGGCAGTATTGTCACCGGCCAACATCTTAATGCGATCGGAAGCGCAAAGAGCAACTCCTGAGTTGCCGCCCGCAGGCGTTCCGCCAAACATATTGTAAGTGGTGTAGTAACCGTCCGGCCAAATCCCTAGCTTGCCATAATCATTAAATCCGCTAGGAGCCGTGCTGCTAAATGCGATGGTGTAGAGGAAGTAAGTTCCAGTAGGATTGTTGGTTGTAGAAACAGCGACACATTGCAAATAAGGAGCCGTGGGATTACCCATTCCATCTGTTGAGAAAGCGAATTGGCTCAGAATCCAACGGTCAGCAAGCTTGTCGTACTGCAGAATCGGATCGCCGCGATTGGTTGTTGCGCAATTATTGCCCAGCCCTGCGAATAAAGTGTTTCCATTCACTGGGCCAAGTAGGACAGCCCCATTCTTGGCAAAAATCGCATACTGACTGTTCACCCAAGCCACAATGTGGTTCGGCCCAACTGCCATAGTGGTGTCCGGCGGAGCACCTGTCAAATTGAAACCGGTCAGGCCAATCCCAGGTCCTTCAAAAGTGTTGTTGGCAACAGCACCAAATGGACGCGTGGCTGAGTTCTGTTGCTGTGCAAAGGATGGCAGTGCTGTAATTGTGGCAGGTCCTGATTCTACATCGTTAACCACCGGCCCATGCTTTTGCAGCATTTCCGAAGCAACGTAGGGGCCTCCAGAAGTTAGTGCCGCATTGGTTGCGGTCTGCTCTAAGGCGAGTTGATAAAGGGGCTGCGAGACCCCGTGACTGGTTGTAGGTACTACTATAGTATCGTTCTGCTGTGCAAGCACAACAGTGCTAAGAAATCCCGCCACAATGCTGGCGGAGAGTATTTGACCTCTCATATATTGCCCCTTTATTACTTCTTAAGTTTTACAACCGGACACTGATGCCACTATCTTATTGTTTTTTTCTAAGCAAACCGACTACAAATAATCCCGCCGCCGCAACTACAAAGGTTGCTGGCTCAGGAACTGGTGCTCCTGCGTCTCCAAAAATGTTGAAAGCCATTTCCTGATCGTTGGTTGTCCATCCGGTTACCGGGTTCAATCCCATTTCCTGTCCCAGGTTTGTGCCAGTGTTGTTAGCAACACCAATGTCGGTCCAGGTCCAATAGAAATCCGTGAAAGCTACGGAACCCAGTGCGCCGTTATGCAAACTCAACCAATAAGTTCCCGCACCCAGACTGGCACTGATCGCCAAATCGTTTTGAAACGGAGAATACCCTAAAACGGAGTTCGCTGCACCCGCAGCAACCCGAGTAGGAACTACCGTACCCGAGGCTACGAGAGTATTACTAGGAATGCCTGCTGAATTCGTAAAAATCTGGTAAAAAATTGTCCCCACGAAATCAGCAGGAACTAGTTCAAGATTCCAGAACCGAATCGAAGTAAGATTCGTGGCGCTGGCAAGAACGAAATCCTGTGCTTGTTTCGTGTCAGACATATTACTGCCGCCTAAGTTCGTAGCGGATGGGGCACCGTTGTCCCAAATAAGCGCGGCTTGAGCCGCCCCGCTAAAGCAAAATACTGCTACAAGGCCGATGCGCATGGCAAGGCTTTTCATAATTAAAATCCTCCAATGGTTCTTGGTCAACTAATTGTATCAACGTATCCCATACATACAGAAAGGGATTTCCCCTTGTCTTGGCATTTCTTAAACTACATTCATCCCAACAATGCTCTTTTCGGACAAGTGAATACCGATAGTGTATCACAAACTAACCAGATTTGATCCCTCCAAAATCATGAAAATAGAGGGCTTAACTAATACTCAGAGTCCTATCCGTTCTAGGGAATAGGCTCCACCTCTAAGGGGGTACTAGCCTCTACTTTGAGTGTCCAGTGATGTCCGCAAAAATGGGTTATCATTTTTTGGAAACAACCTTTAAGATAGGGAGTACTAGGCTACATAAGCCTTGCGAGGCTCCCCTTGACTATGACAAAAACTATCTCATTCCTGCTGTTTTCGAGCGTTCTTGGCACTATCGCCAATGCTCAACCCTCCATTACCGACGGTGGTATCGTCAATGCAGCAAGTTACGCTAATCCGGCTAACCCTAACGGGGGTATTGCCCAAGGCTCCATGTTCATTGTCTTTGGTACTGGAATCGGCCCCGCCAGTCTGGCACAGGTTTCCAGTTACCCTTTGCCAACCACACTGGGCGGAACTTCCATCCGCGTCACCGTTGGCAGTACAACCGTTAACGCTTTTATGATCTATACCCTAGCGGGACAAGTAGCGGCCATTCTGCCGTCCAACACGCCTGTTGGAAATGCCTCTATTACCCTCACCTACAATGGACAGGCCAGCGCAGCCCGCACTTTTAGAGTGGTCAGCAGTTCCTTTGGTACTTTTTCGCGGAACCAACAAGGCACCGGGCCAGGGATTTTCCAGAATGTGAACAGCGGTACTGATCAGCCAGTGAATTCCTATGTAGTGCCGGCCAAACCGGGTCAGCCCATCATCATGTGGGGAACCGGTCTTGGACCCGCACCAGGAAATGAAGCAGGGAGCCCGATTCCAGGAGACTTAACCTCCATTCCCGTAGAAGTGTACGTTGGCGGGAAATTGGCGGCAGTTACCTATCGCGGTCGTTCTGGTTGCTGTTCTGGAATTGACCAAATCGTCTTTACCGTGCCTGATGGCGTGGAAGGATGCAACGTTCCTGTGGCGATCCGCGCCGGTGGAGTAACCAGCAGTTTCACCACAATTGCTGTTAGCAAGACCGCCGGAAATTGTTCCAGCTTCGCCAGCGGAACTGCAGACGACCTGGCTATTGCCCAACGAACCGGCAACTATCGCCACGGAACTATTACTTTGAATACCACCAGCATAAAAATAGACACAGGAATTCCAGGGTTCGGGTCGTTGAACGTGAAGAGCGAAACTGGAAGCGGCGGGTTCACCAAAAGCACTTTGGATCAGGTACTGGCTTCCTCCTCCACACAGGATCTTACTCCTGGCTCCTGTATTGTGTTGCCCACCCTTGGAGCAAATCTCCCTGTTGAAAACGTTCTGGGAACAGCACTCGATGCCGGTGCAGCGATCAACGTTAACGGCCCAGGCGGTGCTAAGACTTTGAAAAAGAGGACTGCCGCTGGCGGAGTTATTTCCTATGATGAGACTTTCGTAGACATATCCAGCGGTCTTGGTCTCCCTGGATTGCCTGGTGGCAACACAACACCCTACCTGGTGCCAGGCAATTATCGAATTGACAATGGCTCGGGTGGTGCAGATGTTGGCGCATTCAGCGGGCAGCTTGCAATTCCAACGGCGCTAACCTGGACCAACGAGGGTTCCATTACAAACGTGAACCGATCGAATAACTTGACGGTAACCTGGACCGGTGGCAGCAGCGATTCCTCAGTGGTCATCCTTGGCTTCAGTGCCATAACGTCCAAAAGCGGCGCAGCTTTTGAATGCCTGGCACAAGGAAATCCTGGCACATTCACCATCCCTTCGTGGGTCCTTTCGGCACTGCCCCCAACGCTCACCGGCGGATTGGGTACGTTCAACGGATTAATGGCCATCGGATTAACCAGTCCTCCAGCAAAGTTCAACGCTTCAGGTTTGGATTTTGGTGCGTTGCTGTATCTTTCGTTGAGTGGAAAGAGCGTAAATTTCCAGTAAGGTCAAGTTGGCGAAATCCGCGCGCTCTCATGGGCTTCCTCGCAACTAATGGTCGCGAAACTCCGGGACGGGGGTTCAATTCACTTGCGCATCTTCCGTAAGTAGGACATCTTCACCTGTCGCGGTAGGGATGCAAGTTACCCCACACCCCCCGCACAGATCCGTACTGGCGCTACTAACGCATACGGCTCCTACCTCGGATATTTGGCGTCGAAGC
>JAYUSZ010000284.1:0-9338 GCA_043755435.1 Bryobacterales bacterium | reverse complement strand
CGGGACCCGGAGCTGCAAACTTCACCCTTGTTTGAAAAAATCCCGCTGAAGGCCGATTTCAGAGCTTGGTCCATATCCGCATCTGGAAAAATGATGTTCGGATTCTTGCCACCCAGTTCCAAACTCAAGCGCTTTAAATTGCTTTCCCCCGAAGCTTTCATCAGCGCTCGCGCCGTGCGGACAGACCCTGTAAAGCTGATTTTGTCAATGTCCATGTGCCTGCTCATCGCCTCGCCTGTGGAAGCGCCGTAGCCAGTAACTACATTCAGCACACCATCGGGAAGGCCCGCTTCCACCGCATATTCAGCAAGTTTCAAAGCAGTAAGTGGCGTAAGTTCGCTGGGCTTCAAAACTACAGAGCAGCCGCATGCCAAAGCCGGACCAAGCTTCCACATAGCAATGCAAACCGGATAATTCCACGGCACAATGGCACCCACCACGCCAACTGGTTCGCGCATGGTGAAGTTGAGGTAAGGTCCATCCACGGGAATGGTTTCGCCATAGATGCGCCGCACCCAACCGGCGTAGTAACGCAGCGCGTCAATGGCAGGATTCACATCGGCCCGCAACGCTTCGCGCAAAGTTTTCCCGTTTTCCAGCGAGACAAATGCGGCCAATTCTTCTTTGTGGGAATCCAAAACATCAGCCCAGCGCCAAAGAATCCGCTCCTTCTCCGACGGATCCTTACCTCGCCACGCTTTCGATTCAAAGCTGGCCCGAGCCGCCGCCACAGCCTTATTCACATCTACTGAATTGGCATCAGGCACGGAGGTGATCAATTTGCCGGTAGCAGGATTGCGTACTTCAATCAGCGATTTGCTGACGGAATTTACAAACTTTCCATCGATGAACAGCTTGGCAGGCGGAAGCGATTTGAGGGCGGTAGGAATGGTTAGGGCCATTTTACTTAAGACTATCCTTTTGGTTGACTTGCGTTGCCCAACTGGGGGCCGCGAAGTTCTTCTTTACGTCAGCGAAATAAATACAGAGTAGCATGAGGACCAACCCGAACAGCGTCTTTCCCGCCAGCTCGTTTGGAGGCATGATGAGAACTACACATATAAACGATGTGTACACCACTGCAATCACGTTTACAAGCACCCCCCATCTACCCAAGCGCCATTCAGCGAGTTCAGGCCATGTAGAACCATTCAGACGCGCACATAATCCGAAGGTCACTGGGATGATGTAACAGATGTAGGTTGCAACAGTTCCAAGCGAAGTAACTACAGGAATTGCGCCAGTCCAAATCATGGCCAAGGCAGAGGCGATGACTAACAACCAAATTGCTGGGCCCGGAGTTCCATGTTTTGGGTTTACGCGCCTGAAAAAGCAGGAGAAAGGCATGCCATTGTCTCGAGCCAAAGCGTAGACAGCGCGCGAAGTGGACGTAAGGCAGGACAATCCGCAGAACCACATTGCAATAGAAGCAAGCGCGGCCATGGCGTTGCCCATCTTCGCCCCTAACGCCTGTTGCATTACTGCAATCGCTGGTGGAATTGCGTTTCCACCAGCGTCTTTTGCCTGCAGCACTTCCGGTAAGCTGCGAATTGCAAGAGTTAGTGCAAGGATCAATGCATAGCCCACAACGCCTGATACAGCCACGGAAAGCATAATGCCCCATGGAGCCTTGGTGCGTGGATTTTCGGTTTCTTCGGCCATATGCGCGGAGGCATCGAATCCTGTGTAAGTCCAATGAGCTTGTAAAAGTCCTAGTAGAAAGCACCACCAATAGGGCGAACGGCCGTTGCTGTTTACACCTTGCGTCAGGAAGCTCAAAGGCTGCGTCGGTGCAAACCAGAACACCAACCCCACAACTACGGCGACCCCGGCAATATGCACTGCCACGCTCATGTCATTCAGAATCGCGATCAACTTAACGCCGGTGTGATTCAGCAGGCCATGCATCAGCAGAGTGATTGCGAAGACTAGATAGATATTCGTTGCTGATGCTTCGTAGCCGGTCAAAGGCAGTATGAACTGTGCACAGCTGTAGTTGATGCCCGCTTGAATTGCAATGCCGCCGATGATGTTTAGCCACGCTACAAACCAACCCCATCCAGGTCCACCCAAAGCTGTTGCCCAATGATACATGGCACCTGATGTTGGATAAGCAGAACAGAGTTCAGCCATGCTGGCGGCTAGGGCCAGAGTAAAGAATGTGGCGATGGGCCACCCCAAAGTCATTTCCAGCGGTCCGCCCATTTCGAGGCCGTAGCCGTATAAAGTAACTGCGCCGGTCAAAATGGAGATGATGGAAAACGAAATGGCGAAATTTGAAAACCCGCCCATGCTGCGGAATAACTCTTGTGCATAACCAAATCGGCCCAGGTCCTGGCTGTCATTCTGCATAAGGACTTAGAATAGAACAAACATGAGTCGCGTGCTGCTTAGCTATCGTTACCCGGAAAAAGCCCTGCCCTATATGAAGGCGCTGCAAGCTGTGGGGTTGGAACCGTTGTTGGCCAAACCTGGTGCGGCCTTGCCGTCTGTGCTGGATACAACAGGTGTCGTGCTGAGCGGTGGGAACGACTTGAACCCCGCCCGCTACGGGCAACCAACCCATGAAAAGACAATTGAGATTGACGATGAGCGCGATGCTATGGAATTGCAGATCCTGCAACAAGCCTTGGCCCTTCGCATCCCTGTGCTGTGTATCTGCCGGGGCATGCAACTAATGAATGTGCACTTCGGGGGAACGCTGCATCAGGACATTCCTGATCATGCTGTGGTCACTCTTGAAAACCCTGGGAAGGTGGTGCATGAAGTAGGGCTTGCTCCAGGGTCCAAACTGCGGGAAATCTTCGAGCAGATGAGCGTCGGAGTCAATTCGCGGCACCATCAGGCAGTGGATAGTTTAGGCGTAGGGTTAAACATCTCCGCAATTGCAATGGACGGAACAATCGAGGGGATTGAATTGGAGGGTGCACAGTTTGTGGTTGGCGTTCAGTGGCACCCTGAGGATCAAGTTCCTGGCGATGCGGTGAATGGGCGGTTGTTCGCCAAATTTGCCAGAGCAGTGCAGGATTCCAAGCCGTTGGACAAATGCTAAAGATTGTGTTATCTTCGTATTAGGAGTTTCCTGAAGAATGGCTAAACCCGCCTACGCTACAAGTGCACAAGTTGAGCATCAGAAATTCGGCCTCGGCAGTGTGGTCACTTGTACTGAGGAACAAATCGTGATCAAGTTCGACGATCATGGAGAAAAGAAGTTTTTGACCTCCATCGCATTAGGACACTTGAAGAAATCTGACCGCCAACCACCTGCAGAAAAGAAGCGGGCCACACGAAAGAAGGCCGCTGCTGCAGTTGCTGTCGAAGTAGCATCCTAATAAAAGTTCAGTTCGGTACTACCTCCCCCGGTTCCGAACCTTTGAATTCTTGTTTTCTAGATCCCCCAGGTGCTAAACGCCTGGGGGTCATTGTTTGTAGCAGCCTTTCGCTGGCGTGCGCAATCTCTTCTACGGCTTGATTAAACGCATTTTGATCGGCCCGGGACGGTTTCCGGGTGCCGCTGATCTTGCGTACAAATTGCAGCGCCGCCGCTTGCACCTCCTCCGTAGTTGCCGAAATTTCCGGCTGACGAAGAATTTTTATGCTTCTACACATTTCTTGAACCTCCCATCTTCAAATCTATTACAATACGATGACGCGCTCGAATGATCTCATCAACCTTGTTGTTTGAATGGAAATCAGAAAACCCCTGTAAAAATTTTAGAACAGGCATCTCCCTGCACGGGCATACCCTCCATTCGCATGAGCTGTTGGGGTTCATTCCGCGCATCACAAGCAGAATTCCTGGAATCCGCAACGTTATCCAAAAGCAGATTGAACGCTACAAAATGATCAACGGCGAAGACCTGAACTTCAATCGCGGCTACTGGACTCCGCCACTTTCTTCCCGCCAAGCTTTCCATGTAGAACATCAACAAATTTCCAAGTTGGGGTTGTATCCGCACGTTTCCCTTACTGACCATAATGAAATTCTTGCACCTATGGAGCTGCGAGCACACGACGCGGATATTCCTATATCGGTGGAATGGACGGTGCCTCTGCCCGGTAGCTTCATTCACCTTGGAATTCACAATCTTCCGTTCGAAAAAGCAGCGAACCTGCAGGCAGCCATGCAGGAATACAAGAATGCACCCGATCCGAAACTGCTTGATGATGTAATGGCTACTCTTCATGCCATTCCCGAAGTGCTGATTGTTTTCAATCACCCTCTTTGGGATGAACCGAAGGTTGGGGACGCAATTCACCACGCGATGATTGAAGGATTCCTGGAACGGCATAAACCGCAGATTCACGCGTTTGAGTTAAATGGGTTGAGACCTTGGAGCGAAAATCGCCTGGTTCCCGAACTGGCAGACCGGTATCAGAAGCCACTGGTATCTGGCGGTGACCGGCATGCCCGGGAACCCAATGCCTGCATAAACCTTACTAACGCTTTGGACTTTTCACAGTTTGCAGCCGAGGTTCGAAATGGCCATTCCGAAATCCTGTTCATGAATCATTACCGTAATGCGTTCGGCGCTAGATTGATGCAAAACATGCTGGACGTGATGGCCGATAACCCTGAGCATGATTTGGGTTGGAAGTTGTGGAGTGACCGTATCTTTTTCGATTGTCCAAAACATGGGACCCGGTCTATGACGTCCTATTGGGGCAATGGAAACCCACCGCGCATTGTGAAGGCATTCGTCGGGATGACTCGGTTGTTGGGACATCAAAGAGTTCGACCCGCTTTGCAACTGGCCTTTGGCGCTCCACAAGAGTGCGTGGTTAGCTAAGGGTTTTCACTTCTCCCAGTTAACATCGCCCGCATGGCCGGTCGTCCCGCGAGTGCCACCATAACCAGATGCCCTGGGATAAAAGCCGCAATTGCCAGCATACAACCAAAGTGCAGAAGGCGTGCACTCTGCCATCCCCCGATCAGTTGAATCAGAAAACCTAACTGCACAGGCTGTGCCAACATCGTCCCGCTTATCAGCGCCAATAGTGCGATAGCGGTCATGGAGAGATAGGCAACTTTTTGCAGGGGATTGTATAAGTCATTCACCATTGGCTTGGGTCCACGCAGAAAGTAGTAGCGGGCCATGGGCCAAATTCCGAACCACTCTTGGCCTGTTAGCCAGATGCGCCTCCAGCCTCCGCGCGCCAGATCGATCATGGCTAGCACTGTGCCAAATGCGAAGAACCAGGCAAAGGTGAAATGCCAACTAAGTGCGCCACCCAACCAACCTCCCAACGATAGGAATGCGGGTGTGGGAATTTCCATTGGCTCTGGCAATTTCGATCCGAAGCTGGGGAATGCTTGGAAGATTTGCAATCCACTGGCGGCCAGAACAAAAATAGAAATTGCACTCAACCAGTGTGCAAGCCGAATTAGAAAGGGGTGTGTTGTTCGCATGATTACAGACCTCCAAATGCCGGGTAGCCTTGATCCACCCAATAGGCGCGGCGTTTCTCCAGTAGTCGAGTCACACGCATTTCAACCAGATGCTTGGCCTGCTTGTACCCCAGCTTGGTAGGCATTTGCAGCCGCAGCGGAAAGCCATGAGTTGGGGTTAAAGCTTGACCATACATTTCATAGCAAAGCAGCGTCTGCGGATGATTGGCTGCTGGCAGTTCCAGAAACTCGTAGTAATCATCGGCGCATTCGAACTGAAGAAAGCGCGCATCTGGGGACGCACCTATTAACTTCAGGAAGTCGCTTAGTCGTGCACCGGCAAAGCTACCAATAACGGACCAACCTTCAATGCAAATGTGCTGAGTGATTTGTTCGACCCTGGGGAGGGATTGAATTTGGGCCAGAGTGTATTCTCCGGGATTGGATACTTCACCACTTACAGTTAGCCGCCAGGAGGCAGAGTCAACTCCGGGATCTTCGGTTAAGTAGGAGTTCACTGGAAACAATTCAAATGGAGTTAGTTCCGATTTGTTGAAAGTTGGCGCGAGGGTGCCGCCTGCAAAAGCGGCGAAGGCTGAACTGGATGTTTCGCGCCCAATTGCAAGGGTCCGACGCTGCACAGAAGGAAAGGCAAACGCGGAGAGTGCCAGCAGCGGAGAAAGTTTCAATAACTCCCGACGCCCTAAACGTTTTTCATCTTCTTCTATGAATTTCATGATTGTTGTTACGCAAGAATCACGAAAGCAGATTTCTTGAATCCAATTTACAAAGCGATTCGTAAGTTAAATTGAAACCCGGCAATGAGCGGGAAATACACGAGGAAATGAAAAATGAATAGACGTACTTTGATTACACTAACAAGCGTTGCCGCCTTGATGGCATCCAGCGCTTTTGCAAAAAACCCGATGGTTGGCGGCAAGGAAATGTTCCCAACAAAGAACATTGTTGAGAATGCGGTGAATTCCGCTGATCATACAACCCTGGTGGCAGCTGTAAAGGCTGCTGGCTTGGTGGACACACTCATGAGCGCTGGACCATTCACCGTTTTCGCACCAGTGAATTCGGCTTTCGATAAGCTTCCCATGGGAACAGTAGACACCCTTTTGAAACCAGAAAACAAAGCTACACTGGCAAAGGTTCTTACTTACCATGTGGTGGCGGGAAAAGTATCGAGTGTTGATCTGAAGAAGCAAATCAAGATGGGCGGCGGCAAAACAATGTTGAAAACCGTTGCTGGCGGTACGCTTTGGGCAATGATGGAAGGCAATTCCATAGTGCTGAAAGATGAAAAAGGCGGCATGTCGAAAATCACTCAGGCCAATGTGTTCCAGTCCAATGGAGTGATTCACGTGGTTGACACTGTTGTACTGCCAAACTAACTATTAGTTAATTGCCTGCTTGCACGTGTAATTGAAAAAGCGTGTAAGCAGGTAGTTGGAAGTCTTACTTACTTGTGGGCGAAGCTCCGCGTACGATCGATTCTCTCAACACTTTCCGCACTTCTCCGAATATCCTGCTAACATCCTTACCTTGTGCAACTGGGCCGTGACCCGGAACCACCATCGCTGGTTTTAGGGCCTCTACTCGATCCAAGGATTCCAGCCAGATGTGCCAACCGGCCACATTACCGGCATCCAAATTCGGAAGATACTCGTTAATCAGGCAATCTCCGGAGTACAAAACGCCTTCCTCTGGAAGCCAAGCACAAAGATTCGTGGGAGTATGGCCGGGTGTCAGTAGGATCTGCGCAGTAACTCCTCCCAGATCAAACCGGGTATCTTCCGTAATTGGGTGATTTGGGTTCGTTACTCCAGTTTGAGTGAAGAAGGCGCGGGCCTCACCAATTGCGCGGCGTACTGGATTAGGGATGGCTTCGTTGAACTCGGCAATCTCGCCTGCAAACTCATCCGCAGTTCGTAGAATTTCAGCATGACCCCAAACGTCCACTCCTAGTTGGCGAAAGAAACCATTCCCGCCGATATGATCAAAATGCTTTTCAGTATTGATCACAAGCAAGGAGTTTTGTGGACGCACTAAAGAGGCATAGCCGAAGATGGTTTGCCCAGCTAAAGTATTGCCGCCAGTATCCACAACAAGGGTGATGCTATCCCCCGCAATCACGCCGGCGTTCACGCACCAGGGTGCGGAATAGCCAAGACCAGTTAAGGCATAACATCGGTTTGTCAGTCGCATTTGGGCTATTGAGATTCTGACGTAGCTACTATCTTCGATTCGGCCGAAAACTTGCGGTAATTACTGAAGATCACTTCGTTTGTGCCATGCAGATGTTTGAGCAATGCCAGTCGCGCATCAATGTCCATTCGGAAGACTTTTGGAACCCACAGTTCGTTGTTGATCAAAGTTTGTTCCACTCGAACTCTGGTACCCTTTGACAGGCGTGCCAGGAAGAGGCCAATGGAAATTGTGTCCAACACCTCCGCCTCAACACGAACGATTTGCGTTTCTGATTTTTCAATCCAAAACAAGCCGCGCAAGTTCAGTAGCATTTTCGCTTGATAGCTTGAGGGTTTGTAGCCAGGCTTAGGGTCTGCCTGAATTACCCAGGCAGGCTTGCCCTCCACATTCTCCTCACGGATGATGGAAAAATTAAATGCATTGGGGACTTCCTTTGCGAACTCCCTGCCCTTGCGTCGCTTGTCCTCCTGGTCCTTAGCGATCTTAGCTTTTTCCGCTGCGGTGAGCCTTGCGTGTTTGTTGGCAAACTTATCCAGCCTTTGATTTTCGGCCAAACGCTCTTTTTCAGGAAGCAGAGCCCCGTTTTTCTGTACCAGCTTCTTGTACTGGGCACCGTAAATATAGCGAACCTCGTGCTGCTTCGACGTGGTGGAAGTAACCTTGTTGCTGGAATCCAGTTCGCGTTCCGTTTCGGTTTGAAGGTAGATATATTCCTGGCGGAGCTTATTGTTTCGATCGTCTTTCGCCATAGCGGTTTCTATAAGCGAGCGAGCATCGGGCGTTGCGGCTTGCAGACAAATCGAAATGGCAAAAAGAATCGCCAGCAAATACATATAGAATGTGGACGCCTTCACGCTTCCGAGGTTGCATTAAGTTTATCGCGCCGTCTTTAGTTTATCGAGAATTGTCTGATTAGTGTGGGCGGTGGATGCCGATTGCTGGCTCATCTCGGTCAACCCGCCCTCCAGGGTTCCGGCAAAGAAGAACTCGCGGACATCCTTAATACCCATTTCCAAGGGATACTCTGTCACTGATTTGGCTAGTTGTGCCATGATGATTGACTCCACCCGGTTCCGCCGCGCCTGCATGCTGTTGATCACTGCTTCTACCGCTTTTTCTCGAAAAAAATTTTTCCCAACCGACAAACGCGCTCCTGCGCCAGCGCTAAGGATGGTGCTCAAAAGCGTCTTAGTATAGTTGGCACCAGCGAGTGTCCCGGCAGTGGCAAGACCTAACTCCAGAATGTCGCTGCCAACATTGAACTTGCCGCTGTCGATGAACAGGTTGCCTTCATAGGCGCGATAACTGTATTCGATGTCTGCCATAAGCCCATAGATCACCCGGTTGCGGATACTTTCCGCCTTGCCAGGGATATTAAGAATTTCGCGGTAGCTGCGCAGGTCTTGGGCAAATTGAGCTTCTGTGTAGATGGGATTCGAGAGAATTCTGGGCACAACGGGTCCGCGGATTTGCCGCGAACAACTGGTGACTAGAAAAAGTAGAAGGCAAAGGGCTAGCTTATGCATAAAGGTTCCTGCTGAAAAGCTATCATGGCGATTGCGCGGGGCCGTCTATGCCAAGTGCGCTTTGCTATGAATTCAAAGGGGAAATAAACATGGGGTGACGGTGATTAATAAAGGTTGCATCAGTGGGCGCGGCGAGAGAGCCATGGGAACGGGTAGCGGCACTACCGCGCGAGTGATCGCAACCGCTCGGTGAACTAAAGCGCTAA